>NZ_JAUSVA010000002.1:7921757-8237821 GCF_030813695.1 Kitasatospora herbaricolor
GCCGAGCGGGCGGCCGCGCTGAACCCCTTCGCCGCGCTGCTGCGCGCCGGCGTCCCGCTGGCCTTCGGCTCGGACGCCCCGGTCACCGCCCTGGACCCCTGGGGCACGGTGCGCGCGGCGGCCTTCCACCGCACGCCGGAGCACCGGATCTCGGTCCGGGCCGCTTTCACCGCCCACACCCGCGGCGGCTGGCGCGCGCTGGGCCGCGACCAGGACGGCGTGCTGGTGCCCGGCGCGGTCGCCAGCTACGCGGTCTGGTCCGCCGGCGAGCTGGTCGTGCAGACCCCCGACTCCCGGGTCGCGGGCTGGTCCACCGACCCCCGCTCCGGTACCCCCGGCCTGCCCGACCTCACCCCCGGCGCGCCGCTGCCGGTCTGCCGGCGCACCGTCGTCCGCGGCCGGACCGTCCACCGGGCCTGATCGGCCGCGCGCCGGCGCGCCCCGGGTCCGGTCACCGGCCGCCCGGGGCGTGGCCACCCCGTTATCCGTACACCTCCGGATCCGGGGTACCGTCTTCGCACGGCGTTCGGACAACGGACGGCGACGAACGCGCGAACACGTACGACCAGAGAGATGGTGCGCAGGTGGCACTGCCCGTCACGCAGGAGCGGTCGGCATCCGGGCCCGCGCCCGAGGAGCCCGCCTCGGCCCCCGCGGCCGGCCGGGGCGCCCGCGCCCTCGCCAAGGTCCGCGCCGGCCTGCCCCGGACGGGCCTGGCCGTCCTGCTCGGCCTGCTGCTCGGCGCGGCGTTCCCCCCGTACGACCTGTGGCCGCTGTCGATCCTGGCGGTGGCCGGGCTCTCGCTGCTGACCCGCGGCCGGACCGCCCGGCAGGGCGCCTGGACGGGCTTCGCCTTCGGCCTGCCGTTCTTCGTGCTGCTGCTGAAGTGGCTGACGGTGATCGGGACGGACGCCATGATCGGCCTGTCGGTGGTCGAGGCGCTGTTCGTCGCCGCGCTCGGCGCCGGCCTCGCCGTCACCTCCCGGCTGCCCGGCTGGCCGCTCTGGACGGCCTGCCTCTGGGTCACCCAGGAATGGGCCCGCGACCGGCTCCCGCTCGGCGGGTTCCCCTGGGGCCGGCTGGCCTTCGCCAACACCGCGACGCCCTTCACCCCGCTCGCCGCGCTCGGCGGCGCCCCGCTGGTGACCTTCGCGGTCGCCCTCTGCGGCGCCCTGCTGGCCTGGGCGGCGCTGCGCCTGCGCGGCCCGCTCAGGTCCCCCCGGGCCGCCGCCCTGGCGGCACTGGGAGCCGTCGCCGCCGTCCTCGCCGGGTACGCCGTGCCGGTGCCGACCGCGGCCGACGACACCCTCAAGGTCGCCATCATCCAGGGCAACGTGCCCAACCCCGGGATGGACTTCCTCGGCCGCCCGATGCAGGTGCTCAACAACCACGCGGAGGCCACCGAGAAGCTGGCCGCCGACATCGCGGCCGGCCGCCGGGAGCGCCCCGACGTGGTGATCTGGCCGGAGAACGCCTCCGACCTGGACCCGTTCAGCGACCCGCTGGCCTACCGGCGGATCGACCAGGCGGTGAAGGCCGTCGGCGTCCCCACCCTGATCGGCACCCTGGTCGACGGCCCGGACGCGCAGCACGTCCAGAACGAGGGCATCGTCTGGGACCCGAAGACCGGCCCCGGCGCCTCGTACACCAAGCAGCACCCGGTGCCGTTCGGCGAGTACGTGCCGTTCCGCGCCGAACTCTCGAAGATCATCACCCGGCTGGACCGGGTCGCCCGCGACTTCTGGCCCGGTACCTCCACCGGCGTGATGCAGCTCGGCCCGGCCCGGATCGGCGACGTGATCTGCTTCGAGGTCGCCTACGACGAGATCGTCCGCGACACCGTCAACCAGGGCGCGCGGGTCCTGGTGGTGCAGACCAACAACGCCACCTACGCGCTCAGCGGCCAGCCCGACCAGCAGCTGGCGATGTCCCGCCTGCGCGCCGTCGAGCACGGCCGGGCCGTGCTGATCGCCGCCACCAGCGGCATCAGCGGCGTGATCGCCCCGGACGGCTCGGTGGTCACCCGCACCGACGAGCTGACCGCCGCCGAGATCGCCGCGACCGTGCCGCTGCGCGACGGGCGGACGGTGGCCGACCGGCTCGGTGCCGTCCCGGAGTGGACGCTCGCCGTCGCCGGACTGCTGGCCTGCGGCGCCGCGGTCGGTGCCGGCCTGCGCCGCCGGCGCGGCGGACGGCCCGTCGGCGGAACACCCGCCGGGGACGACACGTTGAACCCGGTGGTGCCGTAACCGCCCCGGACTCCGCCGGGCGGCGCGGAGCGCACCGCGATGGAGTGGATCCGTACCGTGACCCAGCAAGCTACCCCCGCCCGCCCGGCCCCCCGGGGCAGAATCCGGCGGGTGCTGCCGCTGCTGATCACCGCCTGGCTGGTCCTGGAGATCTGGCTGCTGGTCCAGGTCGGTTCCGCGATCGGCGGCTTCGCGGTCGTGCTGCTGCTCCTGGCCGGCGTCCTGCTCGGCGGCTGGCTGATCAAGCGGGCCGGTCTGAAGGCCCTCTCGGCGGCCTTCGAGCAGAGCCGTGACCCCAAGCCCCGGCAGGCTCAGACCGGCACCAGCCTGACCGTCCTGGCCGGCCTGCTGCTGATCGTCCCGGGCTTCCTCTCCGATCTGCTGGCCGTGACCCTGCTGCTGCCGCCCACCCGTGCGCTCTGGCGGGCGGCCGGGCGCAAGGCGGCCGGCGCCGCGCTGCGCCGCTCCCCGCTGGCCGGCACGGATCCGTTCGCGGACGCCGTGCGGCTCCAGGAGCAGCTGAGGATCCACCGCCCGGACGGCAAGATCGTCCAGGGCGAGGTGGTCGACCCGGCCCAGGGCCCGCGCGGCCCCGAGACCGGCTACCGCCCGCCGATCACCGGCTGAACCGCCGGTGGGCACCCGTCCGGCCCGCCGGACGCCGGCCGGGATCTGAGCGCACCGCCGTTCCTGAGCTGCACAGCCCGTTCCCCGTGGGGGCGACCCGCCGCACACCGGGCCGGCCGCCCCCACGGGCAGGCCGGGGGAGCGGGGGAGGCGTCCCGGACGGACGGACGCCGGGAGAAGGGCGACCCGGCTGCGGACACACGAAAGGGACCCTGAACAATTCAGGGTCCCTTTTCGACTGCCTCCCGCTGGGGGCGGGAGCGAGGTCAGGCGCTCTTGCGGGTGTCGCGCGGGTGCACCGCGAGATTCATCCCACCGGAGCGGAGCACGGCCAGCCGCTCGGCCAGCACCTCCTCCAACTCCTCGCGCGTCCGGCGCTCCATCAACATGTCCCAATGGGTACGCGTGGGCTTGGTCTTCTTCTCCTCCGGCTCGTCGCCGTCGAGAAGTACTGCTTCCTGGCCGCAGAAACGGCATTCCCAGGCCGAGGGAATCTCCGCTTCCACGGAGAAGGGAACCTCGAATCGGTGTCCGTTCTGACATGCATACTCGACAGTCTGGCGCGGAGCCAGATCGATACCGCGGTCGGTCTCGTAGCTAGTGGCCCCGAGTCGCGTGCCGCGAAGAGCTCGCTCGCTCATGAATCGTGCCTCCCGGGCTTATGGCCCACAGGACTAGTTGGTCGCTGTTCTTCGTCAGTTCGGTCAACGCCCGGCTGTCGACGAAGATTCCCGTCCGGGGACATGCGTCGTTTGGCGTGCCGCCCCTGTTTGTACCCATCGGCGCCCGATTTGTCACATCTGGCCGGTGATATCACCCTAGGTGTCACTAATTTCACAACTGGTGATCAGTTCGGGTTTCAACCATGAGCGTAGCGGTTCGTGGCTTTCCCGGTGCGGCCGGGCCCCGGCGGCGGCCCGCGCCGCCGTCGGGGACGGGGCCGGTCCGGCTGCCCGGCCGCACCGGGAAAGCCGGCCGGGTTCACCAGACCGGGCGCGGCCGCACCGGCGTGTGCTCCTTGCCCAGCTCCACCGGACGTTCGGCGCGGACCTCCTGCGCCTGGTCCTCCGGGCCGCCCGCGGGCTGCTCGCCGGCCCGCCGCAGCGGCTCGGCCGGGGGTGCGGTCGGCGCCGCCGCCTCGGTCCGGGTGTCCCGGTGCGGCAGCAGTGCGATCACCGCGTCGCGCAGCTGGGCGGGGGCCTCGTCGTCCAGCGGGTCCACGGTGGCCGGCACCTGCAGCCGGACGGGCGCGGCGGTGCCGATCCGGGCGTAGCCGCGACCGGCGGGGGCGTGCGCGGCCGGCACGATGTCGAGCGGGGCGCCGAGCGCGGCGTGCCCCTCCTCGGGGGTGGTGGGGCCGAGCACCACCCGGGCCCGTGTGGTGGCGCGCAGGGTGGGGGTGATCCGGTCGCGGGCCTCGATGTCGTCCGCGATCACCACGGTCACCCGGGCCGCGCGGCCGTGCCGCAGCGGGGTCTCCAGCAGGTCCTGCGGGTCGGGGCGGCCCTCGGCGTGCGCCAGCTCGCTCAGCTCCGTCGGGTGGTCGAGCAGCAGCCACAGCGGCCGGGTGACGTCCTCCGGCGGGGTGGTGCCGGCGTGCCGGGCGGCGTTCAGCGCGGTCAGCCGGCGGGCGGTCTCCTGGGCCGCCCACTCCAGCGCGGCCAGCGTGCCGTGCAGACTGGTCTCCACGGTGTGCACACCGGGCCGGTTCACCAGGCAGGCGTGCTCGCCGGTGCCGGCGCCGTCGATCAGCACCAGGTCGGCGAAGGGCAGAGCTTGCAGGGCGATCGAGCGGATCAGGGTGGAGGTGCCGTGCCCGGTGGCGCCGAGCGCCAGCAGGTGCGGTTCGGAGGAGCGCGGGCCGGTGCGCCAGATCACCGGCGGCTGCTGGGCGCTCACCCCCGCCTGGGTCACCGGGATCATCCGCCGGCTGCCGGCCTCGTCGGTGAAGCCGAGCACGATCTCGCCCGGCGCGGTCACGAAGCGCTGGGCGGCGATGTCGGTGGCCAGCGGCGCGAGCGCGCTCACCCGCAGCCGGTTGGACTCCTCGTCCCAGTCGAAGCGGTACTCGCGGGCCCGGCCCGCCTTGCCCTGGACGACCTGTTCGATCCGGGCCCGGGCGGCCGGCTCGGTGTCGGTGAAGTACGCCGGGTAGGCGAGCTCCAGCTCGGTCAGCCGGCCGTCGCCGTCGAACTCCCAGGAGCCGAAGGCCGTCCGGAACCCGTTCTCGTTGCCGTAGAGCGGGCTCAGGTCGTCGGGCGAGGCCAGGTACGGGGTGAGTGCCGCGTACAGCGCGGTCAGCTTGACCTCGGCGACGTCCGGCTCCGGCGGGGCGGGCGGCGCCTTGGGGCCCCGGCCGACCCAGGCGGCGCTGGCCATCAGGCCGACCAGGGTGAACAGCGGTCCGTGCGGCAGCAGGAAGATGCCGAGCACCATCGCCGCGCAGAGGAAGAGCGTCGGCCCCCGCCGGTCCTTGGGGGTGGCCTGCCAGCGGCCCTTCGCCCACTCGGCGTGGCGCCTGAGCCCACGGCCGATGAGGGTGATCGGCGCGAACATGTCTGCGGCGTGGTCGCCGGCCGTGCGGGCGAGGGTGCGGCCCTTGCTGAGGTGGCGGTTCAGGGACATTCCTGGGACTCCCCGGGCGAGTGGGACGGGTCGATGGGGGCGGGTCGATGGAGGCGGGGCTGGAGGGGGCGGGCTGGTGCCGGCCGGCGCGTACCTGGGCGGCGGTGCGCCCCGGCGGCCCGGCCGGCGGCCGAACGGGCAGGCCCGGGGCGGTGGGATCCGCGCCCGGGCCTGTGTGCGGGGGAGTGGCGGCTCAGAACTTGATGCCGCCGAGCAGACCGGCCAGGCTCGCGCCGCCTGCCGTGATGCTCGGAGCGATGGACGAGCCCGCCACGTAGAAGCCGAGGAGGGCGCAGACCACGGCATGGGAGATCTTCAGACCGTCCCGGCGGAAGAAGAGAAAGGCGATGGTGCCGAACAGGACGATGCCTGAAATGGAGAGGATCACGCGTCTGCTCCTCGGGGAGGGGTGACAGGGACAGTGTCACGGAAAGTGCCCTAATCGTGACAAAAAGTAATAGATGATGGAACGGCGCAAATGGGTGGTTCGATTCGGGAAATTCGCTGACGGGTGTATGCGAACCGCGCGGTCGGGGCCGCTCAAGGGCTCCGTTCCGCCGTCCCGAGGCATTCCCGGCCCGCCGCCCCCGGGGTGCCGCCGGCGGGTGGAAGTTCGCCCGAACGGACGCGTAACCGACAGATCGACGTGTCGACATGTCGCGCGGACGCGCACGGTGTGCTCCACATACCGGACAACTGCTGGATCGCCGGTACGCCGGGCCGCTACCGTGCCGTACGTCACGTCATCCCGATCCCGCCGAAAGGTCCCCTCATGGCCGACTCCGCCGAATCCACCGGTCCCGCCGACCCCGCCGCGCCGCAGGGCGCCGACGCCGACGTGATCGAGCTGGCCGGCCGGCTCTTCGACGCCGCCCG
This sequence comes from Kitasatospora herbaricolor, assembly GCF_030813695.1. NCBI lineage: Bacteria > Bacillati > Actinomycetota > Actinomycetes > Kitasatosporales > Streptomycetaceae > Kitasatospora > Kitasatospora herbaricolor. The sequence continues at coordinate 7,928,135 of NZ_JAUSVA010000002.1, forward strand.
CACCGGCGACTCGGCCACCCTCGCCGCGTACGTCGACGCCGGCGCCCCCGCCAACCTCTCCAACGACCGCGGCGACACCCTGCTGATGCTGGCCGCCTACCACGGCCACGCCGACGCGGTGCGGACCCTGCTGGAGCGCGGCGCGGACCCCGACCGGGCCAACGACCGCGGCCAGACGCCGCTGGCCGGCGCCGTCTTCAAGGGCGCCGACGAGGTGCTCACCGCCCTGCTGGCCGGCGGTGCCGACCCCGGGGCCGGCACCCCGTCCGCCGTCGACACCGCCCGGATGTTCGGCAAGGACGACCTGGTCGCCCGCTTCACCGCGCGCTGACCCGGCCACCGCGTCGGGCCCGGGGGACCGCCCGGGCCCGGGCCGCCGCCGGCACGGCCGGGCCGACCCGCTCCCGGGCCCCGGGCGGGCCCCACGTAGGCTGGACGACCATGGAGAGCACCACGCAGAGCGCCGTCGAGATCCGCGTCACCGGCTACGGGCACCCCGACGCGCAGCGCCTTTCGGCGGAGGTCCAGGAGGAGTACGTCCGCCGCTACGGCGAGGGCGACCTCACCGAGATGCACCCGGACCACTTCGATCCGCCCGCCGGCCTCTTCCTGATCGGTTACCTGGACGGCGAGCCGGTCGCCTCCGGCGGCTGGCGCGCCAAGAAGGCCGGCCCGCACGGCCTGCGGGACGGCGACGCCGAACTCAAGCGGATGTTCGTGGCACCGGCCGCCCGCGGCCGGGGCCTGGCCCGGGCGCTGCTGCGCCGGCTGGAGGAGACCGCCGCCGAGGCCGGCCACACCCGGGTGGTGCTGGAGACCGGCACCCTGCAGCCCGAGGCCATCGCCCTGTACGCCTCCGAGGGGTACGCCGACATCCAGAAGTTCGGCCTCTACCGCGAGCACCCGCAGAGCGTCTGCATGGGCAAGGAGCTTCCCCCCGCCGCACCGCGCGGCTGAGTCCCCGCCGCGCCGGTGCCCGGCCCGACCCGTCCGAGGCGGTCGCCGGGCCACCCCGCTGGGTAGGCTCCCGCCGACGGCGACGGAGGCGGGGGCATGACCAGCAGCAGCGGGCCACTGGTGGCACTGGTGACCGACGGCCTCCGGGAGGTCGGCACCGGCGCGGTCTGGGCGGTGGGCGACGCGGCCGGGGTGCGCCACGAGGGCCGGCACGGTCCGCTGGGGCGCCGCCCGGGCGGGCCGGGGATGGCCCGGGACACCCTGTTCGACCTGGCCAGCCTGACCAAGATCGTCGCCCTCTGGCCCTGCGCCGGCGCCCTCCGGACGGCCGGGCGGCTCCCGCTGGACGACCCGCTCGGCAGTTACTGGACCGAGGTGGCCGGCCTCCCCGTCGGCGACCTCACCGCCCGCCGGCTGCTGACCCACACCGCCGGCCTGCCGCCGCGGACCAACTTCGCCCGGCTCTACGGCACCGACCCGGCGGCCGTCCGGGCCGGGGTGCTGGCCGCGCCGCTGCACCGCCCGCCCGGGCTGGCCGTGGAGTACACCGACCGGGCCGCGATCATCCTCGGGTACCTGGTCGAGGCCCTCGGCGGCGCCCCGCTGGCCCGGCTCGCGGCCGAGCAGGTGTGGCGGCCCCTCGGCATGACCGACACCGCCTTCGGACCGCTCGGCCCCGTCGAGCGTGCCCGCACCGCGCCCACCGAGTTCGACCCGGCCACCGGCGACTACCTCACCGGCGTGGTGCACGACCCGTCGGCCCGGCTGCTGGGCGGTGTCTGCGGCAGCGCCGGCGCCTTCTCCACCGCCCACGACCTGGGGCTCTTCCTGACCTCCCTGCTCGGCCCCGGCCCCGCGGCGGGCTGGGTCGCCGAATCCCTGCGCGAGCAGACCGGCGGGCTGACGCCGGCCCGCGGGCTCTCCTGGCTCTGCGCCCCCGGGACGGACCCCTCGGCGGGGACCTTCGTCCACTACGGCTTCACCGGCACCGCGATGTGGCTCAACCGCCGGCAGGGGCGGTGGGCCGTGCTGCTCACCAACAAGGTCCACCTCAACCGCGAACTGCAGCCGCTCACCGACCTGCGGAACGCCTTCCGCCGCGAGGTCTTCGGCTGAGCCGGGGCCGCGGGCCGGCCGCCCCGGGGCGGCCGACCGCCGCCGCACCCGGGGGCACGGCGGCGGTCCAGGGCCCAGCGGCAGGCGGCGTCAGGCGAGCACCTTGGCCTTGGCCTTCTCGTACTCCGCCTCGTTGATGGCGCCGCTGCTCTTCAGCTCGGCGAGCTTGGCCAGCTCGTCCGCATGGCTCCGGGCCGGGCCGCCACCGCCCTCGGCCGCGGTCTTCTGGACGTAGGAGCGGAAGTCCCGTTCGGCGTCCGCCCGCATCTGCATCTCGCGCTCGCCCATGCCCTTGCCGCGGACGATCAGATAGACCAGTACGCCCAGGAACGGCAGCAGGATCACGAAGATGGCCCAGCCGGCCTTGCCCCAGCCGCCGACCGAGTCGTCCCGGAAGAGGTCACCGAAGATCCGGAAGAGCAGGAAGAACCAGAGGATCCAGAGGAACAGCCACATCATGGTCCAGAAGATGTTGAGCAGCGGATAGTCGTCCATGGTGCCTCCTGCCTGGGCGGCCGCCCCCGGAACGGGCACGGCCGGTGAAGGGCCCCTCGCTGCTCCTGCGAGCGCATCGGAGGGACCGCCCTCGCGTTCCACTGTGCTCCCGACGGGCCCGGCGGCACCTCGCGGCCTGGGCCGACCGGGTGAACACGGCGCCGCCGCCGTCCGGGCCGGCGGTCACTTCCCGTCCGCGATGATGCCCCTGAGGTCGTCCAGGTCCTGGCCGGAGAAGCCGGACGGCTGCAGGACGGTGTTCCAGCCGTCCACGTACTCGGCGCGGTACGAGTGGCCGTGGCCGGCCGGTACCCCGGTGGAGAACGGGAGGTCCGCCGTGACCTGCCAGAAGGTGACGAACGGGATCCAGAACATGCCCCCGAGCACGTCCCGGCCGGGCGGCTGGCTGATCCAGTCGGGCTTGCCGAGGATCAGGTCGGGACTCCACCAGACGATCGGGTCCGAGGGGTGCATCAGGTAGAGGACCCTGGTGCCCTCCCACGGCCGGTCGGCGGGCGGGATCCCGGCCGCCGGGTCGTTGCCGAAGCGGACGGTGCGCCCGTCCTTGTAGACCGGCTGGACCTCGGGGCTGCCCGGGTCCCGGTGGTCGCTGAACTCGCGGAACAGCGTGTTGAAGTTGGGCGGCCCGGCGAACAGGGTGCCCGCGGTGCGGTTGCGCAGGTCGGCCTCCCCGCTGAACGCCGTCTCCGCGCCGAAGGAGCCCAGGCTCTCGCCGGCGACGAACAGCCGGGGCCGGGTGCTCTGGGGCAGCTTCGACCAGACCTCGTACACCGCGTCGAAGAGGTCCCGGCCCGCCGCCCTGGCCTTGGACTGGTCCACCAGGTAGGAGATCCAGGACGGCAGGTAGGAGTACTGCATCGCGACGGTGGCGGTGTCGCCGCCGCCCAGGTACTCGAAGGAGTCGACCGACGCCGGGTCCACCCAGCCGCTCCCGGTGGTGGTCACCACCAGGAGGTTCGCGCGTCGGAACCCACCCGCGCGTTCCAGGTCCCGCACCGCCAGCGCGGCCCGAGCCTCGGTGTCGTCCGCCGAGCCGAGCCCGGCGTAGGACCGGATCGGCTCCTGGGCCGGCCGGTGGGTGAACGCCGTGATGTCGACCTCGGACGGGCCGGTGCCCACGAAGCCGCGACCCTGCCGGCCGAGCGAGTCCCAGGGCACGACCGAGCCCGGTCCGCCCGAGCGCAGGGAGGTCGTCGGCTGCTGCGCGCCCTCGGGCGTCGCGTCGTCCCGGACGGAGAACAGCTCGTTGGCGACGCCGACGAAGCCGTTCAGCAGCAGCCCGCTGATCACCAGGTAGGCCAGCCCGGCCGTCAGGAGCCACCCCACCGTGTGGGCCGCCCGCCGCCCGATCCGGCGGCTGAGCAGCTCCGCCGTCCAGCGGTACAGCGCGCGGACGCCGCGGGACGCCTGCAGGAGGAGCCCGAAGACCAGCACCGCGACCACGGGCGAGAGCAGCACGTACCAGATGTTGTACTCGTTCACCCCCATCAGCCCGCGGATCAGGTACTGCCAGTACTGGCCGAGTCCGAAGAAGACCGGGAGCAGAACGGCCGCGCCGATCAGCAGGGCACGCCGGGCCCACGGCCCGGGGGGTCGGGCCTCGCGGTCGGCGAAGGCCCGCCAGACGTAGGCGAGGAGGACGCCGAGCCCGTATCCGATCGCCGCGCCGATGCCCCACACCAGGCCCTGGACGATGCCGCCGCGGGGCAGCAGCGACGGCGTGAACGACAGGCAGGAGAGGACCAGGGCGCCCCAGCAGCCGGGAAGCGTGAGTGCCGGGTCCCACCGCTTCGTGGGTCTGCCCGCCGGTTTCGGGCCTCTGGCGAAGATTCTCAAGGCGGCCACCGATCGCGAGGGGGCGGCGGCGCGTCGTGTCCGGTGAACCGCCCGGAGGGCGGTCGCGGCACTGCGTGACCCGGCGGGACGCCTGCCCCGGTCCCATGGTCGCCCGGCCGGCCGTCGCGCGCCAGGCAAACGGCCGGGCGCGGCGGGTCCGGCCGGGAGGGTGGGTGAGGTCCGCGGCCGGCCGGGACGTCGGGCGTGGTCCGCGGCCGGCCGCCGAGCGGTTCAGAGCAGGGTCCGCCAGTAGTACCAGAACCGGTTGAGCACCAGTAGCGCGATCACCGCGTACCAGAGGGCGGGCACCACCCAGTGGTAGCGGACCGCCTCCCGGACGACCGCGCGCGGGCGGGCGGGGACGGGAACGACGCCGGTCCGCAGGTTGTGCAGCGTGACGTACCAGAACAGGGCGATCGTGACGGCCCAGACCACCATGCAGTACGGGCACAGTGCGCCGATCCGGTAGAGCGCCTGGACGATCAGCCAGTGGGTGAAGGCCAGGCCGACGGCGGCTCCCAGCTGCAGCCCGAGCCAGAACCAGCGCCGGAACGCGGCCCCGGCCAGCGACCCCGCGCCGACGGCGAGGACCATCGCGAAGGCGGCGACGCCCAGCAGCGGGTTGGGGAACCCGAACACCTCGGCCTGCGCGGTGCGCATCACCGAACCGCAGCTGATGACCGGGTTGATGTTGCAGCTGGGGACGTACGAAGGGTCCGCCAGCAGGCGGATCTTGTCGAAGGTCAGGACGGCCGAGGCGATCAGACCGATCAGGCCGGCCAGGGTCAGCAGCAGGGCGAAGGCCCGGCCGGCCGGGACGGGCGCCCGGTCCCGGGTGGCGGGGCGTGCGGGGCCGGCGGGGTGGGCGGACAGGACGGTCATCGGGACGGACTCCAGCATCGGGACGGACTCCAGTGGGTGTGGAACTCCGGTGGGCACGGCGGGGCCCGGCCCGGCCGTGGCGGCCGGGCCGGTGCTGGTCTTCGGGTGCGTGGTGCTCGCTGCCCGGCAGTCGTCGGGCGGTGGCGCCCGCGGACTCACCGGGCGCCGGCGGCCTGCTTCAGCTGGGTGGTGAGCTGGTCGGCCGTCAGGGGCCGGCCGTTGTCGTCGGCCAGCTTCACCGGCGTGCCGTCCAGCTTGACGGTCGGCGTGCCGGTCACCCCGCTGGAGTTGAACGCCTCGGCCACCTTGGCCGCCCACGGTGCGTAGGTGCCCTCGGTGACCGCCTTGGTGAAGGCCTCGGTCTTCAGCCCCGGGACCTGTTCGGCCAGCGCCAGGATCCGGTTGACGTCCCCGAAGCCGTCCACGCGCTCCTCGGGCTGGTTGGCGTAGAGCACGTCGTGGAACTGCTTGAACTTGTCCACGCCCTCGTTGGCCGCCGCGCCGGCGGCGGCCAGCGCGGTGCGGGAGCCCCGACCGCCGAGGTTGACGTCCAGGAAGGCCGCCAGGTGGTACTCGATCTTGTAGGTGCCGTCGTCGGCGAGCTGCTGGACGGCCTTGCCGTGCGCCTTCTCGAAGGTCTTGCAGACGGGGCAGCGGAAGTCCTCGAACACCTGGAGGGTGTGCGCGGCGTCCGGCTTCCCGTAGGTGATCACGGTGCCGTCCGGGCCCGAGGTGTTGGCGGGCACCACCAGCGGGCCTGCCGAACCGGCGGCCCTGGCCGGCGCGCCGGCGGCGCCCGGGGCGTCCTCGGTGCCGCCACCTGCGGTGCTGATGGCCAGTGCGGTGCCGCCCGCCAGGGCCAGCACCGCGGCGATCGCGGCGCCCACCACGATCCGCCGACGGGTCCGGGCGGAGCGGGCCTCCAGGCGGTGGGCCTCCTGGATCCGCTCGCGGGCGGTCGGCAGCGAGGCGCGGTGCGGGTTCTGCGGCGGGAGCTGCCGGCCGCCGCCCGGCGTGGCGCCGGGCTGCCCCGTGGGGTTCGGGACGGCGGGTCCGACGGGGCTCTCGGTCTTCGGGCTCTCGGTCTTCGGGTTGTCGGTCTTCGGGCTGTTGGACATCGGGCTGTTGGACATCGGGGTGTTGGACATCGGGGTCAACTCCTGGACGGCTGCGGTGCCGGCGCGGGCGGCCGCGGCCCGGGACACCCCGCCGGAGGGCGGGTGCGGGCGGGCGGCGCGGAGCCGGGCGGTGGATGCTCTGGACGGCCGGGGTGGGCGCGCCGCCGGGGCACCGTCGTCCGGGCGTGCCCGGGGAGCCGTGGAACACGGCCGACGGTCTCAGGCGGCGGGCGCGAAGGCCGGCGGGCCGCGTCGGGGAGCCGGGCCGCGCAGGACGTCCTGCCGGCGCGGGCGTGGGCGGTCCGCGACCGGGGGCCGGACCAGCCGGACGGGGCGGGCCGGCACCGGGGCGAGCAGCAGCAGGCGCCGGAGCGGGCCGCCGAGCGACTCGCCCAGGGCGCGCAGCGCGTTCGCCAGACCGCTCAGCGCGGCGTCGCCCAGCCGGAGCCAGACCGCCGCGACGACGGCCACCAGCAGGTGCACCAGCAGCAGGAACAGCTGGACGGCGGCCGGCGCGACCGGGCCGGTGCGGCCGAGCGGGCCGGGGAGGAACGAGCCGTCCATCGAACCGCCGCCGCAGACCAGCAGGTTCATCCCGTGGACCGGCCCGTGGCCGGCGCCGAAGGCCGGCGCACAGGTGGTCTGGCCGAGGTTGAAGGCGGTGTTCAGCAGCAGCTCGACGGGGACCAGCACCGCCGAGATGTGCAGCAGCCCCCGCTCCGCGCCGGCCAGTGCGGCGGCGACCAGGAAGACCACCACGGTCGCGCCGGCCACCAGGCTCATCGGCAGCGGACGGCCGGTGACGACGACCTGGCCGGACGCGGACAGCGGCACGGCGAGCGCGGTGAACACCGCTGCCCGCAGGGCCCTCGTCGCGTGGCTGGTCGTCATGTTTCGGGAGTATGCCATGCGACCGGCCGCCGGGACGAGGCCGCCTGCCGGCACGCGGCCGCCCGCCGCAACGGCCGCCCGGAGACGTACGGATGTCGCAGCCTCGGGTTCCCGTTCGTCACCGGTGCTCCGCAGCTTCACTCCTGGGGCGGTTTCGGCCACGAATCCGGGTGATCGACGCCGGGGCGCTCTCAGGGCGGCTGGAGAATCAGCCGATGGACAACGCCGCTCACTCGCCGCAGGCCCCCCAGGCCCCCCAACTGCCGCAGGCAGCCCACCCGTCGGAGCACTCCGCGCCCGCTTACCCGGCCCACCCGGCCGGTCCTTCGCACGGCCCCCAGGGGCCCTCGGCGAAGGACTCCGCGCCGCACCCCGCGGAGCATCAGGGCGACCGGCCGGACGACCACCACCCGCCGCAGGACGGCCACCCGTCCCATGACCAGCACCACCCGCCGGACCCGCAGCCGCCGCACGACGGTCACCCCTCGCACGGCGACGGCCCGCCGCACGACGGTCACCCCATGCACGACGGCCACCCGCCGCACCTCCCGCATCCCCCGCACGTGCCGGCACCCCCCTGCAAACCGCCGCCGCCCCCGCCGCCCTGCCCACCGCCGCCGCCCTGCCCGCCGCCCAAACCCGACCCCCCGCTGCCGCCGGTGGTCCATCCGCCGGACCCACCCGTGCCGCCGCCCCCGCCACCGCCCGACCCGCCCGCTCCGCCACCCCCGCCCCCGCCGGTGAAGGCCGAGGCGCCGGAGCCGGTCAAGGCCGCCCCGACCCCCGCCGCGCCCGTCCCCGTGAAGCCCGCAAAGGCCAAGGCCGTCGTGGTGGCCGCCCCGCCGCCGCCCCGGCCGACCCTGCTCCCGCCACCGCCGGTGGCCACGCCCGTCGCGGGCACCGCCGTCCCGGCGCCCCCGCCGCCGCTCGCCGTGGCGCCCGAACCCGCCCTGGACCCGGTGGTGCTGTCGGTCGTCCTGCTCGTCACCGTCCTCGTCCCCGCGGCGCTCGCCGCGATCTTCCACCCCGTCACCAGGAGTCGCAGATGAACCCCGCCCCGATCGTCGGAGCCCTCGCGGCAGCGACCGTGGCCCTGATCAGCCTGGCCGTCGCCCAGCGGCTTCGCCCCGTCCTGCCCGAGGGCGAGGAGGCGGACGGCCCGCACCCGGTGCTGTCCACCATCGGCGGCGGCCTGCTGTCGGGCTTCGTGCTGCTGACCGGGTTCCTGGTCGCCACCGGCTGGGCCGCCCACAGCACCCAGGTGGTGCCGCCGGTCGGCCTGTACGCGGCCGACCTGGCGGCCGGCTGCGCCGTGCTGGTCTACCCCTCCCTGGCGGGCCTGCCGTTCAGCGCGCGGCACGCCACCGCGGTCGGCCTGTTCGGCGCGCTGGTCGGCTACACGCTCTCGCTGGCGATCCAGCTGCGGCCCTGAGCCGGGGGCGGACGGCCCGGGTCGGGCCGGTGCCGGGCCGGCGGTTGCGCGCGGGCCGTCGGCCCGGCACCGGCGCCGGGTGAGTTCTAGGCTGGAGGCCAGAGCTTCGGACCGGCCGGGTCGCCGGCCGGTCCGGTCGACCGCGAGGGGGTGACCAGGTGCCGGCACCCGCGACCACCGCACCCGGGACCACGATCGGAGCCGCCGTCCTGGCCCGGCTGGCCGCCCAGGCCGAGGTGCTGGCCGCGCTCGACCCGGAGGTGCGGGCGGACGAACCCGACGCCGTGCACCGGATGCGCGTCGCCTGCCGACGGCTGCGCAGCGCCCTGCAGACCTACCGGCGGCTGTTCGCCGAGGGCCCGGCGCGGGAGCTGGCCACCGAGCTGAAGTGGTTCGGCGCCGTGCTCGGGCAGGCCCGCGACCGCGAGGTGCTCGGCGAGCGGCTGCTGGCCGAGGCCCGCGCACTGCCGCCGGACTGTCACCCGGACCGGCCGGCCGGCCGGCTCGCCGCCTGGTCGCGCCGGGAGGCGCAGCGCGTCCGGCCGGAGGTCCTCGCGGCCCTGGACAGCCCCCGCCGGCAGGCTCTCGCGGCAGGCCTGGCCGGGCTGCTGGCCGATCCGCCGCTGCGCGGCCGGGCCGGCCGGGCCGCCGGGCCGGAACTCTCCCGGATCGCCGCTCGCGAGCAGCGCCGGACGGCCGCCCGGGTGCGGACCGCCTTGGCGGCCGGGCCCGGACCGGACGGTGACGTAGCGCTGCACGAGGCCCGCAAGGCGGCGAAGCGGGCCCGGTACGCCGCCGAGACCGCCGAGCCGGTGGCCGGCCGGGCCGCCCGCCGGTACACGAAGCGGATGAAGGCCGTCCAGGAGCTGCTCGGCGAGCATCAGGACGCGGTGGTGGCCGCCGCAGCCCTGCGTGAGCTGGCCGCCGGCCCGGACCCGGGAGCCGGAACGGGCGCGGACCCGGGAGCGGGAACTGGCGCGGGAACTGGCGCGGAAGCGGTTGCCGAGCAGGGGTGCGGCGACGCCTTCGCGTACGGCGTCCTGTACGCCCGGCAACTGGCCGCGGCCTCGGCCGCCCGGGCGCGGCTGCCCGAGGTCTGGGCCCGGGCGGCCGGGCGGCGCCTCTCCCGCCTGGACTGACCGGACCGCCTGGACTGACCGGACCGACCGGACCGACCGCCTGAGCCGACCCCCTGGACCGACCCTGACCCCCTGGACCGGCACGACCGGCTGGACGGTCGGCCGGGCCGACCCGCCGGCCCCGGGTGCGGCCGTCGCGTCGGGAGCCCGCTACTGCTGCTCGGGCAACGGGTCCAGGCCCGCCCCCCGGGCCGCCGTGCGCAGGACGTCGCGGAGCATGGCGGGCGTCAACCGGCCGGTGAAGGTGTTGCGCGGGCTGACGTGGTAGCAGCCGTGGAGTTCCAGCGGCGGCCCGCCGTCGGCGGCCGGCAGGCTGACCCGCGCGCCGTGGCCGAACACCGGCCGGGGCCGGGGCAGCTGCCAGCCGGCCGCCGCCAGCGCCGGGAGCAGCGCCTGCCAGGCGAACCCGCCGAGCGCGACCACGGCCCGCACGTGCGGGCGGAGCAGGGCCAGCTCGCGGGCGATCCACGGCCGGCAGGTGTCGCGTTCGGCCGGGGTGGGCCGGTTGTCGGGCGGGGCGCAGCGCACCGGGTCGGTGATCCGGACGCCGTACAGTTCCAGGCCGTCGCCGAGCCGGACGGACCCGGGGCGGGAGGCCAGGCCGAGGCGGTGCAGTTCGGCGTAGAGCAGGTCGCCGGAGGGGTCGCCGGTGAAGATCCGGCCGGTGCGGTTGGCGCCGTGGGCGGCGGGGGCGAGGCCGACCAGGACGAGCGGTGCGTCGGGCGGGCCGAAGCCGGGGATCGGCCGGGCCCAGTAGTCCCAGTCCAGGTAGGCCTTCCGCTTGGTGCGGGCGGCCTCCTCGCGCCAGGAGACCAGTCGGGGGCAGGCCCGGCATCCGGTGACGGCGGCGTCCAGGACGGCCAGGTCGGCGGCGGCCGCCGCGGTGACGGCGGGGTGTTCGGGATGCCCGGGACGGTCGGGGCCGTCCGGTGGGCCGGCCGCCGCGTCCGGCGCCGGCCGCGGCGGCCGCGTCGGGCCGGCGGCGGTGCGGCGCGCGGGAGGCGGCTGGTCCGGCATGCCCCAGATCCTATGCGGGCCCGCGGGCCGCCGGGGGCGTGCGGCGCACCCCGGGGGAGCGCGTCCGGTGCCCGTTCCGGCGCTGCCCGGGCAGGCGTAGCGTGGAAGGCGGCTGTTCCGGCGATCGTGAGCCCGGCCCCACACCGGCCGGGCCGGAACGGCCGGGTGCCTGAGGTGGCGGCGATGCTGATTATCGATGTGGTGCTGGGGGCAGTGGCGGCGGCGGGGTTGTGGGCGGGGCTGAGTTTCCGCGTGGTCCAGCAGTTCCAGCGCGGCGTGGTGTTCCGGTTCGGGAAGGTCCGGGAGCAGGTGCGGGATCCGGGGCTGGTGATGCTGCTGCCGGTCGCCGACCGCCTGCACAAGGTGAACGTGCAGATCGTGACGATGCCGATCCCGGCCCAGGAGGGCATCACCCGCGACAACGTGACCGTCCGGGTGGACGCGGTGGTGTACTTCCGGGTGCTCGACCCCGTCCGGGCGGTCGTCAACGTGCAGGACTACGGCTTCGCGATCTCGCAGGTGGCGCAGACCTCGCTGCGGTCGATCATCGGCAAGAGCGAGCTGGACGACCTGCTGGCCAACCGCGAGCCGATCAACCAGGGCCTGGAGCTGATGCTGGACACCCCGGCCCTGGGCTGGGGCGTCGAGATCGACCGGGTGGAGATCAAGGACGTGGCGCTGCCGGAGTCGATGAAGCGCTCGATGTCCAGGCAGGCGGAGGCCGAGCGCGAGCGGCGGGCCCGGATCATCACGGCCGACGGCGAGTTCCAGGCCTCGGCCCGGTTGTCGGAGGCGGCCGCGGTGATGAGCGCGACCCCGGCGGCCCTCCAACTGCGGCTGCTGCAGACGGTGGTGGAGGTCGCGGCGGAGAAGAACTCGACCCTGGTGCTGCCGTTCCCGGTGGAGTTGCTGCGCTTCCTGGACAGTGCGACGGCCGCCAACGTCCGGGCGGCGCCGGCGGGCGAGGCCGAAGGGGACGGGCAGCCGGGGGTGGTGGAGGCGGTCGAAGCCGTCGAGGCGGCCCGCCGGGGCGTCGAACAGCTGGAACTGCCACCGCTGGAGGAGCTGTTGGCGCGAGTCCCGCGGGAGGAGCGGGCGGCGGCCGAAGTCCCGGAGGTGGACGGCGCGGACGGCTCCGGGCCGGCGGAGCACGGCCGCGAACCGTGACGCCCGGTGGCGCCGCGGCCGGCGCCGGACCACGATGGGAGCAAGGGGCCGGGAGCGGGAGCCGGGGGAGTGGCAGCTACGGCAGGAGGCCTGACGATGACCAGAGCCGGCGACATCATGCACGCGGGGGCGGAGTGTGTCGGCGAGCACGACACCCTCGCCGACGCGGCCAGGATCATGCGGGAGCGGGACGTCGGGGCGCTCCCCATCTGCGGCGACAAGCAGAAGCTGCTGGGCATTCTCACCGACCGCGACATCGTGCTGAAGTGCGTCGCCGAAGGGCGCGACCCCAGCCAGGTCGAGGCCGGTGAACTCGCCCAGGGCCGACCGATGGTGGTGGAGGACGACGAGGACACCGAGCAGGTGCTCCGGGTGATGGAGCAGCACCGGGTGCGGCGGCTGCCGGTGATCAACCACCCGGACCACGAGCTGGTCGGGATGATCAGCGAGGCGGACATCGCCCGCGGTCTGCCGCAGGCCCGGGTCGCCGAGTTCGTGTCGGTGATCTGCGCCCGGTAGCGCCCAGGCGACGGCCGACGGCACCGACGGACGTACCGCACGGTCCTACCGGACGGACGTACCGCACGGACGTACCGGCTCCCGGACGGGGAGCCGGTACGTCCGTGCCCCTGCGCGTCCTGAGCGGTCCGGGTGGCGGGGTGGTCCGAAACCGTCGCCCGACGCGTGTTCTCCGGTGGCGGTGCGCGACCCGCGCCCGCCGGAGGAACCCGGAGAGGACACCACCCGATGCGCAAGCCCGCACTCGACCGCCGTACCTTCCTGCGCACGGCTGCCGCCGCCGGAGCCGGACTTCCGGTGGCGGCAGTCGCGTTACCCGCCGAGGCCGCGCCCGGGGAGCGACCGGGCCGGCCGGACGGGCAACCGGGACCGGAGCGGCAGGGCCCGGCCGTCCGGCCGTCCGGCACGGTCTTCCGCTGGCTCGGCACGGCGGGCTGGCGGATCGACCACGGTGGCCGCACCGTGCTGTTCGACCCCTACCTGACCAGGTTCAGCACCGGCCTCTATGTCGACGGCGGCAAGGCCTTCGACCCCGCCACGCCGCTGGTGACCGACCCGGCGCTGGTGGACCCGCACATCGGCACCCCGGAGCTGCTGCTGGTCAGCCACAGCCACTGGGACCACATCAACGACGTCCCGTACATCGCCGCCAGGACCGGCGCGCCGGTGGTCGGCACCGAGACCACCTACCACCTGCTGCGCGCCCTCGACGTACCGGCCGGGCAGCTGATCGTGGTGAAGGGCGGCGAGGTGCTGGACTTCGGCGGCGGGCTGACGGTCGAGGCGGTGGCCAGCCGGCACAGCCGAAACGAGCAGCGCCGCTACTTCGCACCGGGAACGCTGAACGCCGTCCCGCCGCGGCGCCCGGCCACGGTCGGGGACCTGCCCGAGGGGGACACGCTGGCCTTCCAGGTCGGGTTCGACGGCGGCCCGACGGCCTTCCTGATGGGGGCGAGTGACTTCGCCGAGCGGGAGGCGGCCGGGCTGCGGCCCGATCTGGCGATGATCGCCGTGCCCGCCAGCGCCGCCACCCACGGGTACGTGCCGCGGCTGATGCGGGCGCTGGGCGATCCGCGGACGGTCGTCCCGGTGCACTGGGACACCTTCGAGAGCGCGCTGGTGAACCCCGTCCGGCCGGACCCGCACATGGACCTGGCCGCGTTCACCGCGCAGGTCGCGCAGGCCTCGCCGCGGACCCGCGTGGTGGTGCCGGACTACCTGACGCCGCACACCTTCGGCTGAGGCCGCGCACCTCCGGGCCGGGGCCGCGCACCGGCCGGGGCCGGCGCGACAGGGGCCGGTGCGGCCGGGGCCGGGGGAGCGCGCCGGCGGGCGGCCCCGGATGTGGGGCCGCCCGCCGGGTGGAGCGGTGCGGTCAGCTGCAGGTGATGCTCAGCGAGCTGTTGGCCTTGCAGGTGCGCGTGGCAGTGTCGTTGGCCGCCGCCGGGTCGGCGGGGACGCTGGCGGTGCGGGTCGCGGTGACGGCGAAGGTCCGGTAGGTGAGCAGGCCGACCGGGACGGTGAAGTGCCGGGTGACGCTCGCGCCGCTGGCGACGGCCGGCAGGGTGCAGGTCACCTTGCCGGCGGCCGCGGTGCAGTCGGTCGAGGTGGCGGTGGTCGGGGAGGTCAGCGGCACCGAGACGGTGCCGGAGGTGAGCTTGGAGGGGCCGCGGTTGGTGACGGTCAGGGTGTAGTCGACGCGACCGCCGAACAGCGAGGTCACCGGAGTCGCGGTGAGGGCGACGGCGAGGTCCGCCTGCTCGGTGTAGGTGAAGCGGTCGCCCTGGACGGCGGGGCTGACCCCCTCCGGCGTGGTGACCCGGACGTCGACCGTCCCGGCCGCGCCCGCCGGCGCGGTGGCGGTGCAGCTGGTGGCGGTGCAGGAGACGGCGGTGGCGGCGGCGCTGCCGAAGGTCACCGCGGTGGCCGTGGCCAGGTTGGTGCCGGTGACCGTGACGGCGGTGCCGCCGGTGACCGGCCCGCTCGCGGGGCTGATCGCGGTGACCGTCGGGGTGGGCCGCGGGATGTCCAGCACGCTGACCGCGCCGGCGCCGAAGTCGGCCAGGTAGCCGCGCTTGCCGTTGGGGGTGATCGCCAGCCCGTACGGGTTGGTGCCGACCGGCAGGGTGGCGCTCACCGTGTTGTCGGCGGTGGTGATGACGCTCACCGTGTTGTCGTCGTAGTTGCTGGCGAAGGCCTGCCGGCCGTCGGGAGCGACGGTGACGGCCAGCGGGTTGGCGCCCACGGCGATGGAGCCGGTGGCGGCCCCGGCGGCGGTGTCGATCACCCCGACGCTGTGGTCCTCCCAGTTGGCGGTGTAGATCCGGGCGCCGTTCGGGGTGACCGCCAGGTCGAACGGGGTGCTCGGGACGGTGATGGCGGCGCTCACCGTGTTGGTGGCGGTGTCGACGACCTGCACGGCCTTGTCGCCGGGCACGGCGACGTAGAG
The DNA here is from genome assembly GCF_030813695.1 of Kitasatospora herbaricolor. Lineage (NCBI taxonomy): Bacteria > Bacillati > Actinomycetota > Actinomycetes > Kitasatosporales > Streptomycetaceae > Kitasatospora > Kitasatospora herbaricolor. The sequence continues at coordinate 7,943,174 of NZ_JAUSVA010000002.1, forward strand.
CTTGTGGCCGTCGGGGGAGAGGGCCAGCCCGTGCGGCTCGGCGCCGACCGGGACGGTGGCGCTCACCGTGTTGCCGGCGGTCTCGATCACGCTGACGGTGTTGGCGTCGGCGTTGCTGACGTAGACGTGCCCGCCGTCCGGTGCGACCGCCACGTCGAAGGGGCCGGCGCCGACCGCCACGGTGGCGGCGACCGTCCGTGCGGTGGTGTCGATCACGCTGACGGTGTTCTCGGCGGAGTGCGTCAGGTACGCGTGCTTGCCGTCGGGCGCGACCGCGATCGCGTAGGAGCCCGAGCCGGTCTCCACGGTGGCGGCGACGGTGCCGGCCGCGGTGTCGATGACCTTCACCGCGCCGGTGCTCTGGCTGGTGACGTAGGCCTGGGAGCCGTCGGGCAGGACCGCCACCCCGGCGGGGTAGGGGCCCACTTGGATGGTGCTGGTCACGGTGGGCGGCGCGTCCGCGAACGCCGCGCCGGCCGGGCACGTCACCAGCGCTCCCACGGTCAGACCTGTCGCCAGCAGGGCCGTCCAGGGTTTGCGGAACGAACGACGTGTCCTCACAGAAGCCTCCGGGGCTCATCACATTCGGTAGGAGTGGTTCCGGTGGACGCCGCAGTGCGCCGCCGGAGCCGGTGCACAGCGTAGGAGAGGTCCTGACGCCGGGTCAGAATGTTGAGTGGATTGTCGTTTAATGATTGAAGTTGAAAAGTCGCGATATCTGTGGGGCTGTTGGGAAACGCGCGTGGTCAGGGCCGTGCGAGCGGCTCCGCCGGCTCCGTCGGCAGAGCCCGCCGCAGCAGCTCCGCGAGGTGCAGCGCCCGCCGGCCGTCGGCGAGTTGGGCGATCTGCGTCCGGCAGCTGAACCCGTCCGCCAGCACCACCGTGCCGGCGGCCGCGGCCCGCACCTCCGGCAGCAGCACCCGCTCCGCCACCGCGACCGACACCTCGTAGTGGCCGCGCTCGAACCCGAAGTTCCCGGCCAGGCCGCAGCAGCCCGAGTCGAGCACCCGGTTCGCCAGCCCGATCCGGGCGTCGATCCGGCGGTCGGCCCCGGTGCCCAGCACGGCGTGCTGGTGGCAATGGGTCTGGGTGATCGCCTCCCCGCCGACCCGCGGCAGCTCCAGCCCGGCGGCGTACTCGTCCAGGAACTCGGCGAAGGTCCGGACCCGCTCCGCCGCCGGCCGGCCCGCCGGGCCGAGCAGTTTGGGCACCTCCTCGCGCAGGGCCGTGGTGCAGCTCGGGTCCAGGCCGACCACCGGGACGCCGTCCGGCAGCGCCCGCAGGCTGCGCCGCATCACCCGGCGGGCGGTGTCCAGCTGCCCGGTGGAGACCCAGGTGAGGCCGCAGCAGACCGGCGCGGCCGGGAGTTCGACCGCGAAGCCGAGGTGCTCCAGCACCTCCACGGCGGCCCGCAGCACCTCCGGCTGGAGGTGCTCGGCGAAGGTGTCCGGCCAGAGCAGCACGCGTTGCCCGCCGGCCGGGGCCGGGTGCGCGGCCCGGTGCCGGCGGAACCAGCGGCTGAAGGTCTCCGGCGGCAGGACCGGGAGCGCCCGGCGCCCGTCCACGCCCGCCAGCCGCTTCAGCGGGCCGGCCGCGGCCGAGCGGGCCACCCGGTTGGCGAGCCCCGGCGCGAGGGCCGCGCCGCGCAGCCAGAGCGGCAGCCAGCCCATCGACCAGTGCGAGGCGGGGCGCAGCCGCCGGCGGTGGTGCTGGTACAGGAACTCGGCCTTGTAGGTCGCCATGTCGACATGGACCGGGCAGTCGCTCGCGCAGCCCTTGCAGCCCAGGCAGAGGTCGAGGGCCTCCCGCACCTCCTCCGACCGCCAGCCGTCCGGCACCGCCTCGCCGCGCAGCATCTCCGCCAGCAGCCGGGCCCGGCCCCGGGTGGAATGCCGTTCCTCGCCGGTGGCCATGTAGCTCGGGCACATCACCCCCGTACCGGTGTCCACGCACTTGGCCACCCCGACGCAGCGGTGCACCGCCTTGAGCAGGCTGCCCCCGTCCTGCTCGTACGGCAGGGCCAGCGGCAGGTCGCGCACCGGGCCGTCGAAGCGCAGGTCCGCGTCGAGCGGGCGCGGGTCGACCAGGTTGCCCGGGTTGAGCAGGTTCTCCGGGTCCCAGATCCGCTTGAACCCGCCGAACAGGGCGATGATCTCCGGCGGGTACATCCGGGGCAGCAGCTCGGCCCTGGCCTGCCCGTCGCCGTGCTCGCCGGAGAGCGACCCCCCGTACGACACCACCAGGTCGGCGGCCTGCTCCAGGAACTCCCGGAACACCCGGCCGCCGCTCGGCGCCCTCAGCGGGAAGTCGATCCGCAGATGCACGCACCCCTCGCCGAAGTGCCCGTACGGGACGCCGCGCAGCCCGGACCGGCGAAGCAGCCCGCGCAGCTCGCGCAGGTAGTCGCCGAGCTGCTCCGGCGGCACCGCCGAGTCCTCCCAGCCGGGCCAGGCCTCCCCGCCGTCGGGCAGCCGGGTGACGATCCCCGCGCCGGCCTCCCGGACGCCCCAGAGCTGGCGCTGCTCCGCCGGGTCGGTGACCACCGCGGCGGTGGCGCTCCGCTCGCGGCGGACGGCGTCGACGAGGGCGCGGGCGGCCTCCAGGGCCTGCGCCCCGGTCGCGCCGCCGGTCTCCATGAACAGCCAGCAGTCGCCGTCCGGCAGCCGGTCGAGCGCGGGCGGCCGGGGGCCGGCGGCGAGCAGGGCGGCGATCAGGTCGCCGGACATCCCCTCCACGGTGAGCGGGCCCAGCGGCAGCAGGGCGGGCACGGCGTCCGCTGCCGCCGTCTCGTCCGGGTAGCCGGCCACCACCAGCGCCCGGGCGGCCGGCTGCTCGACCAGCTTCACGGTGGCGCCGAGCAGCAGGGCGCAGGTGCCCTCGGTGCCGGTGAGCGCGCGGGCCAGATCGTGGCCGTGCTCGGGCAGCAGCGCGTCGAGGGCGTAGCCGGAGGTGCGGCGCGGCAGTCGGGGCATCCCCTGGCGCAGGGCGGCCAGGTTCCGGTCGGCCAGCTCCTGCAGCGCGCGGTGGATCTCGCCGGGCCGGCCGGGCAGTTCGCGCAGCCGCCCGCGGGCGGCGGGGGAGAGCGGGCCGCCGACGGTCAGCTCGGTGCCGTCGGCGAGCAGCAGGTCGAGCGTCTCCACGTTGTCGGCGGTCCGCCCCCAGGCCACCGAGTGCGCGCCGCAGGAGTCGTTGCCGATCATGCCGCCGAGGGTGCAGCGGCTGTGCGTGGACGGGTCCGGCCCGAAGCGCAGCCCGTACGGGCGGGCGGCGGCCTGCAGGTCGTCCAGCACCGTGCCGGGCTCGACCCGGGCCAGCCGGCGCTCCGGGTCCACGGACAGCACCCGGCCGAGGTGCCGGCGGAAGTCGAGCACCACCGCGCCGGGCCCCACGGCCTGCCCGCCGATGCTGGTGCCGGCCCCGCGGGCGACCACCGGCACGCCGTGCTCCCGGCAGAGCGCGAGCGCCGCGCGGACGTCGTCCGAGTCGGCGGGTTTGACCACGCCGAGCGGCAACTGCCGGTAGTTGGAGGCGTCGTGGCTGTACACCGTGCGCTCGGCCGCCCCGAAGCGGACTTCGCCGCGCAGCGCGGCGGCGAGCGCCCGGGCCAGTTCGGCGCCTACGGCGGAGTGCTGGGTCACGGCGTGCCTCCCGGGGCGGGCGCGGCGGTCATACCGTCGATGATCCCAGCCGGGGCGCCCGGGCGCGGGGCGGCCACCCCGGGCGGAGGCGACGGGGTGTCATGTGGCAGGCTGGGCAGGCATGATCACCGACAACAGCGACCCGGCACGGGCCACCGGGCCCGGCGCGTACCTGGACCGGCTCCCGATCGGCCGGCGTCCGCAGCTGCGGACGGACGGCGTCCAGGCCTGGGACATCTTCCCCTTCGAGGGGGAGCTGCGGGTCAAGGTCCTGGACGAGCCGGTGCTGCCCGAACCGCCCCGGCAGGGCGAGGCCGGCGCCGAGGAGTGCGACCAGTGCGCCCGGCCGGACTCCGACTTCCTCTGGACGGACGAGCACTGGCGGCTGAGCGGGACCGACCGGCCGGCCGGGTTGCCGGCCATGGTGCTGCTCCAGCCTCGGGACCACCACGACCTGGCCGACCTGCCGCCCGCCCGGGCCGCCGAACTCGGCGCGATGCTCCAGCGGACCGAGCGGGCCGTCCTGTCGCTCGGCGGGATCGCCCGGGTGCACATCGACAAGTGGGGCGACGGCGCGGCGCACCTGCATTTCTGGCTGATCGCCCGGCCGGAGGGCATGGCGCAGCTGCGCGGCGCCTGCCTGCCGCTCTGGAACGACGCGCTGCCCCCGGTGCCGGCCGAGGAGTGGGCCCGTACCGGGCGGCTGATCGCGGCCGCGATGGCGGCCGGGGGCGGCACCGCGCAGGTCTGACGGCGGCGCGGGCCGGATCCGGCGCCCCGGTCGCCCGCTGCCGGCCAGGGCCCCTCAGCCGGCAGGCTGAGGGGTCCGGCGCTGGCCGGCGCGGGCCGTGACCGCGCCCCTGGCGATGTGGGAGAGCTTCGCGACCTCGAACGCCGGGTACGAGCCGCCCGCCAGCAGGGAGAACTTCAGCCCCTCCCGCCCGGCCGGACGCCGGTGCCCGGTCGGCAGGAAGCGCCGGTGGTGCTCGGCGGCGCGCTGGAAGAACCGCGGACGCTCGGCCCTGGTCACGCACCCGGCCAGGTCGAAGACGAACAGGTAGTGCCGGATCATCCGGTCGAACAGGTGCGGGCGGACGGCCTCCAGGGCCGGCCTGGCGTCCAGCAGCTCGAAGCTGCGCTCGTACTGGTCGAAGAGGTCGAAGTGGCTGCTGCCGGGCGAGCCGGTGGGGTGCAGGGTGTGCCGGCGGCGCAGCTGGACGCACTCGCGGGGGAGGACGGCGATCCGCCGGGCGTCCATCAGCGCCTGCTGGACGACGGGCACCTCCTCGTATTGGCCGTCGGGGAAGGAAAGGGCCAGCTCGCTCCAGCGGGCGCGGTTGTGCAGCCGGTCCCAGCTGTGCGGAGGGGCGCCGAACAGCTCGGGGCGCGCCTGCGGCCCGAGGACGGCGGCGCCGGCGGAGCCCAGCTGCTGCTGCCCGCCGCCGGGCCAGTCGCGGCCCCCGTGCCGGCGGGTGTGGCCGAAGAGCAGGACGTCCACCTCACCGGTCTCCGCCAGGCGCTCGGCCAGCGAGTCGAAGGCGTCCGGCGGCAGGACGTGGTCGCTGTCCAGGAAGAGCAGGTACTCGCCGCGGGCCCGGGCGGCGCCGGCGTTGCGGGCCCGGCCGACGCCGACGGACGCGTTGAGGTGCAGGGCGCAGACGTTGGGGTGCTGGGCGGCGTAGGCGTCGGCCAGGTCCGCGGAGACGTCCGGGGAGCGGTCGGCGACCAGGATGACCTCGAAGTCGCGGAAGGACTGGGCGAGGAGCGATTCGAGGCAGTCCGTCAGCTGTTTCTGCTGGTCGTAGGCGGGCAGCACGACGCTGATCAGGGGTGAGGGCATGCCGTGGAGGGTAGGAGCGGCCGCGTTCGCAGGCAACGGCCGGCCGCCTCCCGAAACTGACCATTCCCCGTCAAAAGGAACGGCGTGCGCCATATCTTCACCGCGCGCGCCGAGGCCGTCCACGGGGGCCGCGCGCCGGGCGCACGGAACAGCGCGCCCGGCGCGACGGCGTGCGCCCCCCTGGACGGCCCTGCCGGGCGTGTGACCAGCGCGGATCCGGCCCGTCCCTGGATCATCCGTGTGCGGGTGGTCGGTGTACAGGCGGTCGGCGCGCGGGTGCCCGGTGCACAGGTGGTCGCACGGGGGCCGGCGCAGGCGGTGCCCGGCGGTGGGCCGGGTGCCGGGAGCGGCTTGGCCGTCCGGCTCAGTACGCGTGGTGGACCTGCCAGAACCTCCACGCCCCGCACGGGCTGCCGTAGGTGGCGTTCATGTAGCTCAGGCCCCACTTGATCTGGGTGGCGGGGTTGGTCCGCCAGTCCGCGCCGGCCGCGGCCATCTTGGAGCCGGGCAGGGCCTGCACCAGGCCGTACGCGCCGGAGCTGGGGTTGGTGGCCGTCACCTTCCAGTTGCTCTCGCGCTCGATGATGTCGGTGAAGCACCGGAGCTGTCCGGCGGGCACGATCTGCGCGGCGATCTGCTGCGGGGTGCCGGTGAACGCGGAGGTGCTGTTCACTGCGGATCGCTGCTGCGAGCGGGAGGCCGCCGCGGCGGCGTCCGCCCTGGCCTTGGCGTCGGCCTGGGCCTTGGCCTGTTCCTGGGCCTGTGCCTGGGCGGCGGCCGCGTCGGCCTGGGCCCTGGCCTCCGCGTCGGCCTGCGCCCGGGCCGCTGCGGCCTCGGCCTCGGCCTTCAGCTTCGCGGCGGCGTCCGCCGCCTGGGCCGCGTCGGCCTGCGCCTGCGGCTCCTCCGCGGTGGGTGTCGCGGGGAGCCCGTCGACGGAGGCGGTGGTCACGGTGGTCGCGGCCTCGGCGGTGCCGCCGTCCTGGGGGAGGGCGAGCGAGAGGGTGGCGGCCCCCGCCAGTGCGATGGTGGTCACACCGGTGATCAGGGAGTTGCGGCGGGCATGGCTGAGCTGCATGAGGCGGTCGTCCTCTTCCGTCGGGCGTGGGACCGCGCCGGAGCGCGGGGCGGCCGGGCCCGCTCGGGGGAGAGGGCCCGGCGCCGCTCCGCGGGACGGCGGTGACACCCCGGCTGTGGGACGGGGCGGGCAGGTGGCGCGGCGGTGGGACGCCTCGCGGCCTGGCGGCCTGCACATTCTTCGCAGAGCCCCGAGCGGTGAGCAAAAGGCCCGGCTACTACGGCCGGTAGTGGACGCGGCGGTACCCGGCCGTAGCCGGGTGCGACGATCGCGGTTACCCGGAGTAGGGGATTCGGGCGCCGGGAGGCTGCGGCCGCGGCCGCGTCCAGGGTCGGAAGTCACCTGGTGGCCCGCGCTCCGGCCCGGGGCCACCCCGCGGCCCCCGCCCCCGGCCGGCGGGCCGAGGCGCGAGGGCGGGGCGCGCCCGGCGCCCGTCGACGATCGGCGGTAGTAGTGCTGCGGGAGCCTGTGTCCGGCCTCACAACGGGAGCCCGCCGGGGCGCCGCGTCGTCACCGTCCGCTCACGTCGGGTGGTGCCGCCCGCCGGGGCAGCTGCTACGGCGCGGACCGGTAGGGGTCGGCCTCGGTCCCGCCCCGGTACGGGTTCCCCACCTGCGGGGGCTCGGCGTACGGGTTCTCGGGGCAGGCGCTCGCGAAGGCCGGGCCGCCGCCGTGCGGGGTGCCGCCCCGGGCGCCGCCCGGGTGCTCCCCGGACTCCTGCGCAGCCGGGTCCTGCTCGCCGTCCTGGTCCTCCTCGACCGGGACGAGGTCCCGGGCCAGCAGGGTCGCGCCCGCGACCGCGCCCGGCATCGCCAGCACGGTCAGCAGCGGGACCAGGAACAGCAGGATCAGCGGCACGCCGAACCCGAGCGCCAGCGGGAGCCGGCGGCGCAGCAGCCGGATCCGCTCGGCCTGCGGCACCCCGCGCCGCTGCAGGGCCACCGCGGACAGCTCGACGACCAGGAAGAAGCCGGAGACGCAGAAGCCCGCGACGGGCACCACGGTCTGGCCGACCACCGGGATGAACCCGCAGGCGAACAGCAGGATGCCGAAGGCGAGCACCCGGACCAGGACGTACAGGCTGTCCCGGGCGGAGATCAGCAGCTCGCGCCAGAGCGGGATCTCCGGCTTGGCCGGTGCGCCGCCCTCGGTCTCGTCCACCTTCTCGCAGAGCGACTCGTAGAAGGGCTGGCCGACCAGCAGGGTCACGGCGGTGAAGGTGATCAGGGCGATCAGCAGGCCGCCGCCGAAGGTGACGGCCGCGAGCGCGCCGCGCAGCAGCCCCTGCCAGGGGGAGCCCCAGCCGTCGGCGAACGGGGTGGCCCAGGCGGCCAGGTCGTCGGCCCGGGTGCTGAGCAGTACCAGCGCCACGATGTACCCGACCAGGGTGATCAGTGCGGGGATCATCCCGAACCCCCACCAGCGGCCGTGTCGCGCCACCCACTTCTGGCCCTTGGCCAGGTACCCCATCCCCGCCACAAGATCTCGCATAGGGGGAAGGGTAGGGGACGCCGCCGGACCGGTCACCTCAGGCCGGTCAGCTCAGGCCGGGGCGCACGGGCCGCCGGGCGGTGGTCCTGACGACGCGTCCGGCCGCCCGCCCGCCCGGTGAGGGGCGGCCGGACGGCCGGAGGCGGTGCGCCGGGGGAACCGGCTAGGCGGCGGTGAGCGCGGCGGCCTTGCGGCGCCGGTCCACGACGGCGGCCGCGACCAGGACGACGGCGGCGGCGACCAGTGACAGGTACATCTGGGTCCGGCCGTCGTGGTCGGTGAACATGTAGATCATCACGAACCCGATCAGGCCGATGGTGGCCCAGGTCAGGTACGGGTAGAGCCACATCCGGACGGTGAGCCGCTCGGGCGTCTCACGCTCGATGATCTTGCGCATCCGCAGCTGCGAGAAGCAGATCACCAGCCAGACGAAGAGGGCCACCGCGCCCGAGGAGTTGATCAGGAACTTGAAGACGGTGTTCGGCGAGGTGTAGTTGAAGAACACCGCGAGGAAGCCGAAGACCACCGAGGACAGGATCGCCACCCGGGGCACGCCGCGCGGGCTCACCCGGGCGAAGGCCTTCGGCGCGTCGCCGCGCTGTCCGAGCGAGAAGGCCATCCGGGAGGCCGTGTAGAGGCCGGAGTTGAGGCAGGACAGCACGGCGGTCAGCACGATCACGTCCATCACCCGGGCGGCGCCCGGGATGCCGACGTGCTCCAGCACCGCGACGTACGGGCTGCCCTTGACCGAGGCGTCGTTCCACGGCAGCAGCGTCACCACGATCGCGATCGAGCCGAGGTAGAAGACGCCGATCCGCCAGATCACGCTGTTGGTGGCCCGGCTGACCGCCTTCTCCGGGTCGGCGGACTCGCCGGCGGCGAGCGTGACGATCTCGCTGCCCATGAAGGCGAACACCACGGTCAGCATGCCGGTGAAGACGGCGCCGACCCCGTGCGGCAGGAAGCCGCCGTTGCCGGTGAGGTTGGCCGTGCCGACCGCGCTGGTGCCGGGCAGCAGGCCGAAGACGGCCAGCGCGCCGATCACGATGAAGGCGATGATGGCCACCACCTTGATGCCGGCGAACCAGAACTCGAACTCGCCGTAGGAGGCCACCGAGAACAGGTTGGTGGCCGTCAGCACGGCCATCACCAGCAGGGCGAACGCCCACTGCGGCACACCGGGGACCCAGGTGTTGAGGATCTTGGCCCCCGCCGTCGCCTCCACGGCCAGCACCACGACCCAGAAGAACCAGTACAGCCAGCCGATGCTGAATCCGGCCCAGCGGCCCAGCGCCCGGTCCGCGTACGCGGAGAACGAGCCGCTCTGCGGGTCGGCGGCGGCCATCTCGCCGAGCATCCGCATCACCATCACGACCAGCACGCCGGCCAGGGTGTAGGAGAGCAGGATGCCGGGGCCGGTGGAGGCGATGCCCGCGCCGGAGCCCACGAACAGGCCGGCGCCGATCACGCCGCCGATGGCGATCATCGACAGGTGCCGGTTCTTCAGGCCGGCCTTGAGGTTGCCGTCCTGGCCGCCGTCGCCGGGGGCGCCCGGGGGCGACGCGGTCCGGGTGGTGGTGGTTTCCGCACTCATCTGCAGGTGCCTGTGCCTTCCCGCGCGGTCGACCCCTTCGGCCTGTGGTGCCGGAGGGTGGGGGGACGGATCCGCGCAATGCGACGCAACCTAACTTCTACTTCCGAGTATCGGAACAGCACATCGGGAAATGTCCGCTCAGCGGACGCGTAAGGCCTGGTCAGGACCCCTTTTCGGATTGTCCGCGAAAGCTCAAATCTGACACGGGGTCAGGCCGCTCAGCGCGTTCGGGGCGTGACCCGGGCGTTACCGGGCCGGGGTCGGGGGCCGGTCCGGGGAGCGCCGCCGGGGTGCTCATACTGTGGGGGTGAAGATCAGCGGAACGGTCCCGGAGTTGATGGCGGCGTGATCGTGGTCGTGGTGCTCGCCCTCCTGCTCGCCCTGGCCGTCGTCGGCCTCGCCCACTGGTACCTCTGGCGCCGCCTGGTCCGGGACGTCAGCGCCCCCGGCGGGCTCTGGCGGCGGACCGGCACCGTGCTGGCGTTCCTGCTCCCCGTCCTCGGCATCGGCGCGGTGGTCGGCGGGCGCGCCCTGCCGATGGCGGCCGAGCGCTGGATCGCCTGGCCCGGGTTCCTCTGGCTGGCGGTGCTGCTCTACCTGCTGCTCTTCCTGCTGGCCGGCGAGCTGCTCCGGCCCCTGCTCGCCCGGCTGCCGGACCGCCGGGGCACGGCACGCGACCTGCCGGGGGAGGCGGGACGGGACGCGGCAGCCGGTGCCACCCCGGCCGCCGTCACCACCGGGCCCGTGGCGGACCCCGCCCCCGAGCCCGGCACGCCGTCCGCCCGCCCCGCCACGCCGTCCGCCGACCCCGGTGTCCCGGCTGCCGACGTGGTGCGCCCGTCCCCCGCCGCTCCCGTGTCCGGCGGTCCCCTCTCGCCGCAGCGGCGGCTGTTCATCGCCCGCACGGTCGCGATCGGTGCCGCCGGCGCGGCGGCGGCCGTGGTCGGCAACGGCACCTACGGCGTGCTGCGCGGTCCGCGCCTCAAGCAGGTGACCGTCCCGCTGGCCAAACTGCCCGCGCGGGCGGACGGCTACCGGATCGCGGTGGTCAGCGACATCCACCTCGGCCCGATCCTCGGCCGCGCCCACACCCAGCGGATCGTCGACACCGTCAACGCCGCCCGGCCCGACCTGATCACCGTCGTCGGCGACCTGGTCGACGGCACCGTGCCCGAACTCGGCCGGGACGCCGAGCCCTTGGCCCGGCTCCGGGCCAAGGACGGCGCCTGGTTCGTCACCGGCAACCACGAGTACTTCTCCGGGGCGGCCCCCTGGGTCGACTTCGTCCGCTCGCTGGGCGTCCACCCGCTGCAGAACGCCCGGGTGGAACTGCCCGGCTTCGACCTGGCCGGCGTCAACGACCTGGCCGGCACCTCCGAGGGCGACGGGCCCGACTTCGACAAGGCGCTCGGCGACCGGGACCGCTCCCGTACCTCGGTGCTGCTCTCCCACCAGCCGGTGACCGTGCACGACGCCGTCCGGCACGGCGTGGACCTGCAGCTCTCCGGCCACACCCACGGCGGCCAGCTCTGGCCGGGCAACTACCTGGCCGAACTCGCCAACCCCACGGTGGCCGGCCTGGAGCGCTACGGGGACACCCAGCTCTACGTCACCCGCGGCGCGGGCGCCTGGGGCCCGCCGGTACGGGTCGGCGCGCCCTCGGACATCACCATCGTCACGCTGGTCTCGCCGAGGGCCTGACGGGGCCGCGGGCCTGGCGCGACGGAGACCGGACCGCCCCGGTGCGTGCACCGGGGCGGCCGCGCGACTTCACAGCGCGCGCAGCCCGAGCAGGGTGATCAGCCGCCGGTCGGCGGGCCGTCCGGTGAGGCGCGCGGCGACGATCCCGGGGATGTCGCTCTCCTGCGAGTGCCCTGGCAGCACGGTCACGTCCGTCCAGCGGATCGCGGCGGTGCCGGCCACGGCGTACGTGACCCGGTAGGTCGTGCGCTCCGGCGGCGGGGCCTGCGTGCCCGGCGCGTGCTCGGTCATCTGCGCCGGCCTCCTCACCAGCAGCCCCCGGGTCCCCTGCCGACATTCTCGTCCGGCCGGCGCGCGCTGTCCTGCGCGCCGGCGGCCGGCGCCGCCACCTGCGCAGAAGTCCGGCGGCGGCCGGTGTAGATCAGTCCGGGACCGGGCAGCACGCCTGTAGGGCCCGGCACCGGAACGATCCGGAGGTGGCGGGCGACGGAGCGACCCGGACCGTCCCGGCGCGTACGCCGGGGTCTGGAGGCGAACGAGATGGATCCGCAGACGACCGGGGGCCCGAGCACGACCGGGGGCCCGACCGCGAGCCCGACCGCGAGCCCGACCACGGGCCCCCCGCAGCAGCCGCACGGCCACTGGCTGAAGCGGGCCTGGAAGGCCGATGTCGGGCTGTCCACCACGGCGGCGGTGTTCCTGGTGGCCCTGTCCCTGGGCCTGGTCCTGGTGGCCGTCCAGATGTCGTACACGCCGCTGCTGGTGGTTTTCGCCGTGGTGTGGGGCGTGACCGTCATGGTCCTCTTCGGGGCGGTCTCGCGCTGGATCAGCAACAGCCAGGGCCCCGGGCGGCACCGGAGGATGGCCACCGGGCACTGACCCCGCCAGGCCAGGCGCCTGAGCACGTCCGACCGGGCGTGAGCAGGTCCGGGCAGCCGCCGGCCCGCGTCCCCGGAGGGGCACGCGGGCCGGCGGCCGCCCGGGCGGCCTCAGGAGGCGGGCGGCCCCATCCAGACCGTGGTGATGTTGCAGAACTCCTTGATGCCGTGGCCGGACAGCTCCCGCCCGAAGCCGGAGCGCTTGACCCCGCCGAACGGCAGTGCCGGGTGCGAGGCGGTCATCCCGTTGAAGAAGACGCCGCCCGCCTCGATGTCCCGGACGAAACGCTGCTGCTCCGCGCCGTCCGTGGTCCACACGTTGGAGCTGAGGCCGAACGGCGAGTCGTTGGCCCGCTCGACCGCCTCGTCCAGGTTCGCCACCCGGTAGACCGTCGCGACCGGGCCGAAGGTCTCCTCCAGGTGCACGCGCATCCGCGGCGTGATGCCCGAGAGCACCGTCGGCTCGTAGAACCAGCCGGCTGCCAGCGCCGGGTCCAGCCCCGGCGGGCGGCGGCCGCCGCACTCCACCCGGGCGCCGTGCGCACGGGCGTCCTCGACCAGCTCCTCCAGGTCGGTACGCCCCTGCTCGCTCGCCAGCGGGCCCACCGCGGTGTCCTCCGCCATCGGGTCGCCGACCTTCAGCGCCCGCATCGCCTCGGTGAACGCGGCCAGGAAGGGCTCGTACACCTCCTCGTGCACGATGAACCGCTTGGCCGCGATGCACGACTGCCCGTTGTTCTGGACCCGTGCCCGCACCGCCGTCGCCACGGCGGCGGCCAGATCGGCGCTCGGCATCACCACGAAGGGGTCGCTGCCGCCCAGCTCCAGCACCGCCTTCTTGACCTCGTCCGCCGCCGTCGCGGCGACGGCGCGCCCGGCCGGCTCGCTGCCGGTCAGCGTCACGGCCGCGACCCGGCGGTCCCGGATCACGCCCTCCACGGCGGCCGAGCCGATCAGCAGGGTCTGGAAGCAGCCCTCGGGGAACCCGGCCCGCCGGAACAGGTCCTCCAGGGCGACCGCCGTCCGGGGCACGTTGGAGGCGTGCTTGAGCAGGCAGACGTTGCCCGCCATCAGGGCCGGCGCGGCGAAGCGGATCACCTGCCAGAACGGGAAGTTCCACGGCATCACCGCGAGCACCGCGCCGATCGGGCGGTAGCGCACGTAGGCGTCCGAGGCCCCGGCGTCCGCGACGTCCTCCTGGCGCGGGAGTTCGTCCGCGAGCAGGGCGGGCGCCTGGTCGGCGTACCAGCGCAGCGCCTTGACGCACTTCGCGGCCTCGGCCCGGGCGGCCACCAGCGGCTTGCCCATCTCCTCGGTCATGGTGCGGGCGACGGCCTCCTGGTCGGCCTCCAGCAGGTCGGCCGCGCGGTGCACCAGCGCGGCACGCTGCTCGAAGTCCGTGGTGCGGTACTGCCGGAAGGCCGACTCGGCCCTGGACAGGCACAGCTCGATCGCCGCGTCGTCCAGGGCTTCGAAGGTCTCCAGGGTTTCGCCGGTCGCGGGGTTCACGCTGGCGATGGGCATGGCTGGCTCCCTGACGGGGGTGGTGGGCGGTCGGGTGGTGGAGGGACCGGACGGAAGGGGCGGGCGGCGCCGGGCGCGCGGACGGCCGCGGCGCCCCGCCCGGGCGGACCGGAGGCCGCCGGGCGGGGCACCCCCGCGGTCACTCGGGGGTGGCTTCGGCCCGGGCGGCGGCCTCCCGGGTACGGGCCCCGGAGCGGGTCCGGGCGGCGGTGACCTGCCGGTTCGGGAACCGGTGCAGGTACTCGGCCTCCAGTTGGGCGGTGCGAGTCGTGTGGTGCGCCAGCGCGTCGTCCGAGCCGTACAGGAAGGTCTCGTGCCTGGTGCGGTGGAGCTGCTCCAGCTCGTGCAGCAGCACCCCGTTGTCCAGGGCGTGCGGGGAGATCCCCTCCGGCTTGCTGCGGGGGCCGTCCGGGTGCCGCATGTCCGTACCTCCTCGGCGGTTGAACCTCCTTCTACCTTCTACCCGGGGTCGTCACTCCGCCGCCGGTGACCGGGCGGCGGAGTGGGCCGATCGGGTGCGATCCGGCGCCGGCGGCCCGGGACGGGCGACGGGCGGGTATCGCACTGCCTGTCGGCGCACCCTTTCCCTCCCCGCCGACCCCTCGATCCCGGGCTCGCGCCCGGCCCGCCGGACGGTGGCAATGATCCGAAGATTCCTCGCCCGGTTCGAACTGTCGGCGGTCATGGAACGGCACGACCCCAGCCGGGTGCTGGCCTCCTACTCCGCCGTCAACGCCGGCATCTCGCTCGCGGTGATGGCCGCGCTGGCGCACTTCAGCAACGCGCCCTTCCTCTTCCCCTCGCTCGGACCGACCGCCTTCCTGCTCTTCTACACGCCGACCCTCCCGAGCGCCTCGCCCCGCAGCACGGTGTACGGGCACCTGATCGGGGTGCTGTCCGGATACTTCGCGCTCGCCGTCACCGGCCTGCTGGACACCCCGCCGAACCTCAACGACATCACCTGGGCCCGGCTCGGGGCGTCCGCCGTCGCACTGGGCCTGACCTGCGGGCTGATGCCGCTGTTCGGCGTCGCCCACCCGCCGGCCGCCGCGACCACGCTGATCGTCGCGCTCGGCCTGCTGCGCACCCCGCTGCAGCTGACCGTGGTGATGATCGCGGTCGTCCTGCTGGCCGCCCAGGGCCTCGTGGTGAACCGCCTCGCGGGGATCCCCTACCCCTGGTGGCGGCCCGCGCCGCCGGCCGCGCCGAAGCCCGCCCCGGCGGCGGGCGGGGTGCGCGGCGGCGGGTCGTAGGATGGTCCCTTTCCTGGTAGTTCCACCCCCGAGTACCGAATCGATCCCTTATGTCGCTGCCCAAGGCCGAACTCCACCTGCACATCGAAGGCACCCTGGAGCCTGAACTCGCCTTCGCCCTCGCTGCCCGCAACGGTGTCACCCTGCCCTTCGCGGACACCGAGGAGCTGCGGCACGCCTACTCCTTCAGCGACCTGCAGTCCTTCCTCGACCTCTACTACGCGCTGATGGCGGTGCTGCGCACCGAGCAGGACTTCGCCGACCTCGCCGACGCCTACCTGGCCCGCGCCGCGGGGCAGGGCGTGCGGCACGCCGAGATCTTCTTCGACCCGCAGGCGCACACCGCGCGCGGCGTGGAGATCGGCACCGTCGTCGAGGGCCTCTCGCGGGCCCTGGAGCGCAGCGAGGAGCGGTACGGCATCAGCACCCAGCTGATCATGTGCTTCCTGCGGGACGAGCCGGCCGCCTCGGCGCTGGAGACCTTCGAGGCCGCCAAGCCCCATCTGCACCGGATCTCCGGCGTCGGCCTGGACTCCGCCGAGGTCGGCAACCCGCCGGCGAAGTTCCGCGAGGTGTACGAGCTGGCGGCCGCCGCCGGCCTGCGCCGCGTCGCGCACGCCGGGGAGGAGGGCCCGGCCGAGTACATCCGCGAGGCGCTGGACGTGCTCGGCGTCGAGCGGATCGACCACGGGCTGCGCTGCCTGGAGGACCAGGACCTGGTCGCCCGGCTGGTCCGCGAGCAGATCCCGCTGACCCTCTGCCCGCTCTCCAACGTCCGGCTGCGCTGCATCGACACCCTCGCCGACCACCCGCTGCGCCGGATGCTGGACGCCGGACTGCTGGTCACCGTCAACTCCGACGACCCGGCCTACTTCGGCGGCTACGTGGAGGACAACTTCACCGCCCTGCGGGACGCCCTCGGCCTGGACCGGGAGACCCTGCGCAGGCTCGCCGCCAATTCCTTCAAGGCCGCGTTCCTGGACGAGCCCCGCCGCCGGGCGCTGCTCGCCGAGGTGGCCGGGTACGAGTTCACCGACTGAGCGGGCCCGCCAGGCCCCGCGGGCACCCGGCCGGCCGGGTCGTCGGGCATCAGGCCGAGGCTTCCGGCCGGGGCGTCGGCCGTCCGGTCAGGTCGTCAGGCGTTGGGCCAGGTCGTCAGGCGTCCGGCCAGGTCGTCAGGCGTCCGGCCGGGGAGCGAGCCGGGCCCAGACCGACTTGCCGCCGGGGAAGGGCTCGACGCCCCAGGACTCGCTGAGCCGGGCGAGCAGGTGCATGCCGAAGCCTCCGTCGGCGCCCGGCTCCCGCCGGACCGGCAGTCGTGACGAGGCGTCGCTGACCCGGAGCAGCACCCCGCCCGGCACCGGGTGCAGCTCCAGGTCGGCCGGGCCGCCGGCGTGCCGGTGGGCGTTGGTGACCAGCTCGGACACGAGCAGGACGGCGTGGGCGTAGTCCTCGCCCCGGTGGTCCCACTCCTGCAGGGTGTCCCGGGTGAGTTCGCGGGCGCGGGCGAGGGTGCCGTTCCCGGGCGGGATCCGCCATCCCCGGCCGGGTGCAGTCCCCGGGAGGCCGGCGGCGTCCGGGGTGGTCCCGGCCGTCGCGCGGACCTCGCTCCGGGCCGGGTCGTGCGGGCGGTTCCGGACGCCCCGGGGCCGGCCCCGGGCCGTCCGGGCGTCGTTCTCCGGCTGTGCCATCTCCACTGCCCCTCCCTGGTTCGGGCCGTTTCCGGCTGGTCGTGGCCGGGGTGCGGGATCGCTCCCCGGCCCGGGACCCGCCTACCCGGACGGGTGGGGCGCATGCGGCGGAGAGTCCCTTTTGTCCCTGGCCGCTTCGTCCCCGGTCCGGTGACCCCGCACCGGGCCGGCCCGCCTCAGTCCAGGCAGAACTCGTTGCCCTCGGGATCGGCCAGCACGATGAAGCCGGAGCTCATCGGAGGAGCGGGCTCGAAGCGGCGCAGCCGGGTCGCGCCCAGTGCGACCAGCCGCTCGCACTCGGCCTCCAGAGCCGCCATCCGCTCCTCCCCCTGCAGGCCGGGAGCTGCGCGGACGTCGAGATGGACGCGGTTCTTGGCGACCTTGTCCTCCGGTACCTGCTGGAAGAACACCCGCGGCCCGTTCCCGTCCGGGTCCTCGATGGCCGACCGGGAGTTGCGCTGCTCCTGCGGCACGCCGATCCGGGCCAGGAAGTCGTCCCACGCGGCCAGCGGGTCGGCGCCCGCGGGCAGGTCCACCCCGGGCGGCCCGGGGTGGACGTAGCCCAGCGCGTCACGCCAGAAGGACGACAGTGCTCGCGGGTCGTGGGCGTCGAAGGTGACCTGGAAGTGGCGGCTCATCGGGGTACTCCGTTCGTAGCGGTGTCGGTGTCGGTGGCGGCCGGGTGCGGCGGTCGGTCGCGGCCGGGTGGGGGTGCGGGTGCGGGTGGGGCTCGGCCGGGCTCCTACGACCACCCTGGCACCTGGGACCGACAGGGCCGGGACGGCCCGGCCGTATGCCCGCCTTCTCGCCGAAGATTCCCAGGAATAGGAAGGGTGGACCCGGGCAGGCGGATTTCGACACCGACTGGGAGGTCTTCTAAATGGGTCCGCTGCTTCTTGTACTTCTTCTCGCACTGCTGCTCTTCGGCGCCGGTTTCGCCGTCAAGGCACTGTGGTGGATAGCGATCTTCGTCCTGGTGGTCTGGCTGATCGGATTCGTGGCCCGGGGGACGCACCCCTCCGGCAGCCGTCACCGCTGGTACCGCTGGTGACGCAGCGAGCCCGTGGGGTGCGGTGGTCGTAGGGCGGTTCGGGCGGGGCGCACCCAGGGTGCGCCCCGCCCGCGTCTGTCCGGCCCCCGGCCACCACCCGCCCGGGCGTCCGCATCATTCCTGGAATGACGGGCAGACGAACGGCGCGGATGTCAGAACGGTCAGGAAATCGTGACGGCAGTTCGCCGGATGTCCAATCACCGGACGCACCGTCGGAATATCGGAGGAAATCCCATGTACATCGGACTCGGCACTGTGGTCATCGTGATTCTTGTCGTCCTCGCGGTCCGCGCCCTCCGGCGCGGCTGATCCGGACTCCGGCGGCCAACGGGCCGGCCGGCGTTCCGCCGGTCCGCGCCCACCGCCGAACGGCGGCCGGTACGCGCGGTGCGGCTTTCGACGGCTCCGGCCCACAGCGTGGGGCCGGAGCCGTCGGCGTTCCGGAAGGCCGACACCGGGGGAGCCCGGGAAGCCCAGGGGTGCAAATCGGTACAAGCATCACTTAAGCCGCAAATACGGTCAGTTTTGTGGGACGGTGCATGAGCGGGTGATCGCGGGGTAGCCGCGGCCCAGGAGCGTTGTGCCTATCCGTGGCCCGCGTTCGTGACCCGGAAGAGGGATACCCATGGCAGTCCTTCAGGACACAGCGTCAGCCGTCGCGTCGGACCTCGTCGCGGCTTCGGCCCCGGCCACCGTGCGACCCGCGGCCGCTCCGGCGGCCCCGGGTGGTCCGGCGCCGCGGATCGAGGACGCGAGTGCGATCGCGCCGGCGGACGCCCGGGTGCTCTCGAAGGACCTCTTCCTGCGACTGCGGGACCTGGAGGAGGGCACCCGTGAGTACTCGTACGTCCGCGGCACCCTGATCGAGCTGAACATGGCGCTGGTGAAGTTCGCCGCCCGGCGCTTCAGCAATCGCAGCGAGCCGATGGACGACATCATCCAGGTCGGCACGATCGGCCTGATCAAGGCCATCGACCGGTTCGACCCGACGCGCGAGTTCGAGTTCGTCACCTTCGCCCTGCCCACGATCACCGGCGAGATGAAGCGGTTCTTCCGCGACACCAGCTGGATGGTCCACGTGCCCAGGGGGATGCAGGAGATGCGGCTGGCCCTGGCCAAGGGCTCCGACGAACTGGAGCAGGTCCTGGACCGGCTGCCGACCACGGCCGAACTCGCCGAGCACCTCTCGCTGACCGAGCGCGAGGTCATCGAGGGGATGAAGGCCGCCAACGCCTACAGCGCGCACTCGCTGGACGCCCCCTCCGAAGGCGACGACGCCGGGTCCGGCTCCGGCGCCGGCCTGGGCGCCCGGTTCGCGGTGGAGGAGCCCGGCTTCGAGGCCGTCCTGCACCTGGAGACGCTCAAGCCGCTGATCGCCGCGCTGCCCGAGCGGGACCGCCGCATCCTCGCGATGCGGTTCGGCGCCGAGATGACCCAGGGCCAGATCGGTCAGGAGCTGGGCCTGTCCCAGATGCACATCTCCCGGCTGCTCACCCGGATCCTCGGCCACCTGCGCACGGCCCTGCTCGCGGAGAGCTAGGCCCGCGCGTCCGCCCCGGACCGGGGCCGGACCGGCGTCCCCCGCCGGGTTCGGCCCCGGTCCGTGCGGTGCCCGGGGCGGCCCACGGCCACCCCGGGCCCGTGCGGCGACGACCGGCCCGCCGACGGCGGATCGGGCGATTGTATGGTCAGGCGTGAGGGTCGGTGCGGTGCCGACGACGAAGAACTGAGGTGGAGATGAACGATCCGGCGAACGCCGCCGCGATGCCGGCCCCCGAAGGGCCGGGGGCGGAGTTCCGGCGTACGGACGACGGCGCGCTGGTCTGTTCCCTGGCGGGTGAACTCGACCTGGACGGCGTGCTCGCGGTCGGGCCGGCCCTGGAGGAGGCGGTCCGCTCCGGCGCGCCGCTGATGGTCGTCGACCTGTCCCGGGTCGGATTCTGCGACTCCTCCGGCCTCAACCTGCTGCTGCGCACGCGTACCGACGCCGACAGCGCCGGTACGGCCCTGCGGCTGGCGGGGGCGCCCGACCAGCTGCTGCGGCTGCTGGAGATCACCGGCGCGGACCGGGTGTTCGCACTCGAACCCACGCTTGAGCACGCGCTCGCCGCACGGTGACCGGGCCCGGGGCGGTGCCCGCCGCCGGCGCCGGCCGGACGGCCGCACCGGCGGCAGCCGCTGCCCACCGGGCGGCACAGCGCCCCGGCCCGGGCCGCGCGCCGTCCGGGGAGATGTGCAGAAACGGGGCACCTGGTGTTCCCCGGGTCTCAGCGGGCAGGCGTGACACGGTACGGAACGGCGTGCGAGCCGCCGGTCCGGCGGACCCCGCCGGAGACCACCGGATCCGTAACCTCCCGATCCACCGACAGCGCCGAACCGCGGGGTGAGAACGTAGTGACATCCATCGACCCAGGGGCGGGCGTGCCGCAGCGGACGGGCGTGCCGAAGGCCGGCCAGCGCAGGCGCCTCGCCCTGCTGGGCGTGCCCGGCCCGGTAGGCCGCGGCCGCCACTTCGCCCGGCAGGCCCTGGAGGACTGGGGGTGGGCCGACGCCGACACCCTCACCGACGACATCCTGCTGATCGTCTCCGAGCTGCTCGCCAACGCCTGCATCCACGGCGGCGGCCCGCGCGAGCTCGTCCTCACCGCCTCCCAGGAGGGGCTGCGGGTCGAAGTGCTGGACCACGAGGCGACGTCGCCCAGTCCGCGCCCGCCGCACCTCACCACTGCCCCGGGCGGTCACGGGCTGCACATCGTGGCGCGGCTGTCGGAGCGCTGGGGCGCCGACCTCAACCCGGGCGGCAAGAGCGTCTGGGCGGAGCTCGGTGCCGCCCGCATGCGCAATCGCGAACCGGCCGGTCCCGGCTTCACGGGCAGTCCCGCCGGACGGGGTTCCGCGCCCGCCGTGTGAGCGGTCGGCGGTGCCCAGGTGCCGCTCCGACGAGCCACGGCCGGGTGCGCGGCCGCGGGCGCGAGCCGGCGACCTCGTCCAGGCTGCGCCGCGGTGCCCCGGGCCCGCCGAACCGAGGGGCATGGGTGCGGCCGGGGCGGGAAGGCGGGACGTACGGCGGGGCGGTTCGCCCCCCGCGTCCGGAACGGCCAGTCCGTCCGGAGCCGTCCCGCTGCTCCCGAGTCGCGCGCCCTGACCGGCGCGTCCCGAGTACCGCCCGAGGTCCGATGAATCATCACATGTCCCCGTCTCCCGAGGAGGCGGGTCCGCCGGCCGGTGGCGCGCCCTCGGCCCGAGAGCGCGAGCTGCTGGCGGCCCTCCAGGACGCCCGGGCCCGGTGCCGTGAGTCGGAGCGCGGTCTCGCCGAGCTGCGGGAGAAGCACCGGGAGGCCGCGGCGCGGTACTCGGTGCTGTCGGCGGAGCTGGAGGAGACCAACCGCGGCGTGGTGGCGCTGTACAGCGAGGAGCACCAGTTCGCCCTGACGCTCCAGCGCACCTTCCTGCCGGCGACCCTCCCCGACTGGCCGGGCGTCGACCTGGCCGTGCGGTACCTCCCCGCGGCGACCGAGAACGAGATCGGCGGGGACTTCTACGAGGCCGTCGCGACCCCGGGCGGGCTGCTGATGGCGGTCGGTGACGTCGCCGGCCACAACCTCCAGGCCGCCATGGTGATGGGGGAGTTGCGGCACGCGCTGCGGGCCTACGCCAACGAGGGACATCCGGCCGACGTGCTGCTGGAGCGCCTGGACGCGCTGATGGGCCGGCACCGGCCGGGCTGGACGGCGACGCTCTGTGTCGCGCTGCTGGAGTCCGGTACGGGCCTGCTGCACCTGGCGAACGCCGGCCACCTGCCGCCGCTGCTGGTCGGCCCGGACGGCCGGGCCCGGTACGTCCACGAGCACGGCCCGCTGCTGGGCCTCGGCCTGCCGCAGCCGCCGGCCACCCGGCACGAGGTCGCCCCCGGCAGCAGGCTGGTGATGGTCACCGACGGGCTGGTCGAGCGCCGGGGGGTCGACCTGGACCGCTCGCTGGAGCGGCTGCGCCTGACGGCCGCCGCCGGACCGGGCGAGCCGGAGGCACTCTGCGACCACCTGCTGGACGGCTTCGGCAGTCCGCAGGAGGACGACACCGTCGTGTTCGCGGCCCGGCTCGGCGGCGGCTGAGCCGGCGCGGGCGGGCGCCCGACGGTCCCGGGCAGGGACCGGGGGCACCCACGGGCGGCCGGGCGGGGCCGGCTCAGTCCAGGGGGAGGTGCGCCCGGACGCGCTTGCCGCCCGCGTGCCGCTCGATGTCGTAGCGGCGGCACACCGCGAGGACGATCTCCAGGCCGTGCTGGCCGACCCGGGCAGGGTCGGGCGAGCGCGGCGCCGGCAGGCGGGCCTCGGTGTCCCAGACGGTCACCCGGATGTCGTCGACCGTGAGTTCCAGGTCGAGCAGGCACGGGCCCGGCGCGTACTTGGCGGCGTTGGTGACGAGTTCGCTGACCACCAGGCGAACCGTGCCGGCCAGCGCCGCGGTCACCGGGACGCCGTGCCGGGTCTGCGCCTCGGCGAGGAACTCGTCGGCGAAGCGGCGGGCCGCGGCGGCGGTTCCCGGCGCGCCGTCGAAGGCGGCACCGGCCCGGAAGCCGATGTCCGTCCAGGTCTGTTCCGTCAGTGTTCCCGCCTTCGGCACCAGGCACCGTCCCCGTTCGTGGCCCCGGTGCGCTCGCGGCCGGGCATGCGCGAGCGCCTACCCCGGTTCCGCGGGGTCATGCACGGGTTTTCGGACCGGTGGCCGGCGGACCGGGGCGGGGCTCACCGGCAGGGTCGGCGGCACGGGTCAGGGGCGGGCCAGGACCGCGGCCGTCTCCAGGTAGAAGTTGTCGATGCTCTGGACGGCCCGGGTGAAGTCGTCGAGGTTGACGGGCTTGGTGACGTACGCGTTGGCGTGGCGGTGGTAGGCGCCGCTCACGTCCTCGGGGGCGGCCGAGGTGGTGAGGACCACGATCGGGATCAGCTTGAGCTGCTCGTCCGCCTTGAGGACCTCCAGCAGTTCACGGCCGTTCATCCGGGGCATGTTGAGGTCGAGGATGATCAGATCGGGGTACCGGGCGACGTTCTGCCGGAGGTGTTCGAGGGCGGCGACGCCGTCCTCCGCCTTGACGATGGTGCGCGCCATGCCCTGTTCGAACAGGGCCTCCTCGATCAGCATGGCGTCGGCGAGGTCGTCCTCGACGAGCAGGACGCTGTACGAGCGGGCTTGCGGGCGGGTGGCCATCAGGCGCTCCGGTTCTCGGAATGGGTGGTGCGGTGAGGTGCCGGTGGGACCAACCCGGGCCAGCGCTGGCGGGCAGCCTGGCGGCTGATGTCGCAGGCCTGCCCGAGCTGCGGGTAGCCGGCCCCGGCCCCGGCCGCCTCCCGGGCCGCCTGGTCGGCGAGGCGCTCGGCGGCCTTCCGCAGGTGCATCAGGGCGTGCAACCGGGTCAGCGCGTCGTGCTGCGGGTCGGCCTCCCAGGGCTCACCGGGCGCGCGGGCACCCGGCTCCCCGGCGGGCAGCGGGCGGAACGCCCGGGCGGCGAGGCGGCCGGCGAGTTCTCCGAGCGTCGCGTCCGCGAGGGCCGCGAGTTGGTCCTCGCTCATGAGGGCGGCGAAGCGGTCGGCTGGCATGCCTGCCACCTTAGGTGACCGCTCGTCGTGCGACAACCAAACTTGTCGGACGGCGTGTAGGGTGTGGCTGCCGCGCGCGACTTGCCGCAGGCGGGCACGGACGAAGGCGCATCCGCCGACGGATGCCGGACGAAGGACCCACATGGCCAGCCAGACCCCTGCGGCACACCACCCCGCCGCCGAGACCCAGGGGCAACCCCGTCCGGAGCTGCCGCCCGTCGGCGCCGACGGCGGCGGCTGGAGCACCCGCCGCTGGCTGCGCGTCGGGGTGAGCGCGTCGCTGGCCGTCCTCGTCCTGCTCGGGGCGCTGGGCTTCTGGGTGTTCGCCCACTCCTCGGCGGTGAACAACCGCCTGGTCGACGTCAGCTCGCCGGCCCTCATCGCGGCCGTCCGGCTGGAGTCGGGCCTGGTCAACCAGGAGACCGGCATCCGCGGCTACGGCCTCACCGGTCAGGCGGAGTTCCTCGCCCCGTACGAGCAGGGCATCGCCCAGCAGCGGGACGCCGTCGCCGAGCTCCGGCGGTTGAGCACCGGGGAGCGGAGCGGGGCCGACCTCGACCTGGTCTTGGCCCGGGCGGAGGCCTGGCAGTCCCAGGTGGCCCGGCCGGTGGCCGCGGCCCCGCCGGGCAGCGCCGCGCCGACCGCCGGCCGGCAGACCGCCGAGGGCAAGGCCGCCTTCGACGCGCTGCGCGCGGCGATGGCGCTGCAGCAGGAGCACCTCCAGGCCGACCGGGCCGACAGCCGGGCCGCCCTCCAGTCCGTCCGCACCCTGCGCAACGTGGTGTTCAGCGCCATCGCGCTGATCATCCTGCTGCTCGCCGCCCTGGTCTTCGAGGGCCTGCGCCGTGGCGTCACCCGTCCGCTGGAGCACGTGTCGGCCGATGCCGAGCGGGTCGCCCGCGGTGACTTCAGCCACCCGATCACCCCCACCGGCCCCGCCGACCTGCGGCAGCTCGCGGCCGTGGTCGAGGCGATGCGCGGCCGGCTGGCCCACGAACTCCTCGCCAAGGAAGCGGCCCGGCAGGTGCTCGACGCCCAGACCGTCGACCTGCGGCGCTCCAACTCCGAGCTGGAGCAGTTCGCCTACGTGGCCTCGCACGACCTCCAGGAGCCGCTGCGCAAGGTGGCCAGCTTCTGCCAGCTGCTCCAGCGTCGCTACGGCGGCAGCCTGGACGCCAGGGCCGACCAGTACATCGAGTTCGCCGTGGACGGCGCGAACCGGATGCAGACGCTGATCAACGACCTGCTCGCCTTCTCCCGGGTCGGCCGGGTGCACGCCAGCTACACGCCGGTCGACCTGGAGCAGGTGTTCGCCCGGACCGTCGACTCGCTGAGCATCGCCATCGCGGACAACGAGGCCGTGATCACCCACGACCCGCTGCCCCGGATCAGCGGCGACGCCACCCAGCTCGGCATGCTCCTGCAGAACCTGCTCAGCAACGCCGTCAAGTTCCGCAGCCCGGACCGCGCCCCCCGGATCCACCTGGAGGCCGTGCGCGACGGCGACCTGTGGCGGTGCGCGGTCACCGACAACGGGATCGGCATCGACGGCGACTTCGTGGACAAGGTCTTCGTCATCTTCCAGCGCCTGCACACCCGCGACGCCTACCCCGGCAACGGCATCGGCCTGGCCATGTGCAAGAAGATCGTCGAGTTCCACGGCGGCACCATCGAGGTCGACCTCACCCACACCCCGGGCACCCGCCTGGTCTTCACCCTGCCCGTCGAGGAGTCCGTGGAGCCGCAGGAGAGCGCCGTGGCCCCGGCGGACGGCAGGACCGAGGGCCACCTGGTGGCTCCCCGGGCCGAAGCGGGGCACTCGTGATCCCCGGCCAGCAGTACCGGCCCGAACCGCCGGCCCACCCGCTCGCGCAGCCCGGCGCGGAGCCGTCCGTGGTACGCGTCCTCCTGGTGGAGGACGACGCCGGGGACGCCCTGCTGGTCGAGGAACTGCTCGCCGACACCGACCTCGACCACAGCCTGCGGTGGACGCCGACCCTCGCCCAGGCCGTCGCCGAGCTGGAGCGGGAGCCCGCGGACTGCGTCCTGGTCGACCTCCACCTGCCGGACGGCTCGGGCGTGGGCCTGGTCGCCGCCGTCCAGCAGGCCTGCCCCCGGGCCGCCGTGATCGTTCTCACCGGCATGGCGGACTCCGGGGCCGGCGCGCAGGCCGTCGCGGTCGGCGCCCAGGACTACCTGGTGAAGGGGCAGGTCGACGAGCAGCTGCTGCAGCGCGCCCTGCGCTACGCGGTCAACCGCAAGCAGGCCGAGCTGGCCGGCGCCGAGCTGCGCGAGGACCACATCCGGGCCCGGGAGAACGCCCGGCTGGAACGCGGCCTGCTGCCGACCCCGATGCTGCGCGGCGTCACCGCCACCGTCACCACCCGCTACCTGCCCGGGCGCGAGCGCGCCCTGCTCGGCGGGGACTTCCTCGACGTGGTCGAGACGGCGGACGGCGCGGTGCACGCCGTCATCGGCGACGTCAGCGGCCACGGGCCGGACGAGGCGGCGCTCGGCGTCTGCCTGCGGATCGGCTGGCGCGCCCTCGTCCTGGCCGGCCACCGCGGCACCGAGCTGCTCGACCTGCTGGAGCAGATCCTGGTCGCCGAGCGCAACCGCTCCGACATGTTCGCGACCTGCAGCATCGTGACCGTCGCAGCCGACCGCCGCACCGCGACCCTGCACCTGGCCGGTCACCACGAGCCGCTGCTCACCCCCGCCCGCGCCGAGGGCGCCGGCCGGCCGCCCGGCGCCACCGAGGTGGCCGCCGCGCACGGCGTGGCACTCGGCATCGCGCCCGGCCTGCGGCACTGGCCCGCCACCGAACTGTCGCTGCCGCCCGCCGGCGCGCTCCTGCTCTACACCGACGGCCTCACCGAGGGCCACTGCGGCCCGGGCGCCGAGCGGCTCGGCACCGAGGGCCTGCTGGAGCTGATCGCGACGGCGCCGCCCTCCGGTACCCCGGCCTTCCTGGACCACCTGGTCGACACCGTCCGCCGGCTGAACGCCGGCCGGCACGCCGACGACCTGGCCATCCTGCACCTGGCCTGGACCCCTGCGGGGGACCGGCCACGGCAGGGGGAGCACGGCCCGAGCCCCGCCATGATCCGGGCGGATGCGGGCTGAGCGGTGTGTGGGCCCCGGGGGAGCGGGGCAGGCGATGAGGGGCCGTTCGTGGTCTGTACCTACTCGGCCGTAGCATTGCGCGGGGCGGTCACGGCCCGCGAGTACGTTGGTCGATACGGCCGGATGCCGTTGTGATGAGGGAGTTTTGGTGGCGGAACGTCAGGAATCCGAGCGACTGGTGAAGCTGCTCTCGCAGCAGGGCGACGTCCTCGTCGGCCGGTGGATCGAGGGAGTCTCCCACACGCTGCGCGGGCGACTGAGCGTGCTGGAGCTGGACCGGGAGCTGCGGGAGCTGTACAGCGCGCTCGTCGAGGGCCTGCGGGCCGGTGGGCCGGACTGGCGGGGCGAGGGCTGGTCGGAGGCGCGGGCGCTGCTCACCGAGCTGTCCCGCAACCGCGCCCGGCAGGGGTTCACCCCGACCGAGACGGCCGTCGCCGTCTTCGCCCTGAAGGAGCTGCTCGTCCCCGACAGCGGCACCTCGCAGCAGGACATCGCGGCCTACCTGGAGCTGAACCGGCTGGTCGACGCGCTCGGCCTGTTCACCGTGGAGACGTACTCGAAGACCCGCGAGGAGATCATCGGCGCGCAGGCCGAGCAGCTGCTGGAGCTGTCCACCCCGGTGGTCAAGCTCTGGGACGGCGTGGTGGCGGTGCCGCTGGTCGGCACCCTCGACTCGGCCCGGACCCAGGTGGTGATGGAGAAGCTGCTGCAGACGCTGGTGGACACCGGCTCGGAGCAGGCGATCATCGACATCACCGGCGTGCCGGCGGTCGACACCGAGGTCGCCCAGCACCTGCTGAAGACCGTGGTCGCGGCCCGCCTGATGGGCGCCGAGTGCACCATCTCCGGCATCCGCCCGCAGATCGCCCAGACCATCGTGGCCCTGGGCATCCAGTTCGGCGACATCGTCACCAAGGCGACCCTGGCCGACGCGCTCAAGCACGCCCTGCGCCGGCTCGGCACCTCGACCGAGGCCGTCGCCGCCAACGTGCGGAGCGCCCGATGACCGAACGCATCCCCGTCCTGCGGATCGGCGACGTCCTGCTGGTCTCCATCCAGACCGACCTGGAGGACCAGTCCGTCCTCGACCTCCAGGAGGACCTGGCCGCCCGGATCGTGGATACCGGCGCGCACGGCGTGGTGATCGACATCACCGCGCTGGAGATCGTCGACTCCTTCGTCGGGCGCATGCTCGCCACCACCGCCGCCATCTCCCGGATCCTGGACGCGGAGACCGTCCTGGTCGGGATGCGGCCCGCGGTGGCCATCACCCTGGTCGAACTCGGACTGTCGCTCGGCGGGGTGCGTACGGCGCTCAGCCTGGAGCGCGGCCTGGCCATGCTCGGCCGGGCCGGCGGCGTCGGCGCGGGGCGCGCGTGATCACGGCCCCCGCCGGACCGGAGGGTGAGCAGCAGACCCTGCCGATCGCCTCGAACGACGACGTGGTGCGGGCCCGGCAACTGGTCCGCGCGCTCGCCCAGCAGTGCAAGCTCTCGCTGGTCGACCAGACGAAACTGGTGACGGCCGCCAGCGAGCTGGCCCGCAACACGCTCGTCCACGGCAACGGCGGGACCATGCGGGTCGGCCTCGTCGACAAGGGCGGCCGCCGGGGCGTCAGCGCGGTGTTCCAGGACACCGGGCCCGGCATCCCCGACCTGGAGCTGGCGCTGACCGACGGCTGGACCTCCGGCGGCGGCATGGGCCTGGGCCTGAGCGGTGCCCGGCGGCTGACCGACGAGTTTGCCATCGACACCGAGGTCGGCCGCGGCACCGTCGTCACCGTCGTCAAGTGGACCAGGTGAAAGCCCCCTTGCTGCTCGAGACGCAGGACGTCGCCTGGTTCCGGGACGCGGAGTCGCTGCCCGCGGCCGCCCGGGGGGCCGCCACCGCGCTGGCCCGCCGGATCGGCCTGGGCGACCAGCGCGCCGCCGAGGTGGGGCTGGCCGTGACCGAGGCCGCCACCAACCTGCGGCGGCACGCCGTCGACGGCTCGCTGCTGCTACGGGTGCTGCGGACCGAGCACGACGCCGCGGTGGAGTTCCTCACCCTGGACAGCGGCCCGGGCATGGCCGACGTGCCGTACGCGATGACCGACGGCACCTCCTCGGCGGGCACCCTCGGCATCGGGCTGGGCGCCATCGCCCGCCTCGCGGACACCTTCGACGTGCACTCCCTGCCCGGATCCGGCACCGTGCTGGCCGCCGGCTTCTGGGGAGCGGGCGCCGCGCCCAAGGTGCCGGCCGGCACCACGCTCGTCGGCGGGCTCACCCGCCCGATCAGCGGCGAGGAGTCCTGCGGGGACGCCTGGGCGGCCCGGCCGGCCACCGCGGGCGACCCGCACGGCCCGCTGCTGGTGATGTTCTTCGACGGGCTGGGGCACGGTCCGCTGGCGGCCCTCGCCGCCCAGCAGGCCGTCGCGGCCTTCCGGGCGTCCAGCGACGACCGGCCGGCCGAGGTCCTGACCCGGCTCCACCGCGTCCTGAACGGCACCCGCGGCGGCGCCGCGGCCGTTGCCAGGATCGAGCCCGCCGCCGGCCGGGTGCTGTTCTGCGGGGTCGGCAACGTCAGCGGCTTCGCGGTCGACGAGCAGAAGCGGCACGCCCTGCTCTCCTCGCCCGGGATCGTCGGCCACCAGCTGCCGACCCTGCGCACCCACGAGCAGGCGCTGCCCAGGGGCGGCGCGGTGGTCCTGCACTCCGACGGGCTCACCGAGCGCTGGCGGCTCGCGGCGATGCCCGGACTGCTGCGGCACAGCCCGCTGGTGACGGCGGGCATCCTGCTGCGGGAGGCGGGCGTGCGCCGCGACGACGCCGGAGTCGTCGTCGTCAAGGGGAGCTGGTGACCCCCCGGGCGGCCGTGCCGCTGCTGACCACCACGGTCGGCTCCGAGCAGGAGATCTTCGCGCTGCGGCGCAGCGGGCGGCTCGTCGCGCAGGCCCTGGGCCTGGACAACCAGGCGCAGGTGCGGCTCGCGACCGCCCTCAGCGAGCTCGGCCGCGACCTGCTGGGCGTCAGCGGCCTGAACGCGTCCTTCACCCTCACCCCCGGCGAGGCGCCGACCCTGCTGGTCACCCTCCGCTGGGAGGACCGGCGGCGCGCGCCCGGCGGGGAGACCCTCGAAGCGGTCGGGCGGCTGCTGCCCGGCGCGGTCCGCCGGCCGGCCCTCCCGGGCAGCCTGGTGGTCGAGCAGCCGCTGCCGGGGAACTCGCCGCCGGCGGAGCTGGCCGAACGGACCCTGCGGGTGCTGAGCGCCCAGCCGGCGGCCAACCCGATGGAGGAACTCCGGGCGCAGAACCGGGACCTGATCGCCGCACTGGAGGACTCCCGCGCCCAGGGCGAGGAACTCCAGCGGCTCAACGAGGAGTTGGAGGCGACCAACCAGGGAGTGGTGGCGCTCTACTCGGAGCTGTCCCAGGAGCTGGAGGACACCAACCGCGGTGTGGTCGCGCTCTACGCCGAACTCGACGACAAGTCACGCCAGTTGCGTGATGCGGGTGAGGTCAGGACCAGGTTCTGGGCCAATGTCAGCCATGAACTGCGCAGCCCCGCCAACTCGGTGATCGGGCTGGCCCGGCTGCTGCTGGACGCCGACGAGGACCAGTCGGCCGAGGAGCGCCGGCACCAGCTGGCACTGATCGGCGCCTCCGGCAGCACGTTGCTGGCCCTGGTGGACGAACTCCTCGACGTGGCCAAGGCCGAATCGGGCCGGCTGGAGCCGCACTGGAGCTCCGTCGACCTGCGGATCCTGCTGGGACAGCTCCGCGGCACCATGCGCGGCCTGGTCCAGACGCCCGGTGTCACCCTGGTGATTCCCGACCCGCTCCGGCCGCCGGAGCTGGTCGGGGACGAGGTCATGCTGACCCGGATCCTGCGCAACCTGCTCTCCAACGCGCTCAAGTTCACCGAACAGGGCGAGGTCCGGCTGGAGGTCGCCACCGACCGTGCCCCCGACGGCTCGGACCTGGTCGTGCTGACCGTCACCGACACCGGCGTCGGCATCCCGGCGCAGGAGCAGGAGCGGATCTTCGAGGAGTTCTACCAGGTGCGCGGCCCGCACCAGCGGGGCCGTTCCGGCACCGGACTCGGGCTGCCCTACGTCCGCCGGGTGGCCGAACTGCTGGGCGGGACCGTCGCCCTGGTGAGCGCGCCGGGCCGGGGCACCACCGTGACCCTGCGGCTGCCGGCCGTGCCGCCCGCGCTGCGCATTCCGCCCGTGACGGGGGCCGCACCCGCCAAGCTGGCCGTCCTGGTGATGGTCGACGACGACCCGGCCTTCCGTACCGGGGCCCGCCCGGTCCTCGGCGAGATCGCCGACCGCGTCGTCGAAGTCCCCCGGAGCGCGGACGCCCTGGCCGCCGTCCGGCGCGAACGCCCCGACGCCGTGCTGCTCGACCTCCACATGCCCGCCCCCGACGGCTACCAGCTGCTGGCGGACCTCGCCGCCGACCCGCTCCTGCGGGACGTCCCCGCGCTCGTCCTCACCTCGGCGCGGAGCGCCGACCTGGACCACCGACGCCTCGTCCACGCCCGGGCGGTGCTGGAGAAGAGCGGGCTCGACGCGGCCCGGCTGGCCCGCGCGCTGGCCCTCGGCGCCCGGGTCGCCGCCACCCCAGGACCGGAGCCGGTCGCCACGGCCGGCAGCACCTCCGGACCGGAGCCGGACGCCCAGCCCGGCACCACCGCCGCGGCCGCGCCGCGCCCGCACCGAGACGGAACCGCGCCATGACCGAGCAGGCCAATCCCGACAGCGCGGCCGCCACCGTCCTGGTGGTCGACGACGACGACACCAGCCGCTACATCCTGGCGAGTTGGCTGCGCCGGGACGGTCACCGGGTGGCCGAGGCGGCGGACGGCACCCAGGGGCTGGCGCTGCTCGCCGCCGCGACCGGCGCGGACCGGCCCGAACTCGCCGTCGTCGACGTCAACCTGCCGGACATGAGCGGCTTCCAGGTCTGCGAGAGCATCAAGGCCGACCCGCTCACCGCCCACCTGCCGGTCATCCACGTCTCGGCGACCGCCATCGAGGTCAACGACCGCGCCCAGGGCCTCTATCGCGGCGCCGACGCCTACCTCACCGAGCCGATCGCCCCGACCGAGTTCCTGGCCACCGTCACCGCCGCCCTGCGGTACGCCCGGGCCCGTCGCCGGGCCGAACGCCTGGCCGGCCGGATCGCCGTCCTCAACCAGGTCACCCTGGACGTGTACGGCGCGCGCGACGGCCGGTCCTTCGCGGCCCTCGCGGCGGCGGGCGCGGCCGCCCTGATGTCCGCGCCCGCCGCCGTCCTGGCCCTGGACCTCGACGGGCGGGAGGTGCGGGCCGCGACCGGCGGGCCCGGCGAGGGCCCGCGGCGCTTCGGCGGGGCGGCGGCCGTCCTGGGCGTGCTGGCCGACGCCTCCGCCCCGCAGGAGGGGACGGGTACCAGGACGGCGGTGCTGACCGCCGAGCGGTGGACCGGCCTCACCGGCTGCGAGGTGTTCGAGGACGCGGGCGAGGTGGCGGTGATCCTGGCCCGGACCTCCCCCGGACGCCCGCCGGTGGCCCTCGCCGTGCCCGCCCGGGCGCTCGGCGGCGACCGCGACCTGTTCGCCCAGCTCGCCCGGACCTGCGCGCTGGCGCTGGAGGCGCAGCGCAGCCTGCGGGAGGAGCAGGGCCTCGCCCTGGCGCTGCAACGCACCTTCCTGCCGAGCCGCCTGCCCTCGGCCCCCGGGGTCGACCTGACGGTCCGCTACGTCCCGGCCGGCGCGAGGACCGAGGTCGGCGGCGACTTCTACGAGGCGGTCGAGACGCCCGGCGGTCTGCTGCTGGCCATCGGCGACGTCGTCGGGCACTCGCTCGCCGCGGTGGTCGTGATGGGTGAACTCCGGCAGGCCCTGCGGGCCTACGCCATCGAGGGCCATGAGCCGCACGCCGTCCTCGACCGGCTGGAAGCCTTCCTGGTCCAGTTCCACCCCGGGGTCACGGTGACCGCCTGCCTGGTCCTGGTCGAGCCGGGTCGGCGGAGCGTCCTGGTCGCCAACGCGGGCCACGTCCCGCCGGTGCTGCGCGATCCTGACGGGGCGGCCCGCCACCTCACCGAGCACGGCGTCATCCTCGGACTGGGCAGCACCCACCCGCCGGCGGTCCGCCATCCGGTGCCGGCCGGGGCCACCCTGCTGCTGTTCACCGACGGACTGGTGGAGGTCCCGGGCGAGCACCTCGACCGGGGCCTGGAGGCCCTGCGCCGGCGGATCGCCGAGGGCCCGCGCGAGCTCGGTCCGCTCTGCGACGGCCTGCTCGACCTGTTCGCCGAGGGGAAGCAGGACGACATCGCCCTGCTGGCCGCCCGGCTGGACTGACGCCCCCGGCCGCCGGGCCCGTGCCGGACGGGCGTCAGTGCGCCTCGTGCGGCGGCAGGGCCACCGTGTCGAGGTAGAAGGCGTCGATGCTCTGCGCGGCCCGGGTGAAGTCGTCGAGGTTCACCGGCTTGGTGACGTAGGCGTTCGCGTGGTGCCGGTACGAGCTGGTGATGTCCTCGGGGGCGGAGGACGTGGTGAGCACCACGACGGGAATCTGCTGGAGTTCCGCGTCGGTCTTCAGGACGTGCAACAGCTCGCGGCCGTTCAGCCGCGGCATGTTGAGGTCGAGGATGATCAGGTCGGGCAGCCGGCGCAGGCTGTCGCGCAGGTACTCCAGGGCCGCCACGCCGTCCTCGGCGCGGGTGATCGTCCGGGCGGAGCCGCGGTCGAACAGAGCCTCCTCGATCAGCATCGCGTCGGCGGTGTCGTCCTCCACGAGCAGGACACTCAGCGGACGGGCCGGACGGGGGACGGTCATCGGGGGCTCCGCTCGGTCGGGGGGTGGCTCGGGGCGGCGGGGACGAGTCCGGGCCAGCGTTTCCGGGCGCCCTGGCGGCTCATCTCCAGGGCCTCCCCGAGTTGCGGGTACCCGGCGCCGGCCTCGACCGCGTCCCTGGCGACCTGGTCGGTCAGCCGCTCGGCCGCACGGCGCAGGTGCACCAGGGTGTGCAGCCTGGCCAGGGCGTCGCCCTGGAGGTCGGTCTCCATGAGGTGGGCCCCCTGGTCGGGGGTCGGTGGCGCGCCCGGACCGGCCGGTGGCGGCAGCGGCCGGAAAGCCCGCTGCGCCAGCCGCGCGGCGAGGTCGGCGAGGGCCGCCTCCGCGAGGGCCGCGATCTGCTCCTCGCTCATGCGGGTGACACGGCGGGCACGGGACATGGGGACCACCCTACTGGTCGGGGCGCGGGCCGGTCCCGCGGTCCGGGAGCCGCGGCCGTCCGGGGTGGCGGGGGCGGGTACGGCGCCGCCGGCCTTGGGCCCCGGCGGACGGGGAAACGCCTCGGCCGGCCCGGGAGGAGGTCTCCCGGGCCGGCCGTCGACGGCACCGCGCCCGCGGGGCGCGGGGGCCGTCGCTCAGATCAGGGTGCGCCAGTAGTACCAGAACCGGCTGAGGATCAGCAGGGCGATCACCGCGTACCAGAGTGCCGGCACCACCCAGTGGTAGCGCAGCGCCTCCCGGACGGCCGGCCGCAGCCGCCCGGACACCGGGATCACGCCGCTGCGCAGGCTGTGCAGGGTGGTGTACCAGAACAGCGGGATCATCGCCGCCCAGACCAGCATGCAGTAGGGGCAGAGCGCCCCGATCCGGTACAGGGTCTGGATCATCAGCCAGGTGACGAAGCCGACCCCGAACACGGTGCCGGCCTGGAGGCCGAGCCAGAACCACCGCCGGTACCGGGCCCCGGCGAGCAGCCCGACGCCGACCGCGACCACCACCGAGAATCCGATCAGGCCGATCAGCGAGTTCGGGAAGCCGAAGGCCTCCGCCTGGTCGCTGCCCATCACCGAGCCGCAGCTGATGATCGGGTTGATGTTGCAGTTGGGGACGTACGACGGGTCCTGCAGCAGGCGGATCTTGTCGATGGTCAGGACCACCGAGGCGGTCAGGCCGAGGGCGCCGGTGACCACCAGCAGCCAGGCGAAGGCCCGGCTCGCGCCGATCGGTCCGCCGCCCGCCCGGGTGGTGCCGGTGCTCTCCAGGCCGGCGGGGGTCATCCGATCGCCTGCTTGACCATCGCGGTGAACTGCTCCGGGGCGACCGCGGCGCCGTTGCCGAAGACCTCCAGCTTCTTGCCGTCCAGGTTCACCGTCGGGGTGCCGGTGACGCCGCTCTTGTCGAAGGCCTTGGAGACCTCGGCGGCCCAGGGGGCGTAGGTGCCTTCCTGGACGGCCTTGACGAAGGCGTCGGTCTTCAGGCCCGGCACCTTCCCGGCCAGCTCCAGCAGGTGGTCGGTGTCGGCGAAGGCGTCGTCGCGCTCGTCCGGCTGGTTGGCGTAGAGCACGTCGTGGAACTGCTTGAACTTGTCCACGCCCTCGTTCAGCGCCGCGCCGGCGGCGGCGAGCGCGGTGCGCGAGCCCTTGCCGCCCAGGCCCTTGTCGAGGAAGGTGGCCAGGTGGTAGTCGATCTTGTACGTACCGTTGTCGGCGAGCGCCTGCATGGTCGGCCCGTCGGTGGTCTCCAACTGCTCGCAGTACGGGCAGCGGAAGTCCTCGTAGACCTCCAGGGTGTGCGCGGCGTCGGCCTTGCCGTACGTCACCACGGTGCCGCCGGGGCCGCTCGCGTTGGCGGGCACCACCAGCGGTCCGCCCTGTGCCCCGCCGCCGGAGCCGCCGACGGCGAAGGCGACACCGGCGGCCAGGGCCAGTACGGCCGCGGAGGCGGCGCCGACCACGGTGCGGCGGCGGATCTTCGCGGACCGCTCGGCCCGCCGGCGCTCCTCGTGCAGCCGCTCGGTGGCGGCCCGGCCGCCGGGCTTCCGGGCGCCGTTGCCGTTGCCGTTGCCCTTGTCGTTGGTGCCGTTGCTGCTGTTCTTGCTCATGGGGAGGTCGTCCTGTGCTCGTTCGGAGGTCGGCTGGCGCCGGCGGCCCGCGGAGGGCGGGGGGCCTGGCGCGGCGGGGCGACCGCTGAGAGCGGAGGTGGTCTCAGCAGGCCGGAGCGAGCACCGGCGGACCGCGCCGGACGGCCGGGCACGTCAGGACGTCCTCGACCGGGAGGTGTTCCCGGCTCGACGGCGGCAGGGGCACCCGGACCACCGGGCGGGCCGGGACCGGCGCGGTGAGCAGTCGGAACAGCCGTCGGACGGTGGCCGTCGCCCGGCTGTGCAGGAAGTCGCGCAGGGTGCGCAGCGCCTCGGCGAGGCCGGCCAGGGCGGCGTCCGCGCGCCGCAGCCAGAAGGCGGCGAACAGGGCGATCAGGGTGTGCACCAGCAGGAGCAGGACCCCGCCGGCGGCGGTCGGCACGCCGGCCGACGCGGCGCCGTGGCCCAGCAGGCCACCGCCCCCCGTCAGGCCGCCGTTCCCGGCCAGGCTGCTGTTCCCGACGATGAAGGCGCCGACCGAACCGCCGCGGCAGACCAGCGGCTCGAAGACGTGCCCCCCGGAGCCGGAGCCCGGGGCGCAGGTCGTCTGCGCGAGGTCGAAGAGGGCGGACAGGGCCAGCTGCAGGGGCAGGAAGACGGCCGCGATCCGGACGAAGCCCCGCCTGCGGCCCGCCAGGGCCAGGGCGAGGGCGAAGACGGCGCCGCCCGCGAGGGCCAGCACCGCTACGGGCAGCGGGCGGCCGGTGACCAGCACCTGGCCGAGCGCGGCGAGCAGCACGACCAGCGCGGCGAAGATCGCCGCGCGGAGCGTCCTGCCGGCCTGCTTGCTGTCCATTTGTCCGAGTCTGCCACAGGTGCGCCCGCGGACCGCCGGCCCTGTGAAGAGCCTCACGACGCGGCCGCGAGCCCGGCGGCCGGTGGCGGCGGGCCGGTCACGCCTCCGGCGGGCTGCGGCGTAGGGGCGCCTGCGGGAGACTTCTTCCATGCCGGAACTGCCGGAGGTCGAGGCCCTCAGCGTCTTCCTGGGGGAGCACCTGGTCGGGCGCACCGTGGCGAAGGTCCACCCCGTCGCCGTGAGCGCGCTGAAGACGTACGCGCCGCCGCTCACCGACCTGGAGGGCCGCACCGTCGAGGCGGTGACCAGGCACGGCAAGTTCCTCGACGTCACGGCGGGCGGGCTGCACCTGGTCGTCCACCTGGCGCGGGCCGGCTGGCTGCGCTGGCGCGAGAACCTCCCGCCCGAGCCGCCGCACCCCGGCAAGGGCCCGCTGGCCCTGCGCGTCCTGCTGGCCGAGCCGGCCGGGGCCGGCTTCGACCTGACCGAGGCCGGGACCCAGAAGCGCCTCGCGGTCTACTGCGTGCACGACCCGGCCGAGGTGCCCGGCATCGCCCGGCTCGGCCCCGACCCGCTGGACCCGGCCTTCACCCTGGAGGCCTTCGCCCGCCTGCTGGGCGGCGAGCGCCGCCGGCTGAAGGGCGTCCTGCGCGACCAGGGCGTGCTGGCGGGGGTGGGCAACGCGTACTCGGACGAGGTGCTGCACGCGGCCCGGATGTCGCCGTACAAGCTTGCGGCGAGCCTCGACGAGGAGGAGACGGCCCGCCTGTACCAGGCGCTCGGCAGCACCCTGCGGGAGGCGGTGGAGCGCTCGCGGGGGCTGGCCGCCGGGCTGCTCAAGGCGGAGAAGAAGAGCGGACTGCGGGTGCACGGACGGGCCGGGCAGCCGTGCCCGGTGTGCGGCGACACCATCCGCGAGGTGTCGTTCAGCGACTCGGCGCTGCAGTACTGCCCGACCTGCCAGACCGGCGGCAAGCCGCTGGCCGACCGCCGGATGTCCAGGCTGCTGAAGTAGCGGCCGCCGGTCGCGGGTCGCCGCACCCCGTCCGCGCCTACGGGGTGCGGCGGACGGCGGCTACTTCTTGCGCGCGACGCCGGACCAGTAGTAGGCGGTCTCCGGGTCGGCGGTCAGCTCTCCGTCGGGCAGCCAGGCCATCACCGGCGCGACGCCCGGCTCCAGCAGTTCCCAGCCGTCGAAGAACCGGGCGACCGCCTCGCGGGTCCGCGGGACCAGGGTCATGCCGCCCTGGCGGGCGGACTCCTCGACCTGCCGCACCGCCTCGGGATCGAAGTCCTGGGTCGGGTGGGTCAGGGCGATGCAGCTGCCGGAGGGGAGCGCGTCGCGCAGGGCGGCGACCTTGCCCCAGGGGTCGTCCTCGTCGGCGATCAGCATCAGGACGGCGATCAGCAGCAGGCCTACCGGCTGCTCCAGGTCCAGGGTGGAGGTCAGCGCGGGGTCGGCCAGGAGCTCTTCGGCCCGGCCCAGGTCGGCGTGGATGTAGCTGGTACGCCCGGACGGGTCGCCGACCATCAGCGCGCGGGCGTGGGCCAGCACGATCGGGTCGTTGTCCACGTAGACGACCCGGGTCTCGGGGGCGATGGCCTGGGCGATGTCGTGGGTGTTGGGGGAGGTGGGGATGCCCGTCCCGAGGTCGAGGAACTGGCGGATGCCCTGCTCCCGCACCAGGTGGCGCACCGCGCGGCCCTGGAAGGCGCGGTTCTCCTTGGCCATCGTCCGGATGCCGGGGATCGCCTGTTCGATGGCCTCGCCCATGGCGCGGTCCGGGGCGAAGTTGGTCTTGCCGCCCAGCCAGTAGTCGTAGATCCGCGCGGAGTGCGGCTTGCTGGTGTCGACACCGAAGCGCTCCCAGTCGCTCACCTCGCTGCGGTCGCCGTCGTCCTGCTGCGCGAAAGCCTGACTTGTCGTCATTACTACTTCCTCTGGAGGCAGATCATCACACTGCGGGCCAGGGTAGCGGTCGTGGCTCGGCGGAGGGGTCGCTTGCGCCGTCCGGGTGGTGATTGGCCCGCCGGGATCCGTCGGCCGGGAGGGAGGGGCGGCGGCTGGGCAGGGATTCGGAATGTCGTCCGATCGTCAGATTTACTCGCGAAGAGTGCTGTTGGTCGCCGCCGGTGCGGCCCTGTTGTCGGTGAGCGGGTGCGGCCGCCCGGCGTTCGAGCGGGGCGAGAGCGTCGCGTGGCCCGGCACCGGGGCGTTCGGCGCCGGCCTGGACGCCGGCGCCGTCCCGGCCGGCGGCGACGGCCCCTCACCGGAGCGTCCGCCGGCACCGTCGCCGACTCCGGCCCCGTCGCCGGTGCCCGAGCCGGGCCACGGCTCCCCGTCCCCGTCCGTGTCCGCGCCGGCCGGCGGGCCCGGGCAGGGGAGGAGCATCCAGCCCGTGCAGAGCGCGAGCGCGACGGCGAGCGCCGGTTCCGGCGCGGCGCCCGCCCCTTCGCCGACCGCGCCCGCCCCGGCCCCCGCGCCGCGGGCCCTGGACCAGGCGCAGAACCGGCCGGTCAGCGAGCTGTCGGCGGCCCGGCGCGTGGTGGCGATCACCATCGACGACGGGCCCGACCCCCGCTACACCCCGGCGGTGCTCGCCCTGCTGCGGCAGTACGGGATCCGGGCCACCTTCTTCGTGATCGGGCAGAACGCCGCCGAGTACCCCTCGCTGATCCGGGCCATCGCCGACGGCGGCCACCACCTGGCCAACCACACCTGGTCCCACCCCGAGCTCCGGCGGCTCCCCGAGGCCGCGGTGAGGACCGAGCTGCAGCGCACCTCGGAGCTGCTGGAGAAGGCCACCGGCCGGGCGACGACCTGGTTCCGGGCGCCGGGCGGGGACTGGTCCCCGGTGGCGATGAAGGTCTGCTCGGAGCTGGGCCTGCGCCCGATGAGCTGGTCGGTGGACCCGTTGGACTGGGCGCGTCCCGGCACCGCGGCGATCACCTCGCGGGTGCTGGGCGGGGTGCGGCCCGGCGCGATCGTCCTCAACCACGACGGCGGCGGCGACCGCTCGCAGACCGTCGCGGCCCTGCGGGCCTACCTGCCGGCGCTGATCGAGAAGGGGTACGCGTTCACGGCGCCGCCCTGACCCCTGCCCGGCCGCCCGCCGCCCGGGGCCGCCGCCCGACGTCGTCCCCGGTCAGCGGGAGGCGGCGGCGATCGCGCCGAGCAGTTCCGTCCACGGGGTGGGCTCCAGGCCGAAGGTCTTCCGGGCGGCGGTGGAGTCCATCACGAACGGGCCCCGCAGCTGGTAGGCGGTCTCCTTGAGGGCCCGGACGGTCGGGTCGAACAGGCCGACCGCGGCGAGCACGGCGTCCGGCAGGCCGGTCACCTTCACCTGCGGTACGCCGGCGGCACGGCAGAAGTCGGCGACCACCTCGCGCTGGGTCCTGGGCTCGTTGGTCGGCACGTGCCACGGCCGGCCCCAGGCCCGCTCGTCGCCGCCGACGGTCACCAGCAGCCGGGCGGCGTCCTCGGTGTACGTCCAGCTGTGGGCGGTGTCGGGGTCGCGCATCACCTGCACGGCCCGCCCGGCCAGGGCCTTGTCGAAGACCCGGGCGTCGATGGCGCTGAGGGCGCCCGGGCCCAGGTAGTCGGAGCTGCGGATCTCGGTGGCCCGGACGCGTCCCGCCAGGTGCAGGGCGTGGGCCTCCTGCCACATCCGGGCGCGCACCTGCCCCTTCACCGAGTTCGGGTTCAGCGGTGTCTCCTCCGTCATCGGGGCGGTGACCGCGCCGTAGCCGTAGAGGTTGCCGAC
The DNA here is from genome assembly GCF_030813695.1 of Kitasatospora herbaricolor. NCBI lineage: Bacteria > Bacillati > Actinomycetota > Actinomycetes > Kitasatosporales > Streptomycetaceae > Kitasatospora > Kitasatospora herbaricolor. Next base: position 7,983,104 of record NZ_JAUSVA010000002.1, read on the forward strand.
CGAGGCCAGCACGGCGCCCGAGCGCTCGGCGGCGACCAGCAGCGAGGCGGCCAGTGGCGGCCAGTCGGTGGCCCAGCGGTGGTAGGCGGGGCCGGCGCAGTTGTAGAGCACGGCGGCGCCGGTGGCGGCCTCGGTGAGGGCGGTGGTGTCGCCGGCGTCCAGCCGTATGTGGCGGACGCCGGGCAGCGGGGCCGCGCTCGCGCCGGAGCGGGTGGCCACTGTGACCTCCTCGCCGCGGGCGGCCAGCAGGCGGGCGGCGGCGGTGCCGACGGGGCCGGCGCCGACGATCAGGTGCTTGCTCACGGTGGACTCCTCAGGTGGTGGCGTCGGCCGGTCGGCCGGTGGGCGGGGCCCGGCGGGTGACCGCCGCCGGCTCCGGCGAGAACACCGTTCTCGCTCGACCACGAGAGTGGCGGACTGCGGGCGTCACTGTCAAGAACACCGTGCTCGTTTTCGTTCGCCGTTCTCCTTCGTGGGCGCCGTTCTCGTACACATGCGGCGTTCTCCGATGTTGCGGGTGTTCTCGCCTGCTGCCAGGATGGGCGCATGTCCACCGCGCCCAGACCGCTCACCGCCCGTGAGCGGGCCCGCATCGAGTTCACCCGGGACATCAAGGAGGCGGCCCGCCGCCAGCTCGCCGAGCACGGCGCCGCCGGCATCTCGCTGCGAGGGGTCGCCCGCGACATCGGCCTGGTCTCCGCCTCGGCGCTCTACCGGTACTTCCCCGGGCGGGACGCCCTGCTGACCGCGCTGATCGCGGACAGCTACACCTCGCTCGGGGACGCGGCCGACGCCGCGGCGGCCCTGGACGCCGGGGCCACGGGCCCGGGGGGCCACCTCGACCGGTGGGTGGCCGTCTGTCACGCCGTCCGCGACTGGGCCCTCGCCCACCCGCACGAGTACGCGCTGATCCACGGCTCGCCGGTGCCCGGCTACACCGCGCCCGAGGACACCGTCGGCCCGGGCGTCCGGGTCCCCTTCCTGATCGGCGCCCTCTTCGCCCGGGCCGCGCAGGACGGCGCCTACCGCCCGCTCGACCGGCTGCCCGTCCCGGCGGACGCGCACCGGGCGCTGCTCCCGCTGCTCGGCCGGCTGCCCGAGGGCATTCCCGACGACCTGGTGATCGCCGGCCTCACGGCCTGGACCTACCTCTTCGGCGCGGTCTCCTTCGAGGTCTTCGGGCACCGCGCCAACGTCGTCGCCGACCCGCAGTCCTACTTCGACCACGAGGTCCGCCGCCTGGGCGTCCTGCTGGGACTCGGCCCGGCGGTCCCGGAGGGCGGACGGCCCTTCGGGCCTGGCGCCTGACGCTCCGTCCTTGCGCCGCCTGGCGCCTGACGCTCCGTCCGTGCGCCGTCGCCGGCCTTCCGGCGGTCCGCCGTCCGAGGGGTCCGGGCCGGCCTCCGGCCGGACGTGCTGCGTTCGGCCCAAGCATCCGCTGCGGGAGCCGGCCGACGGCCGCCCCGCCGCTGCCGGACGGCCTCCCGGCCCGTGTGCGGGCGGCCCGGTCGCGGGATACGCCACGACAGCCGGCAGGTAAGGGGTTGATGGTCAAAACCACCGAAAAGGGTGAATCAGAAGAACCGTTTCGCCACTTTTCTGGCCCCTAGGGTGATTCTGCACCGCACCACTTGGAAAAGGATCACCTCTCATGCGTCTCCGCAACGCCGCGATCGCCGCCGCCAGCGCCGTCACCCTCGTGCTGGCCGTCCCCGGCTCGGCGAACGCCAGCTTCGGCGAGTTCCGCTACACCTACCGAGACGCCGGCGGCGAGCGGACCGGGCGGTTGGTGGGGCCGCCGAACGGAGCATGCGTCAACCTGGCGGAGGCCACCCGGGAGGAGCCGGCCCGCACGCCGAAGAACCGGACGGGAGCGACCGCGACGGTCTTCCCCGGCCCGGACTGCGCGGGTGACGGTTCGTACGTGCTGCGCCCCGGCGTCGTCGCGCCCGAGGGGTCGGCGGTCCGTTCGGTGGTCTTCTCCTGACCGCGCGGCCCCCGGACCTGGCGCACGGCTGAAGGAGCCCTGAAGGGGCCCGGCTGAGCGGGCGGGGTGGCGGGCGGCCCGGACCGGCCGGGCGGCCCGCTCCTGCACATCTCCCGCACATTTCCCACCAACCCCGGGACGGCGGCCGCTCCGGCTGCCACACTGTCGCCACCCGGGGCGGGCCCGGGCGTCAGGACCGGGGGAGTGACTGTGCGGTTTGGGCGGGCGGAACTGACCTCCCGGAGCGGCCGGATCGTGCTCGTGGTCGTGCTGCTGGCGCTGGTCGCGGCCGGTCTCGGCATCCAGCGGGCGCTGGGCGACGATCCCGCCGGGCCGGCCGCCGGGGGCGGGGCGACCGGCTCCCACCGGGTCGTCCCCGTCCCGCTGACCACGACCGGCGGCACCGGCGCGGGCTACACCCTCACCGTGCGGACCGCGATCAGCACGGTCGACGGCAACCCGGCGGCCCGGCAGGTCGCCGAACAGCTCGCGGCCGGACTGCGCCGCTCCACCGGCCTGCCCCTGCCGGTGACCGGCGACCACGGCGCCCGGGACGGCATCGACCTGGCCCTGGACCAGGCCCTGCCCGAGGAGACCGGCCCCGAGGGCTACCGGCTCCTGGCGGGCGCCGACGGAATCCGGATCACCGCCCGGACCGAGGAGGGGCTCTACCGGGGGACCCAGACCCTCCGTCAGCTGCTCCCGGCGCAGGCCGAGAGCCGCACCCCGGTCCCCGCCGACTGGACGGTCGCCCCGGTCGGCATCATCGACCGGCCGCGCTACGCCTACCGCGGCGCGATGCTCGACGTGGCCCGGCACTTCTTCACCGTGGACGAGGTCAAGGCCTATGTCGACCGGCTGTCCCTGTACAAGTTCAACCACCTGCACCTGCACCTGACCGACGACCAGGGCTGGCGGCTGGCCGTGCCCGGCCGCCCGGCGCTCACCGGGATCGGCGCGGCCACCGAGATCGGTGGCACCCCCGGCGGCTTCTACACCGAGGCGGACTACCGCGAGATCGTCCGCTACGCGCAGGAGCGGTATCTGACCGTCGTCCCCGAGATCGACCTGCCCGGCCACACCAACGCCGTGCTCACCGCCTACCCCGAACTCGACTGCTCCGGCGGGCCCGCGGCGCAGCCCTACTTCGGCAACGCGGTCGGCTTCAGCCTGATCTGCCCCACCGACGAGCGGACCTACGCCTTCACCGGCGAGGTGATCGCCCACCTGGCCGCGCTGACCCCCGGGCCGTACCTGCACATCGGCGGGGACGAGGTGAAGACCCTGGCGCCGGCCGGCTACCAGGAGTTCGTCCGCCGGGTCGCCGCGCAGGTCCGGGCCGCCGGCAAGATCCCGTTCGGCTGGAACCAGACGGCGCCGGTCGCGGGCGGGGACGGCGTCGGGCTGCTGGAGTTCTGGAGCACGGACGGCGCCGACGCGCGCGCGATGACCGCGGCCGCCGGGCGCGGCGCCCGGGTGGTCATGGCGCCGGCCGGCCGGGCCTACCTGGACATGAAGTACGACAGCGGCACGGCGCTCGGGGTCCGCTGGGCCGGCACGGTGAGCGTGCGCAACGCGTACTCCTGGAACCCGGACACCGAGCTGGAGCTGCCGGCCGGCGCGGTAGCCGGGATCGAGGCGCCGCTGTGGACGGAGACCCTGCCCGGCCTCGCCGAGGTCGACCAGATGGCCCTGCCCCGGCTGCCGGCGTTGGCGGAGGTCGGCTGGTCCGCGCAGTCCGCGCGCGACTGGGACGGGTTCCGGCTCCGGCTGGCCGCACAGGGCCCGCGCTGGGAGGCGGCCGGCTTCGGCTTCGCCCGCCGTCCGGAGATCCCCTGGCCGTAGGCCGGCTCAGGCCCGGCCCGCCCGTGGTGGCCCGCCACCGACGGCCCGCTCCGGCATGCCGGGACGGCCGGCGGGAGCGTAGCGTTGCCGGGAGGGACCACGTCCGGATCATCCGTCCGCCGAGCCGTGTCCGGGCGGCCGAGGACCCGCCCCCGCCGCGGCCCGCTGCCGTAGGAGGAGCGATGACTGTTCGGGAGCTGGACCAGGCGAAGCAGGAGGCTTTCGCCGGCCGGATGGTGCAGATGCTGAACGACGCCTGTCTGTCGCTGATGACCAGCCTGGGCCACCAGGGCGGCCTGTTCGACGCCATGGCGGACCTGCCGCCCGCCACCTCGCAGGAGATCGCGGCCGCCACCGCGCTGGACGAGCGCTACGTCCGGGAGTGGCTGGGGGCGATGGTGGTCGGCGGCGTCGTCGAGTACGAGCCCGGCGCCCTGACGTACCGGCTGCCGGCCGAGCACGCGGCCTCGCTGACCAGGGCGGCCGGGCCGGACAACATGGCCGGCCTGATGCAGGACTTCGCCATGATGGGCGAGGTCGAGCAGAGGGTCCTGGAGGCGTTCCGCTCGGGCGGCGGGGTGCCGTACTCCGCCTACCCGAGGTTCCAGGAGCTGCAGGCGGAGGAGACGAACCGGGTCTACGACGCGGCTCTGGTCGGGAGCATCGTCCCGGTCGTCCCCGGGCTCGCCGAACGGCTGGCGGAGGGGCTCGACGCGCTCGACATCGGCACCGGCCAGGGCCACGCGGTGAACGTGCTGGCGCGGGCCTTCCCGGCCAGCCGGTTCCACGGCCTGGACATCTCCGAGGAGGGCGTGGCGGCCGGCCGGGCGGAGGCGGCCGCGCTCGGGCTCGGCAACGCGGCCTTCGAGGTGGGCGACTGCGCGGAGCTGACCGGCGGGTACGACCTGGTCACCGCCTTCGACGTAATCCACGACCTGGCCCGGCCGACCGCGACCCTGGCCGCCGTCGCCGCGGCGCTGCGCCCGGGCGGGGTGTTCCTGATGGGCGACATCGCGGCCTCCAGCAAACTGGAGGAGAACGTCGGGCACCCGTTCGCGCCGGCCCTGTACACCTTCTCGGTCTTCTACTGCATGACCGTCTCGCTGGCCCAGGGCGGCGAGGGGCTGGGGACGGTCTGGGGCGAGCAGACCGCGCGGCGGATGCTGGCCGAGGCGGGCTTCACCCAGGTGGAGACCCACCAGGTGGAGGGCGACGTGCTGAACGTGTACTACGTGGCGCGGCGCTGACGGCCGCGCCACGCGGCAGGCGGCCGGCACGCCGCCGGCACGCCGCCGGCACGCCGCCGGCACGTCGGCGGCCGGTCGCCCGCGTGGCACGGCGCTTTGGCGCTGACATGACGGTGCGTTACCTATCATGAACATTTCATAACAAGGGAATGGACCGCCTCCCGCCGGGACAGGACGGAGGGCAGACCTGACGTCAGGTCCCCACCGCCCCAGCGATCCTGGAGGAAACACGTGCGCAAGAGGCTGATCGTCTCTGCCGCGGGCGCCGCCGCCCTGCTACTGGCCGTCCCCGCCGCGGCGGCCCCGACCACAGTCGGCACGCCCGGCATCGGCGACCCGTACTACCCGACGTACGGCAACGGCGGCTACGACGTGTCGCACTACGACATCCGCCTGACCTACCAGCCGGTCACCGACCGGCTGGAGGGCACCACGACCATCCTGGCCACCGCCACCCAGGACCTCACCCGCTTCAACCTCGACTTCGCCCTGGACGTCAGCCAGGTGCTGGTCAACGGCCGCCCGGCCGGGTACGCCCCCACCGGGGAGCAGGAGCTGGAGGTCACTCCGGCCGTGCCGCTCGCCAAGGGCGCCGCGGCCACCGTGGTGGTCCGCTACGCGGGCACCCCGTCCAAGGTGTCCCGCTACGGGTTCACCGCCTGGCTGCGCACCCCCGACGGCGGGGTCGCGGCCGGGGAGCCCGAGGCGGCCTGGTGGTGGTTCCCCAGCAACGACCACCCCGCGGACAAGGCCACCTTCGACGTCTCCGTCCAGGTGCCCGACGGCACCCAGGCGATCAGCAACGGCACCCTCGTCTCCCAGACCTCCCGGCTCGGCTGGACCCGCTTCAACTGGCGCCAGAACAAACCCCAGGCGACCTACCTCACCACGCTGGCCCTCGGCAGGTTCGACATCAGCACCGACACCACCCCGGGCGGGCTGCCGGTGCTCACCGCCTACAGCAAGGACCTCGGCGACAACGCCGGCGCAGCCCGCGCCAGCGTCCAGCGCACCGGCGAGGTGCTCGACTGGCTCAGCGGCCACTTCGGCCCGTACCCCTTCGGCTCGGCGGGCGGCTACGTCCCCAACGTGACCACCGGGTACGCGCTGGAGACCCAGGGCCGGGTCTTCTACAGCCCGCGGCAGTTCGCCGCCGGCTCCAACACCTCCGTGGTCGTCCACGAGCTGGCGCACCAGTGGTACGGCGACAGCGTCTCGCTGGAGCGCTGGAGCGACATCTGGCTCAACGAGGGCTTCGCCCGCTACGCCCAGTGGCTCTGGTCCGAGCACGAGAACGAGGGCACGGCCCAGGAGATCGCCGACTACGTCTACGCCCTGCACCCGGCCGGCGACGCCTTCTGGAACGTCAAGCCCGGCGACCCGGGCCCGGAACGGCAGTTCGACGCCGCGGTCTACGACCGGGGAGCGCTCACGATCCAGGCGCTGCGCAACACCGTCGGGGAGGAGGCCTTCTTCCGCATCCTCAAGGAGTGGCCGGCCGAGCACCGGTACGGCAACGCGACCATCGCCCAGTTCCAGGCGTTCGCCGAGCGGGTCTCCGGGAAGCCGCTCGGCGACCTGCTGAACACCTGGCTCTACACGGCGGGCCGCCCGGCCGCCGGGCCGGCGACGCCGCCGGCCGGAGGGGCGTCCTTCGCGGCGGCGGCCCGGCCCTCGGCCGACGCGGTGCCGGAACCGCGCTCGTGGAAGCAGATCCGGGCCACCGACGGCGTCCACGACCACGCGGAGCGGCACCCCCGCCCGTAGCCACCGCCAGTGGCCACCGCCGCCGCGAACGGTCCCGGGCGCGCCGCCCGGGACCGTTCGCGGCGGGGTCGCCGGCGTGCCGGCGGCGGTCAGGGCGTGCCGGGCCGGTCCGCCGTCACCAGGTAGTAGTCGAGCAGACCCTCCCGCCAGGCGGGCAGGAAGTTGCGCGACCAGTGCCCGGGCGGCACCACGCCGCCCGCCAGGAAGCGGTCGAAGCCGGGCCAGACCGCCGCCCCGATCGACCGTACGGCCGGGCGCGCGAACCCGGCGGCCGCCAGGGCCTCGGCGAAGCCGGTGATCGGGTGCGGGACGTCCAGCCCGTCCGCGAAGCTCTCCAGCAGCTCGCGCAGCCGCCCGGCCGCCGCCGGGCCGCTGGTGAAGAAGGTCGTCACCACCAGCCGCCCGCCGGGACGCAGCACCCGGGCCGCCTCCCGGGCGAAGCCCGGCAGTTCGGGGAAGTGCTGCGCCGCTTCCACCGAGTACACGCCGTCGAGCTCGCCGGCCTCGAACGGCAGCCGGTCGGCGGCGCCGGTCGTGTACGAGAGCCGGTCCGGGTGGGCGGCCAGCGGGCCGGCGTTGGCGGCCGTCGCCCGCGCCACCTGCTCGGGGTGGATGTCCACCCCCGTGACCGCCGCGAAGCCCAGCTCCTCGACCGCCAGCGCGCAGCCCAGCCCGCGACCGCACCCGACCTCCGCCAGCCGGCTCGCCGCCGGCTGCGGGAACTCGCCCAGCACCCTGCGGTAGAGCGCCTGCTGGCTGCGCACCCGGTCGGACCGGGTGGGCGGGCCGGCCGGCCCGACCTCGCTCCAGTCCCCGAAGTTGATGTACCCGCCGGCGAAGGGTGCCGCGGTGCTGAGGTCCTCCGGCCCGTAGACCCGACGTACCGCCGGCGGAATCCCGTCCTGGCTCACCCGAACTCCGATCTGTAGCCGCTGTTCCGCCGGCACCTGCGCCGGCGGGCGAGGAGTACGTACCCGCACGGGTGCCCCGGTGACACCGCTCGGGCGGGTGGCCACCTCCCCGGCAGGCCCGCCGTGGCCGGGGAGGTCGGCCCGGAGCGGTCGGGCCCGGCCGCAGGGGGCGGGCTCAGGCCCCCGCGGCGAGCTTGAGGACGATCACGCCACCGAGGATCGCGGCGAAGGAGGCCAGTTTCACCGCGGTGATCCGCTCCTTGTGGACGACGGCGCCGAGCAGGACCGTCCCGACGGCGCCGGAGCCGGTCCACACGGTGTAGCCGACGCCGACGTCCAGGGTCCGCAGGGCCAGGCTGAGCGTGAAGATGCCGCCGGTGGCCGCCAGCAGGGTGAGGACGGAGGGCCAGAGGCGGGTGAAGCCCTTGGTGGCGTTGGTGCCGAGGGCGAAGACGATCTCGAAGACGATGGCGACGGCCAGGTAGATCCAGGGCATGGCAGCGCTCCTTGGCTGACGAGGTCCGGCCCGGGGGAGCCCGGGTCGGGGCCGGCCGGGGCGGCCGGGCGGGCCGGGTCGGGCGGGGTGGTCGGCTCAGGCCGGGACGGCGGGCCGGGCGGCCGGCTCGGGCCCGGCCGCGGCCTGCGGGTCGTCCGTGCCGGCGCCGTCCGAGAGCTTGAGCCCGAGCACGCCGCCGATGATCAGGACGAAGGCGAGGATCTTCCAGCCGTTGACCGACTCGTGGAAGAGGAGGGCGCCGAGCACGACGGTGCCGACCGAGCCGATGCCGGTCCACACGGTGTAGCCGACACCGACGTCCAGGGTCCGCAGGGCCAGGCTGAGGAAGTAGATTCCGCCGGCCGCGGCGGCCGAGCTGAGCAGGGACGGCCCGAGCCGGGTGAACCCGTCGGTGGCGTTGGTGGCTAGGGCGAAGACGACCTCGAAGACGGAGGCGATGAGCAGGTGGATCCAGGCCATGGGAGCCGGTCCTCTCGTGGGCGCTCTATTTGCATGTGCGTGCAAGTTAATCGAGCAGCAGCATGCATGTACATGTATTCTTGTGTCAAGCCCGGCCCCGGTGGCCCGGCGCTCCGCACCGAGGAGGCACCCGATGGCAGACCCCGCCACCTCCGACCAACCACGCTCCACCGCCGCGGCCGCCCTCCCGCTGCCCGGCGAGGGCGGCTCGCCGCCCTCCGACAGCGGGATGTGGCAGCACGTCACCGCGCTGCACGCGCGGGTCGAACAGCGGCTCGCGGTCGCACTCCAGCGCCGGCACGGCCTCGGCCTGTCGGAGTACCGCGCCCTCGGCCTGCTGGCCGCCGCACCCAGGAACGAGCTGCGCATGCAGGAGCTGGCCGACCGGGTGGGCCTCAACCAGAGTTCGGTGACCCGGCTGGTCTCCCGGCTCAACGCGGCCGGCTTCACCGTCCGTGACCTGTGCGCCGACGACAAGCGCGGGATCTACACCGTGCTCACCGACGAGGGCCGCGAACGGCACGCGCAGGCGCTGGCCACCTACGAGCAGACGCTGACCACCGCGCTGGACGAGGCGGCGCGGGAGTCACCGCGGCTCGGCGCGGCGGTCGCCGCCCTGCGGGGCGCCGGGATCGCGGGCCGGGACCGCGACGCCGGGCCGCGGTGACTCCCCGGCCTCGGCGCCCCTGGCCCGCCCTCGTGATGCCACCGGCCATGGCCGGGCCGGGTCAACCGGGCCGGTCGTGACGCCGCGGAGGAGGGCCGGGCCGGGTCAGCCGGGGCCGCCCTCGGTGACGATCCGGTCGAGGACCTCGGTGTAGCGGGCCCGCCGGTCCGGCCGGGCGTGGTCGGCGGCGCGGCGGAGCGCCGGGACGGCCGACGCGCCCAGCCCCGCCAAGCCCTCGGCGGCGGCCCGCCGGACCGCAGGGTGCGGGTGCTCCAGCAGGCCGGCGACGGCCGGGGCGGCCGGCGCCCAGCCCGCCCGGCACAGCGTACGGACGGCCGTTCGCACCACCTCGGGCTGCGGGTCGTCCAACAGGACGGCGGTGAGCCCGAGATGGGTCGACCGGTCCAGCAGGGCACGGGCGGTCCGGTGGGCCCGCAGACGCACCTTGGCCAGCGGGTGCCGCAGCAACTCCGTCAGCAGTTCGAGGAGTTCGCCGTCCTGCTCCGGTCCCTGCCGCCGCCCCCGGCCCCCCTGGTGCTCGGCCAGCGCGATGAGGGCCCGCCGGATCTCCTCCGGGCCACCCGTCCGGGCCAGCTCCAGCAGCTCCCGGCGGGACGGGTGGCGCGGGCGCGCCGGCACCGCCGGGGAGCGGCCGCGCAGCGCGGCCAGGACGCCGGCGTCCCGCTCCGCCGAGCCCACGGCCCGCAGCGGGCCGTCGACCGGTCGCAGTCCGGCCGCGAGGTCCTCGCGGCCTTCGGCGTGCAACCGCCGGCAGGTCCGGGCCAGTTCGGGGGTGCGGAGCAGCGGTTGTCCGGCCAGCAGATCCAGGACCCCCCAGGCGCCGGCGGCCAGCCGGCCGTCCAGTCGCCCGGCCAGCACGTCGGCGGGGGCCCGGCGCAGTGCCCGGGTGAGCAGGGGGCGGTCGGCCGGCGGGCCGACCTCCCACCACTCCAGCAGCATCGGCAGCAGCGGCACCACGTCCCAGGGGTCGAGCCGCACCGCGAGCAGGGCGACCCGCTCCGGCCGGACGTCGGGGGCCCGCAGCAGGGCGGCGGGCAGCGAGGAGAGGGTCCGGGCCAGTTCGGGGGAGTGGGCCGGAGCGTCGACCCGGCCCCGGAGACGGGCCAGCAGCACGGGGATCCGGGCGGCCGGCTCGGGCCGCCGCAGCAGGGCGGTCGCCGCCGCCTCCCGGCGGTCCGCGGCGGGTGACTCCAGCCCGGCGAGCAGCCGGCCCCGCAGGGCGGCGGAGTCCGGCTGGTCGAGGTCCTCGGCGCGCACCGTCCGGGCGGCCGGCGCCGGGGCCTGGGCGTTCTCGGTGAGCGTCCAGGGCGGTGCGCCGAGCGGCTGCAGTTCCGTCATCCAGTCGAGCAGCGCGGCCCGGACCGGCGGACCGGCGCCGTGGTGCACCTGGATCAGCGCGTCCAGGACGTCCCGTGAGCCGGGCCGGCCCTCGGGGCGCTGCCGGAACTCCGCCAGGGCCGCGGGAGTGCCGACGGCTCCGGTCAGGGCGGCCCGCCACTGCGCCGCGCCGGTGACGAGCGCGCCCGCCCGGACCCCGGCCAGGTCCGGCGAGGTTCCCGGCTCGGCCGGTGCGTACCGTGCGGGCGGTTCGGTTCCCGGCGCGGCCGGGGCGGGCCGGGCGGACGGGTCGGTGCGGCCGAACGCCTCGCGCAGGACGGCGGGTTCGCCCCGCCACGGGTCGGGGCCGAGCCGGGCGCCGGCCAGCGCCCGCTCGACGTCGGCTCGCAGCGGTACCGCGCCGCACCGGCGCAGCAGGGCCAGCGTGGCCGGGCCGTCGGTGGGCCCGGGCGGCAGGGCGCGGACGGCCGCCGTGACGGCCTGGGCCTGTACGGCCGACAGCAGCGGGGCGGCCGTGTCGAGCGCGGCGAGCAGCTCGGGCCGGTCCCGGACGCCGGCTCCGGCCGGCTCCGCCAGCAGGACGGGGGCGAACCGGGCGAGGAGCCTCCCTTCCTCCTCCGTCCACGGCGCGGGGCAGCAGTGCAGGGCGAACCGCAGGGCCGGGCGGCGGAGCGCCGCGCTGGAGCGGGCCAGCCGGAGCCAGTCCGCGAGCAGGGACCGGTGGGCCGTCGTGGGCGCGGGGCGCGGGGTACCGGGCCGGGCGGCGATCCGTGCCGCGAGCGCGTCGTCCCAGCCGCCGCTCAGCAGGGCGTCGAGGTCGGTGTCCGTCCCGGCGCCCGCCGTCGACCGCCACCCGGCCGGTTCCCGGTGGCCGTGCCGGGCCAGCATCGCCACCAACTCCGTTTCGGTGGCGACCTCTTGCTCGGCCGCCCCTACCGCCCCGAGGCCGGTCGCGGCGCCGGGCAGGCCGTCGGGCCGGGCGGGGGCGATCCGGCCGGCGGCGATCAGGGCGAGCAACGGCGTTACCAGGGGCGATCGCCGGCTCTCCAGAGCCGGCAGCGAGCGGGCCGGCAGTACCCCGTCGAGGGCGGCCAGCAGCGCGTCCCGGGCCCGGGCCTCGCGCTGCTGCTCGGCGGCGGCGAGCAGGGTGGCCGGGTAGGCGTCCCCGAGGACGGCGCGCAGCGCCTGGACCAACAGGCCGCGCAGGCTCGGGTTGTCGGTGCCGCCGAGGTGCCGGAGCAGCGCCGGTACGGTGGCGGGCGTCCCCGTGCGGGCCAGCACCTCGGCGGCGGTCTTCCGTACGTTCATGACCGGGTGGTCGAGGCAGGCCGCGACGGCGTCGCCGGCCCAGTGGGCCCGGGCCCGGCCGAGGGCGAGCAGCGCCTGCCGGACGGTCTGCGGGTCCGGGGCGGTGGTCAGCGGGACGAGGGTGGCCGAGAGGGCCCGGGCGTCCTCGCCGGTGGCGTCCCGGGCGAGCAGGGCGATCACGTGCTTGCGGACGTGCCGGTCGCGGTGCCGCAGCAGCCGGTGGACGCGCGCCCGGGTGTCCACCGACGGTGCCCGGAGCAGGAGTTCGAGCAGGACGGCCTGTTCGGCGGCGGTGCGGCCGGGGCGGTCGAGCAGGTCGAGCGCCAGCGAGGCGGTCAGCGCGTGGCCGGCCGTCGCCCCGTCCGGGGCGTCCAGCAGGCAGACCGGCCTGATCCGGCGGCGCGCGTGCAGCCGGGCGCCCAAGGCGCCCACGGCGTCCAGGACTTCCTGCGGCACGGTCGGCTCGGCGGCGGGCCTGCCGGGTGCCGGGGCCGGCGCGGGGGCGTCGGGTGCCCGGGACGCGGCCAGGTCGGTGACCACGCGCAGCAGCAGGTCGCCGATGACGGGCAGGGTGGCGGCGCTCCCGTGGGCCGCCAGCCGGCACAGGGCGGCCACCGGGTCGGCCTGGTCCAGATGGGAGCTGAGCAGAGCGAGTTCGCGTTCGTCCGGCCCGCCGAGGTCGGCCGCGATCCGGGCCGGCAGGTCGACGGGGTCGAGCCGCTCCAGCAGGGCCCGGCGTTGCCCGGTGTCCTCGGTGAGGTGCCAGAGGAGTGCCAGGGCCTGGTGCCGGACGGCGCGCAGCGGCGCCGCGATCACGCCCGGCTCCTCGGACCCGTTGCCGCCGCCGTCCGGGTCGAGGCCGAGACCGGCCCGCAGTGCGCTGACGGTCCGGGGCCCGCCGACGGCCTCCAGGGTCTCCAGCGCGTCCGGCGGGGCGGCGGGCAGGGCGGCGAGCACGGCGGCCTCGGCCGGGGCGTGGCGCAGGGCGCGCAGGGCCCGCAGGAACGGCCGGGGGTCGGGCGCGGCGGGCAGCAGTTCGGTGACCGCCTCGCCGATCGGTAGTCCGGTGGCCCCCTGCCCGGCCAGGGCGATCAGCAGGTCGAGCCGGCGCGGCCAGTCCGGATCGTCGGCGGGCGCGTCCAGCAGCCACCGGAACATTTCCTGACGGGAGGTGAACAGGACGGTGGCGACCTCCCCGGCCGGCAGGCCGTGGTCGGCCAGGGCGAGGCCGAGCACGGCCGGCACCTCCGGCCCGGCGGCGAAGTGCCCGCGCCGGTGCAGGCCGCGCAGGCAGGTCAGGGCCGGGCCGGCGAGCAGCAGCGGGTCGCTCGCGGCGACGGCGGTGAGGGCGCCGATGTCGGCCCGCCCGGCCAGGCCGCCGAGCAGCTCCAGCGCCCGGCGGCGCAGGGCGGGCGGCAGGGTCCGGTCCTCGACGGCCCGCCGGAGCGGGCCGGGGTGCCCGTGCCGGGCGGCGGCGGTCAGCGCGGCCTCGGCCGGGCCGGGGGCGGCGGTCGCGGCGGTGGTGGTGAGGAAGGCCGCGAGCCGGCCCGCCGGCAGCCGGTCGGGCACGGCCCAGGGTTCGGCGAGTTCGCGCAGGGCCCCCGCGGCGGCCTCGGCGTCGCCGGAGTCCAGCAGGGCGGCCAGCAGGGTCCGGACCAGGGCGGGAGCCAGCACCCCGGCGTGCAGGCCCTGCCGGGCCAGCCGCAGCGCCTCGGCGTGCAGCACCCCGTCCGCACCGGCCGCCAGCTCGGCGACCAGCCGGTCGGGGCGGCGGGCCTCGGTGGCGGCGAGACCCCGGACGGCCTGGTGGAGCAGTTCGCCCGGGGGCTCCCGGCGCAGTACCGCCGGGTCGTCGAGGAGTTCGGCGCGCAGCCAGGCGAGCCGGACCGGCGCCGGCAGGCCGGCCTCCCGCCACGGCGGCCGGGGCCGTCCGATCAGCTGCGGTGCCAGGCGCCGGTACAGCCCGGCGAGCAGCAGCGCCGCCTCCGGCGGGGCGGGCGGTACGGCGGGCAGCAGCCGGGCGAGTTCGGCCCGCTCGCCGTCGGCGACGTGGTGCGCGGCGAGCCGGTCGGTGAGCAGTGCCAGCCCGAACAGCCGGACCTGCTGGTCGCCGTGACGCAGGAGCAGCTCCAGGACGGCGGGCGGGCAGTCGCGGGGGTCGAGGAGTCCGGCGAGCCGGCCGGTGTCGGCCCGGTGCAGCGCGTCGGCCAGTGCTTCGTCCGCCGGTGTGGTCATCGTCGGATGCTAACCGGGCTGTTCCGGCCCCCACCAGCGGTATTCGCGGCGCCGCGCCGCCCGGCGGCGTGGCCCCGCCGTAGCGGCCGGGTTCAGGTGAGTGTGCGTCCGCGAGTGTTGGGCGGGCGATGGTTGGGGTACCAACAGGGGGACGGCGGGCACCACCGCCTCGGCGCGGACGGTCCTTGTGGCCCGTACCCGCCGGGTCGGCCCCGCCGCTCCGCTCGTACCTTCCCGTCCCTCCCAGCACAGTCGTCCGCGCCGGGCCGCGCCCGGTGCGGCTGCCGGCCTGCCGCCGGCCCCCGACGCCCCGCGCTCCGGCCGGACATGTCGTCGATCCCCCTCGCGCCGTGGCACCGCCGTGCCCGCGCGCGCCCCGCGCCCGCCCCACCGGAACGGAGAACCCGCATGTCGGACGCCGCTCGCCGCACCGCTCGCACGGTGCTGCAGTCCACCTTGGCCCTGGCCGCCGGACTGCCACTGCTGATAGACACCGCGGGCCTGTCCCGGGCGCTGCCCGGGGTGGGGGTCGCCCTCACCGTCGCGACCGTGCTGACCAGGCTGATGGCCCTGCCGGCCGTCGACCGCTCGCTGCCGCCCTGGCTGCGGACCGCCGAACCGCCGAAGGCGCCGCCGACTTCCCCGCCACCGCCGGACGACGTGCCGCCGGAGCAGCCGTGAACCACAAGGACCCGGACGGTCAGCCGGGTCTGGGGGTGGAGGTGGCGGTCAAGCTGGAGCACATCCGCGGCATCATGGAGACCGGGTTCGCCAGGCTCAACGGCCGTCTCGACGTGGTCTCCACCCGGATCGCCCAGTTGGAGGACGAGGTCGCGACCCTGCGCGAGGAGATGGAGGCGGTGCAGCGCTCGCGCTGGCCGTTGCCTTCGCTGGCCGCGCTGACCGGCATCGGCGCCCTGGTCCTCTCCGTGGTGGTCTACCTGCAGCGTTGACGGGCCGGCCGCCCGCGGGCGGCCGGGCCTTGGGGCGCGTCGGCCGGTCGTGCGCGGGCGTGCGGCGATCTCCGCGCGCTGGGTGCAGCCGCCGTCCACTCCGGCCCGACCGCACGTACACGCATGACCGAGGGGCCGTGAAGGAATGATCCTCCGCGGCGTCGGCGTCATGCCCATGGCGCACGCCCGGAAGGTGGGTCATGACCGGTACGAAGGAGTTCCTGCTCCTGTCCGCGGAGTTGACGGGGTTCGGGGCCGGCCAGCTGTCCGCGACCGGGCTGGCCGACACCTACCGCAGCCTGGTGCTGGAGCGCGCCGGGCCGAACCGGCTCGACCGCCTGCGGGCCGCGGTGACCGCCGGCGCCGACCGTCCGCCGGCCTTCCCCGACGAACCGGTACGGGAGCTGGCGCGGGCGGTCGTCCACCTCTGGTACCTGGGCATCTGGCCCGGGCTCCCGCCGGCCGGCGTGCCGGGGACGCCGGACGCGGCGGCGGGCGGATCGGCGGACGCCCCGACGGACGGTCAGGTGGAGGAGCGGGTGGACGAGCGGGTGGTCAGGCCGGCGGACGGCCCGTTCGTGGTCTCCTCACGGGCCTACGCCGAGGGCCTGGTCTGGCGCACCTTCGGCACCCGGGCGCCTGGCACCGTGCCGCAGGAGCACGGCAGCTGGAGCCTCCCGCCGACCGTGGAGGAACCGGTCGCCGGGCCGCCGGGGCCCCGCAGCGGCGCCGCGACCGCCCCGGCGGGGCAGCGGTGAGCGGGCCGGCCGCCGGCCGGTGGGACGTGATCGTGGTCGGTGCCGGGTTCGCCGGCTCCCTGGTCGCCCGGGACCTGGGCGCCCGCGGCTGGCGCGTCCTGGTGCTGGAAGCGGGCGCGGGAACGCCCGACGACCCCGACCGGGAACGGGCCGACGCACTGGAGACCTTCCGTTCGGCCCTCGCCAAGGTGCCCAACTCGCCCTACCCGGTGAGCACCGCCGCGCCCTCGCCGGACATCCTCGACCTCACCGGCCGCCCGGACGGCGGCTTCGAGGCGGACGGCTACTTCGTACAGCGCGGCCCGCTCCCGTACGCCAGCGGTTACCTGAGGGCCAACGGCGGCACCGGGCTGGCCTGGACGGGCCTGGCGCCGCGGATGCACCCCGAGGACTTCCGCGCCGGCGACTTCGGCCACGGCCGCAACTGGCCCATCGGGTACCAGGAGCTGGAGCCGTTCTACCGCGCCGCCGAACGCGAGCTGGGGGTGGCCGCCGACGTCGACGAGCAGCGCGAGGACGTGGGCCTGCCCTTCCCGGCCGGCTACCGGTTCCCGACCCGGGCGATCCCGCGCACCCACCTGGACACGGTCATCGCCGGCGCGCTCGACGGCCGCCCGGTCCGCGAGCGACCCGGGGCCGCGCCGACCACCCTGCGGGTCGTCACCACCCCGCACGCCAGGAACGGCCGTCCGAACCAGGAGCCCGGCCCGGACGGCCGGCCCCGGCCCGCCGCGGACGACGCGGTGTGCCGCGGGCACGCCAGCTGCGTGCCGATCTGCCCGTCCGGCGCCAAGTACACCCCGCTGCGCACCCAGGCCCGGTGGTCCTCCTCCGTCACCCTGCTCACCAGGGCCGTGGTCAGCCGCCTGCGGCTGGACGCGAGCGGCCGCGCCACCGGTGTCGAGTACCTGCGTCACCCGGGGGACGGGAGCGCGGCGGCAGCCGTCCCCCGCACCGCCGAGGCCGATCTGGTGGTGCTGGCCGCGCACGCGATCGAGAACGCCAAACTCCTGCTGCTCTCCGGAGCGGCGGCCGGCAGCGGCCAGGTCGGCCGCAACCTGATGGACCATCCGGTGCTGCTCACCTGGGGGCTGATGCCCCGGCAGGTCGGCCCCTACCGGGGTCCGGGCTCGACCTCCGGCCTGGAGGGGTTCCGGTTCGGCCCGGCCAGGGCCCGCCGGGCGCCGTTCCGGATCGAGATCGGGAACTGGGGGTGGACCTGGGCGCTCGGCCCGCCGGACGGGCGGGTCGCCGAACTCCTGCGCACCGGCGGGCCGGACGGGCGCGGCCTGTTCGGCCCGGAGCTGCGACGGGCGGCCGGAGACCGGATCGGCCGCGAGTTCGCCTTCCAGTTCGAGATGGAACAGGACGCCGACCCGGCGAACCGGGTCACCCTCGACCCGGCCGTCCGCGACCCGCTGGGCATTCCGCGCCCGGTCCTGCACTACGACCTGTCGGACTGGGTCAAACGGGGGATCGCCGCCGCCAAGGCCGTCTCGGACCAGCTCTTCGCGCTCCTCGGGGCCGAGGACCGGACCCGCTTCGCACCCGGACCGGTATGGCCCGGCCGGTTCGAGCACGAGGGCCGTGCCTACGCCTACCGGGCGGCCGGCCACGGCGCGGGGACCCACATCATGGGCGACTCCCCGCGGACCTCGGTGGTCGACCAGTGGCAGCGCTGCTGGGACCACCCCAACCTGTACGCCGTCGGCTGCGGCAGCATGCCCAGCGTCGCGACCTCCAACCCCTCGCTGACCATGGCGGCCCTCGCCCTGCGCAGCGCCGGGCGGATCCACCAGGACCTGCTCGCCCGCCACCGGCCGGTGCCGCTCCGGGGCCCCGCCGCACTCGAAGGAGCCGACCACTCGTGAGCCCGTCCCCGTCCGTGAGCCCGTCCCCGCGAACCGCCCCGACCACCCCTCCTGCCCCCAGGGCCGGGGCGGGCGAGCCGTTCGCCCCCGCGCGTGCGGAGCGACCGCCGCTGCCACCCGTCCCCGCGCCGTACCGACTCCCCTTCCACTACGGCGCGCTGCACATCGTCGGGCTGGACTACCTGGTGGCCCCGGGGCCGGTCCGCGACCTGCTCGCCGAGCACCATCCGGACCTGGCCGCGGCCGACTTCGACGGCCGGGCCTGCGTCTCCCTCAACTACCAGCTGTACTTCGCCCAGTACCCGACCGGCGGCGGGATCACCCAGGAGGTGGAGGTCAACATCGTCGCCCACCCGGCGGCCGCGGCCGGCCGGCCGGCCGCGATCGGGTACGGGGAGTACGCGCGCGGGGTCGACCAGACCAAACTGCTCGGCATCGCCCGGATCCACGTCCTGTGCGACAACGCGCTCGCCATCGACGCCGGCCGCCGGCTGTACGCCGAACCCAAGTACCCGGGCCGCTTCGAGAGCGTCATGCCCTCGCCCAACGGCCCCGCCGGCGGAACGGCCTGGTCGGTGGTCGCCCGGCAGGCGGCGCTCGGCGGGGACGGCACCGTCGGCCCGGCCGGCCGGGCACTCTTCTCCTTCTCGGCCGATCTGGCCGGCCTCACCCCGGAGCCGGTCCACAGCGCGCCCGTCACCGGGTACGGCACCGACCCGGTGGCGGGTCTGCTCGCCGGGCCGATGAACGTCCACCAGCCCTACCAATACCACGAGTTGGACGACTCCACCGCGAGCCGGGTCACGCTTGCGGTCGCGGACCGCGCCGGCGGCGTCGGACGGGACCTGGCCACCCTGGTCGGCGACGCCCCGGCGGCGGGGGTCTGGACGTACCAGTCGGCGCCGGTGGCCGCCCACCACCGGGCGTACTACGTCCCGTCGAAGGCCTGAGCCCGGCCCGACCCACCCGCCTCGGGCCACCGGGGCCCGCCGGGCCGCCCGGCGGCGCGCCCGCCGCGCGGGTCCGGTCCGAGCAAGGAGATGACGGATGGTCCGGCAGGAACCGACCGCCGTACGCCCGGCCGCCGTACGCCGCGCCGTTGTTCCGGTCGGGGGGCGGGCCGCCGGGGGAACGGGCCGGCGTCCGTCGTGACCGGGCCGGGCGTACGCTGCCACGACCTCGGCCTCCTGGAGGACCGGCCGAGCCGGTCGGACGGGTCGGCGCTCCCGGCCCGGGGCGGAGCGTCGGCGGCCCCGCCGCAGGGGCCGGCGGCGACGGCGGCCAAGGCCGTCGCCTGCCTGGCGCTGGTGCTGGCGGTGCCACTGACCGGCGGCGCCGGCCGGCAGCCCGCCGGGCCGCCGGCCGGGCCCGGGCCGGCCCATCGCGCGGCCGGCCCGTACACCGACCCTGCGGGCCCGGCGGCGGGCGGTGACAGCGGTGATCCGGCCGGGCGGGCGGGCTCGGTCGAACTGCCGCTCGCCGTCCGGGCCGCCGCGCTCCCGTACCAGGGTCTGGGGATGCTGGTCGCGCAGCGCTCGGGCCTGCGACTGGGGTCCGGCCCGGTGCAGGAGCGTCCCTCGACCCGGGCCGGTGCCGGGGACGCCACCGGGGACTCCCAGCAGTGGATCCTCCGGCCCGTTCCGGGTGGGGAGCTGGTGGTGCAGGCCCTGTCGTCGAGCGGCTCCCACGATCCCGGCGCGCTCACGGTGCTGGTGGACGGCACGGTCGGGCTCCGGGCCGACCGCTCGCCGGCCGGCCAGGAGGAGGCCTCCCAATTGTGGAGATTCGTCGATCATTCGGTGGCCGCGTTCCGCGCCGACCCGGTCACCGGCATGCTGGCGACTGCCTTCAGGATCCGTGCGCACCAGGGCGGTTGCCTGCTCGACGGGGGCACCGGCCGGGCTCCCGCGCTGGGGCCGTGCGAGGATCCGCGGGCCTGGTGGACCGCCCTGGGGTTCTACGGCGGAACCCGGTGGGGACTTCGGTAGTTGCTACGGATACCCGGGCAGCTGGTGCACCCCCCGGGGCGGCGGTGCGCCGTCCTGACGGGGCACCGAAAGGGACGGGCGCGGGGCACCGGGTCGTCCTGCGGTCGTGGCCGGCCTGCCTTGCCCGGTGGGTCGGGCCGGTGCTGGGACGGGCACGGAAGAGGTGTTCGGGGGTGTACTCCGGGCGGGGCGGGGCAGACGCGTCTGAAGGCTCCGGGCCGATTTCCCGGGTGTTCCGACGGTCCACTCCACGGGGCCGGGCGGGCGGGCCGCGCCGGCGGCCCGCCCGCCGTGCCTACCCGGTGTCCGCGAACCGCACTGTTCCGCCTGTTCGATTGAGGAGTTTTGCAGCATGTACGGGGATGACATGTACGGGAACGGCTCTGGACTGGTGTACCGCTGCGTCGACCGGCACGTCGAGGCCGGCCTCGGCGACCGGGTCGCGATCCACTTCGAGGGCGGCCCCGGCGGCGGCCGCTCGCTCAGCTACGGCCGCCTCCAGCAGGAGGTCGCCCGCGCCGCCGAGGCGCTGGCGGAGCGGGGCACCGCCGCGGGCGACCAGGTGGCGGTGCGGGCCGCGGCCACTCCCGAGACGGTCGTCGCGGTACTCGCCTGCGCCCGGCTCGGCGCCGTACCAGTACCGGCCGCGCCCCCCGCAGCCGGCTCCGCCGAGCCGGCTGCGGGGGGCGCGGCCGGTGACGCGCTGGCCGTCCGCAGACGCGAGCGGGCGGGGCGGACCGGCGGCGCCGACGCGGGCTGCGGCTGCGCCCGGCCGGCGGAGGCCGGGGCCGGCGCGGAGGAGCCCGTCCCGGGCGGCAGTTGCGCCGGCGCCTCGCCGGGCCGGCCACCGAGGGCCGGTCAACCACGATGCTGCGGGCCCGAGTCGGGCCGCACCGCCCGGGTCCACCAAGCCGCCGCCGCCCGCCGCCGTTCCGGCGCCGCCACACCCGCCCGGCACCTCGTCCCCGAGCCCGAACCGGACGTCGACGTCTACTGGAGCCGGTTCACCGAGGGCTGGGGGAGCGGCCTGCCGGAGGGCGTCCACGGTCCGCTCGCGGCGGGCGCCACACAGGTGATCCACACCGCCGACCCGGAGGGCCTGCGCGAGGACGAACTCTGGGAGACCGTCCAGAAGTACGGCGTGAGCGTGCTCTACACCAGCCCCGAGGACATCCGGACCCTGATGCTCTGGGGCGACGAACTCGGCACCCGGCACGACCTGTCCAGCCTGCGCATCCTCGGCACGGTGGGCGCCCGGAGCGGCACCGAGGGCTGGATCTGGTACCGCGATCCGGCCGGCGCCGACGGCGAGGACGGCGAGCCGGACGGATCGGCGAAGTGGGAACTCCGCACCTGCTCCACCCCGTGGGCCGCCCCGGCGCCGGGCGGCCGGCGCCGGCTGTACGTGGTGCGCTGACGGCGCGCCGGGCACCGGGCACCGGGCAGGGAACCGTGGCCGGCGGCAGGGCGGACCGGTAGGATCTGCGCCGCCCGCCGCCAGGCCGTGTCGGACACGGTCCGGGCGTCGTCGACGACCGCGGGGCCGCCACCTCGGCTACGGCACGGGCGGCCTTCTGGTTCCCCGTCCCCGTCACGGGGCGGCGGGGACGGGCCGGCGCGCACCACGCGGGCCCGCCACGCCCGGCCGGGCGGGCGAAGGGCCGGGCGGTGGGCCGGGCGAGGAGGGGAAGCATGCGCGATCCGTTGGAGTGGCGGGCCGGGGACGGGCCGCTGGCCGCCTGGCTGGAGCTGGTCGGGGAGCTGCTGGCCGGCCCGCAGCCGGGCGGGTACGTCGTCCGGGGTGACCTTCGGTGGCCCGACCAGCCCTACGGTGTGGAGCTCGCCCGGGGTCTGACCCCGGCCGGGGTGGCCGAACTGCTCACCGCGGAGGGCGTGGACGGCCTGCACGTCCGCACCTCCGGCGGCCGGCTGTTCGCCGAGCCGCACCTGGAGATCGCACCCACGGCCGAGCCCGTCCTCGGCCCGGACGGCCCCGGCGTCCGGATCCTGCACGTCACGCCGGTCGGGCTGGCGGCCGGCACCGTCCCGCTGATCGGCCGGATCCGGACGCCCGCCGAACTGGCGGGCTGGCTGGACGGGTTGTCGCCGCTGCTGCCCGGCGGCATGCCCGGGTTCGACTGGCCGCGGACGGCGCTCGCCGAGCCGCTGGGAGCGACCCTGCTGCGCCGGCGGGACTCCGTCCTGCTGACCCTGCAACCGCTGGAGGCCGCCGAGCGCAGCGGGGTGGACGGCACCTCCCGGTTGATCCTCGACTCCCGGGCCCCGGACCTGGCGGGGCACGCGGCACTGCTGGGCACGCCCGCCGTGCTGGAGGAGCGGGCCCTGTCCACCGTGCGCGATCTCGGGCGGTGGCTCGGCGAACTGGCGGCGGGGTGGGGGAGCGGACCGGCGCCGGTGCCGGGTCTGCTGGCGGGTGCCGCGCCGCTGCCGCGCGCGACCCGGGCGAGCGTGCGCCGGATCGAGCACGGTGAGGCCGAGCTGATGCTCCGACGGCACGGGCGCTCCGAGCTGTGGGTGCGGGGGCCCGCGTCCGAGGTCGCCGCCTGGGCCGTCCCGCTGCTGGAGCCGGCCGTCCACGAGGAGGCCCCGGCCGGCTCGCGGCGCCGGCTCGCCCGCTGGCTGGAGCGCGTCGGCGGCGCGGTCCTCGGCGGGCCCGCCGTCTGGACGGTGAGTACAACGGCGGCCCCGCTGTCCGCCGTGGAGCTGGCCGGCTGGCTCCTCGCGCACTGCCCCGGCCGGGTCCTCGCGGTCGACCGCGCCGGCGTGGGTTCCCTCACCCTCGGCGGTACCCGGACCTCGGACGGCTGGGTCACCGTCACCGGGCGCCGCGCCCCCTGAGGGCGCTCCGGGAGGCGGGGCGGACCGGGGCCGCCGGCCTTCGCGGGACCGGGCCGATTGTCAGACCCCCCGCCTAAAATGGGGGTTGTCAGTGAGCACCCCACCGCCGCACCAGGAGGTCGCCGATGTCCGCTGCCACCGTCAGCCGCTCGATGCCCAAGCGCAAGGCCGCAACTCCTGCCCGCCCACGCCGCCGTCTCGGCCCGCCCGCCCCGCAGCCCCTGCCGCCCGGGCTGCCCCGGGCCTGGTACGAGGACCACAACCGCCGCCTCAAGGCGATGCGCCTGGCCATCGTCCTGCTCGACTCCGGCAACTACCTCCCGCAACAGGCGACCAACCGTCGGATCCGCTCCGTGGCGAGCCGGATCGGCATCCACCGGCCGTCGGCGGTGACCTGCCGCGCGGTCAGGTCCCTGCTGGCCTGACTCCGCCTGCGGCCTGCCACGGCGCCCGGTCCGCGGGCTCCGTGGCAGGCCGCGCCGTCCTCGCCTCAGCTCTCCTGCGCCCCGTTCGCGGCCGCCGGCCGCCGCCGGTTCAGCCGTGGACGGCGGACCGCTGTTCGAGCACCCGCAGCGCCAGCTCGCCCCAGCGGATGTTCTCCCGTTCGAAGGCCATCCCGCGCAGCAAGGTCAGATACGGGCCGACGCGCTCGGCCCCGGCGAAGTACTGCTCCTCACTCCGGCCGTTCAGCATCCGGGCCTGCAGCCGTTCGTAGCGGGCCAGCTTGCCGGTCGCCCAGGCGATCCGCTCGGCGACGGCGACCCGGACCGCCCCGAGGTCGCCCACGTCCGCGCAGCGGACCTTGACCATCAGCTCGTCGCGGACGGCCGTGGGCCTGGCCGGCGACTCGGCGGTGTAGGCCCGGACGGCGGCCAGCCCGGCCTCGGTGAGCGAGAAGAGCCGTTTGGTGGGCCGCCGTTCCTGCTCGACGACGCGTGCGGCGATCAGCCCGTCGCCCTCCATCCGCTCCAGCTCCCGGTAGAGCTGCTGCGGCGTGGCCATCCAGAAGTTGGCGACCGAGGCGTCGAAGGCCTTGGCGAGGTCGTACCCGGACGCCTCACCGTCCAGCAGGGCGGCCATCACCGCGTTGCGCAATGCCATCCCGTCAACCTAGCACCAGGTGGACGGGCCGCCCGGGGGCCGGCGACGGGTAGCCGGCGGCCGGTCCGGCTCCGGCGCCGGCGTCCGTTCCGGTGCTCTGCCAGGTCGCCGGGAGGCGTCTGCGCTCGGGCTCTGGACACCGGGCGGGCGCACCCGGATACTCGCTGAAGCACCTACTCAATTTGTTGACTATCGAGAGGTTGGCCCGTGCACCCCTTCCGCAAGGCCGTCGAGGCCCGTGACGAGGAGGCCCTCGCGGCGCTCCTGGCCGAGGACGTCGTCTTCACCAGCCCGGTCGTCTTCAAGCCCTACCCGGGCAAGGCGATCACCGCGGCGATCCTCCGGGGCGCGATGCGGGTCTTCGAGGACTTCGCCTACGTGCGCGAGATCGCCAACCCGGACGGCCGCGACCACGCCCTCGTCTTCACCGCGACCGTGGGCGGCAAGCAGATCCAGGGCTGCGACTTCCTGCACATCGACGAGGCCGGGAAGATCGACGAGTTCACCGTGATGGTCCGCCCGCTCTCCGCCGCCCAGGCCCTCGCCGAGGCGATGGGCGCGCAGTTCGACCGGATCGCCCGGGAGGCGGCGGGGCGGTGAGCGCGGGGCGGTCACCCGTCCTGACGCGGCGCAACGGCCGGGCCGGACCGGAGGCCGCGATCCCCGTCGCGGGGCCACCAGGACGGCGACGTGGCCGGCCGGGCCGCGTGGATCGCTTGACTTGAAGTGCGCTTCACCTTGTTGGCTGGGAGTGTCCCTCCCCCGTCGGGAGGGAGCCGCCCGACAGTCGCGAGGAGATCCGTCATGAGCCCGCAGATCGCAGGAGTCACCGTTCCCCAGGAGGACGTGGACGCGGTTGTGGCGCTGGTCGCCGACGTCGAACACGCCCAGCAGCACGCCCTGCCGGAGGAATTCCTGCGGCACTTCCGGGCGGACGCGATCTGGACGACCGGGCACGGCAGGCTGCTCACCGGCCTGGACGAGATCGCCGCCTTCACCCGCACGGTGCTGCCGCCCACCGCGGACTCGCCCACCACGGCCGGCTACCGGCCCGTCCACATCCTCTTCGTCCGTCCGGACATCGCCGCCGTCAAGGTCCGCCAGCGCCCCGTCACCCGCGACGGGGTGTACCTCGACGCGATCTTCCACGGCCACCCGGACCCGGCCGCCCTCGCCGTCGACCAGCCGGGTGCCCTTCCCGGCACCCCGACCTACTTCCTGGCCAAGGACGACGGCGTCTGGCGCATCGCCGCCGCCCAGAACACCGTCGTCCAGGACCCCGGCACCCTGGCGGCCGGCTGAGACGGCCGCCGGGCCCCGATGCCGGGCCGGCACCTCCGGAGCTCGCCGCCACGCCGCACCACAGCGGCCCGGGCGTCGACTCCGCGTGTCAACCCCGGTCGGCGACCGCCGTGAGGGTCGCCGGCGTCGGGCCGTCGGGGCGGACGGTGATGCTGTACGCGGCCCCGGCGGGCACCGAGTGGAAGGCCAGGGTGTAGGCGGGCAGCAGGTGTTCGAGCAGCACGGTCGACTCGCGCAGCGCGAACTGCAGCCCCAGGCAGGCCCGGGGCCCGAGACCGAACGGCAGGTAACCGCCGGGGGCGGTGGGCCGCAGCCCCGCCGTGGTGAACCGCCGGGGGTCGAATCGCTCCGGCTCCGGCCACAGGGACGGGTCCCGGTGCGTGAGGTACGGGCAGACCAGCAGGTCGGTGCCCGCCTCGATCCGGTAGCCGCCCAGCACGTCGTCCGCGGTGGCGTAGCGCGGCAGCACCCAGGCCGACGGGTAGAGCCGCAGGGTCTCGCTGACCAGGGCCTGGACTGCCTCGCGGCGCTCCGGCGAGCCGTCGCCACCGGCGGCGAGGGCCCGCGCGCGGGCCTCCGGATGCCGGTCGAGGAGCAGGTACAGCCAGGTCAGGGTGCCGGCGGTGGTCTCGTGGCCGGCCACCAGCAGGGTCACCAGCTCGTCGCGGACCAGCCGGTCGGTGTACTCCGGCCGCTCGCCGGCCGCCGCCAGCAGGACGTGCAGCAGGCCAGGACCGTCCGGGCCGGCCGAGCCGTCCCGGGCCGCCTCGATCGCCCGGGCGGCGACGGCGTCGATCCTGGCCAGGTCGGCGGCGACGGCCCCTTGCGCGCCGGGCGGGCCGGCCGGCAGCGTCGGCAGGGCCGCCACCACCGCGCCGACGGCGGCCAGTTCGCTCTCGGTCCCGGCGTCGAGCGGGTGCCCGGTGAGGGAGCGCCAGATGGTGTCCAGGGCGAAGCTGCGCATCTGCGCGCCGATGTCCACCGGCTGCCCGGAGCGGGCGTGGCCGGCCCAGCGCTCGGCGGTCCGCCGGGCGGCCGCCTCGATCCGCTGCTCGTAGCGGCGCATCCCGGTCCCGGTGAACTGGGCCTGCAACAGCCGCCGTTGCTGCTTCCAGGCCTCGCCGGTGGCGGCCAGGACGCCGTCGCCGATCAGCAGCCGGGCCCGATGGGAGCGTTTCACGTACTGCTCCGGCCGCTGTGCCAGCACCCGCAGGGCGGCCGCCGGGTCGGTGACCAGCACGGTCGGGGCCGGCCCCAGCCGGACGGCGGCGACGCCGCCGAGCCGCTCGCGCACCCGGGCCAGCAGGTCGACCAGGTCGGCGCCCTCGGAGCGCCACCGCTCCACCAGGGCCGGGTCCACCTCGGGTACCGGCGGCGCCCCGGAGTCGTTCGGGGGGACGGGTACGGGACTCGCTTGGGTGGCCACCGGTCTTCTCCTGTTCGGCTGCTGGGGAAAGTCCCTGACGGAGCGTCGACAGTCGGACTGTACGCGAACCGGCCCGCCCGGTGACAGCCCGCCCGGCCGCCGGCGCGGGACCTGACGGCCCGTGGCCGTGGACGGTCCGCCCGGGTCACGCCCGGCCCGGTCCCGCGTCGCCCGGCCGTCCCCGCCGTACCCCGATGCCCTGGCGCCCCACCCGAAGCAGTGATCGCGGCCGGCTTGCAACCATCGTGCAACTGGTCTGCAACTTCCCGCGTCATGACCTTGCGCGCGGCCGCCCACTGCCACAACCCTTGGACCGGACGCCGAACCGGCGCCCGGCGTCCCTCACGCCGAACCGCTTCCCCCGCAGGCGCATTCACCAGCGGCCCCGCGCCCGGACGGCCAGCCGGCCGACCGCGCGAGCCACCGAAGACCGTCCACCACAACGATGTCGGCGAGATGCGTCCGGCGGCCCCGGGCGGGCCGCCGGCCCAGGCCCGGACACGGCCGAGCACCCACAGATTCAAGGAGCGGAGTGACGATGCCAGCTGCGATCATCGGGCGCGAGGGGCCCCTGGCCGGACGGCGGTTCCCGATCGGCAGCAAACCGGTCACCTTCGGCCGCAGCGGCGACAGCGGCGTGGTGATCGCCAGCGGGAGCGCCTCGCGGCTGCACGCGGAGGTGGTCCGCGACGGTGACCGCTACGTCCTGCACGACCGCGGGAGCCGCAACGGGACGC
Source organism: Kitasatospora herbaricolor (assembly GCF_030813695.1). Taxonomy (NCBI): domain Bacteria; kingdom Bacillati; phylum Actinomycetota; class Actinomycetes; order Kitasatosporales; family Streptomycetaceae; genus Kitasatospora; species Kitasatospora herbaricolor. The sequence goes on from NZ_JAUSVA010000002.1 coordinate 8,010,401, forward strand.
TGGTGAACGGCGCTCCGGTGACCTCACGGGTGCTCGAGCCCGGTGACCTGATCACGATCGGCGGGGAGGTCTTCGCCTTCGAGGTCACCGACCCGATGGAGACCATCACCGAGGTCTTCCACCTGCCGCCCGCCGTGGTGGAGCCCGTCCTGCACGTCACCGTCTCGGGCGGCGGGCCGGTGGGCCTGGCCTTCGCCCTGCTGCTGGAGCACCACCTGGGGCGGCGGGTGGCCGTCACCGTCCACGACGGGCGCTGGGTGCAGGACGGCGCACGCGTGGTCTGGAAGAACGAGGCGCAGGGCAACGTCCGGCGCCAGCAGGTGGTGACCGTCCAGAGCCGGCAGTTCCTGAACCTTCCGGAGGAGGTCCAGGAGCGGCTGTTCACCGCGGAGGCGTTCTCCGAGATGTGGCCGGCCGGGCCGGACTCCATCCGCGGCTTCGGCCCGCGGAACATCCGGATCGCCCATGTCGAGGACGTCCTGCTGGAGATGGCGAACGAGAAGGCGGACCGGATCCGGCTGGTGCCGGCCAACTTCGACCCGGTCGAGCAGCGCGAGGAGGTCGCCAAGGGCCACGTGCTGGCGATCTGCGAGGGCGGCCGCTCCAGGACCAGGGAGTTCTTCACCGACAAGTTCGGCACCCCCGACACCTCGATCTACTCGCTGGAGGGGCAGCACGTCCAGGACGTGGTGCTCGGCCTGCGGGTGAAGTCCGACCTGCCCGATCCGACGGCCGTCCTGCTGACCGTCGCCCAGAACCGGTTCCTGCTCAACTCGCTGCGCGGCGAGGGCTTCCTGAACATGCGGCTGACCGACGCCGAGGCCCGCGAGGTGATCGGCGTCGACCCCGTCCGGCAGGTCTTCGAGCAGTGCGTGGCCTCCCGGCCCTGCCTGATGGGCCGGGACGAGGAGGGCGACTTCCGCTGTTCGACCCACGGCACGCTGTTCCTGCCCGCGCTGGTCAAGGGCTCCGCCCTGTGGAAGAGGGTCCTGGAGGGGCTGGCGCTGTTCGGCGTCACCGAGGACAACCTCAGCGCCGTCACCGGGTTCCGCCTGGACATGGTGCAGCGGCCGCGGTTCACCGCCCACCTCTACTCCGCCACCGCCAACACCCCCGGGACGTACGGGTTCCTGCTCGGTGACGCGGCCAACGCGATCCACTTCTGGCCGGGCCGCGGCCTCAACAGCGGCCTGGCCTCGGCGATCTCGCTCGCCCGCTCGCTGAACAACGCCTGGCGTGGCCGGTCCTTCCGGGACGCCGACTTCGTCCGGCACGAGGCGGCGATGTCGATGCTCCAGTACCGGCACAAGAGCCGCGCCTGGAACGCCATGGTGACCACCGACCAGCACGGCGTGGCCTGCGCCATCAAGGACCGGATCGCCCGGAGCATCGAGGAGGGTCTGCCGGAGGGCGAGGACGGATCGGCGGACCGCGAGGCGCTGCTGGGTCAACTGCGGCAGATCAGGGACCGCCTGGCGCCGCGGATCGCGGGCATGCCCGACGACGCGACGCTGCGCGAGCACCTGGGGCAGCTGAAGGGCGAGACCGTCCGCACCCTGCTCGCGAGCGGGGCCTGGGACACCCTGACGGTCGGCGGCGAGGAGGTCGACATCGACATCTTCTACCGGGAGAGCCCGCCGCCGGCCGGGGCGAAGGCGCTGGCACCCGTCCGGCGGCCCTGACCCTGCCCCACCTGGTCCCGCCGAGCCCCGCCCGGCATCGCCCTGCCCGGTCTCGCTCTGCCCGGCCCCGGCTCACCCGGTCGGGGACGGGCGGACGGCCGGGGGAGCGGCCGGCGGGGCCGGCGGCGCGAGCGACGGGCGGACGCCCTCCGGGAGCGCCGCGCGGCGCTCCCGCGCGGCCCGGTAGTGGTCGAACAGCCGGACGGCGGCGGACCGCCCGACCGTGTCGCCCTGTTCGGCCAGCAGCTCCGCGCCGAAGCCGCGGACCAGCCCGGACTGCGCGTGGCGGCCGGGGGAGACCTCGGTGAGCAGGTGGTGGTCCGCCAGCGCGGCCAGCGCCCGGCGCGCCCGCGGCCGGTCGCAGTCGAGCAGCGCGGCCGCCGAGCCGGTGTCCACCGGGCGGTCCGGATGCACCGTCAGCAGGGCCAGCAGGTGGGCGGCGTCCCAGGGCAGGTGCCGGTAGGTCATGATCAGCCGGCTGCGCAGTCCCGCCGGGCCGGGGGTGTCCAGCGTCTGCAGCCGGGTCCGTTCGTCCGCCAGCGCGTCCGTCAGGGTGGCGGTGCTCCAGGTCGGGCGGGCGCAGAGCCGGGCGGCGGCGGTCCGCAGGGCGAGCGGCAGCCCGTCGCAGAGCGCGGCGAGTCGGCGGACGTCGTCCGCGCCGGGACTCTTGCCGGTGGCGGCGCCCCCGGCCGCCCGGGGGTCCGTACCGGGCTCCACCGGGCCGGGCGGCAGCAGCCGGTCGAGCAGTACGGCTGCCTCGGCCTCCGGCAGCGGCCCCAGCTGCAGCAGGGCCGCGCCCTGGGTGACCGTCACCTCCTCCAGAGTGGCGCGGGCGGTGATGACGGTGACGCAGTGCGGCCCGGCCGGCAGCAGTCCGGCGACCTGTGCCGCGTCCCTGGCGTCGTCCAGCACGACCAGCAGCCGACGCCGCCCGGCCTCCCGCCGGTACAGCGCGCCCAGGGCCGTCGGTTCGTCAGGGAGCCCCGCCGCGGGGACGCCCAGTGCGCGGAGCAGCGCGCCCAGCACCTCCGTGGGTGCGGCGGGACCGGCCGGGTCGAAGCCGCGCAGCGGGACGAAGAGCCGCCCGTCCGGGAATCCCGGGGCCTGCCGGGCCCAGCTCACCGCGGTGGCGGTCTTGCCCACCCCGGCGGGGCCGGTGACGACGGCGATCCCGCCCCCGGCCGGCGCGGGCCCGCGCAGGCGGTCCAGCCACCGGTGCTCCTCGGCCCGGCCGACCAGGTCGTCCGGCAGCCGGGGCAGCGCCAGGCCGGCGGCCGCGGCGCAGGGCCGCCCGGGTGCTGCCGGCCGTTCGCGGGCGGCCGGTTCACGCACGGGGTCCGGTTCACGCACGGGGTCCGGTCCGGGGACCGGCCCGACGTCCCGCCGGGCGGGCAGCGGCGGGCCGGTGCCCGCCGTGCCGAGGACGGCCCGCAGCGCGTCCTGCAGCGCCGGACCCGGCGCGATGCCCAGCTCCTCGTCCAGCCGGCCGCGGGTGTGGTGGTAGGCGGCCAGGGCGTCGGGGGCCCGGCCGTCCTGCAGCAGGCAGCGCATCAGCAGGGCGACGGCCGGCTCGCGCAGTCCGTCCGTCCGGACGTAGCTCTCCAACTCCGGTACGGCCGCGGCGCCGAGTCCCAGGCGCAGCTGCCGCTCCGCCCAGGCGGCCAGCACCCGGGCCCGTGCCTCGCCGAGCCGCTCCGCCAGGTCCCGGCGGAGCGGCGTGTCGGCGAGGTCGGCCAGCGGCGGGCCGTACCAGAGGTCCAGGGCCTGCTTCAGCAGCGGCGCCGCCGCGCGGTCGTCACCCCGGGCCGCCTCGGCGCGGGCGGCCAGCGCCTCGAACCGGCAGAGGTCGATCTGCTCCGCGTCGCCGATGAGGAGGTAACCCGGCGCCCGGGTACGGAGTTCGAAGGCGGTGCCGTCCAGGGCCTTGCGCAGGGCCGCGACATGACCCTGCAGCGCGGCCCTGGCCCGGGCCGGCGGCTCGTCGCCCCAGAGCAGGTCGAAGAACCGGTCCAGCGGGACGACCCGGTCGAACTCGACGGCCAGCAGCGCCAGTACGGACCGCTGTTTCGGCCCGGCCACGGTGGCGGGCACGCCCGCCGCGGTCCGCAGTTCGATCGGCCCCAACAGTCGTATGCCCACGCGATCCACCCTACTGGCCGTCGCACCGGATTCCGGTCACGGCTGATCGCAGGGCGGTCGCGGGGCCGCCGGGAGGCCGCCGAGGGGACCCCCGGCGCGCCGAGGCGAACGGCCGGGCGGGGAGGCAGGCCGAAGGGGCGTCAGCCCAGGTGCCGGGCGAAGAACCGCAGCGAGTCCGCGGGCTCGTCCGGCGGCAGCTCCCCGTGCCCGCCCGGGTTGGCGTGCAGCGTCTTCTCGGCCGATCCGAAGGCGTCGAACAGCGCCAGGCCCTGGGCCCGCGGCACCCGCTCGTCGTCCCACTGCAGCAGGAACCGCACCGGGACGGTGACCCGCGCGGCGGCACCGGCCGACGAGAGCGCCCCGCCCAGGCCCAGCACGGCGGCGCGGACCCGGGGTTCGGCGGCCACGAAGGGCACGCCGAGCCCGCAGCCCAGGGACACCCCCCAGTAGCCCACCGGCCCGGCGCCGACGTGGTCGAGGCCCTGGACGCCGTCCAGCACCGCCTGCCACTCCGGGACGGTCCGGCGCGACACCAGAGCCTGGAAGCCCGCGATCAGCGGGGCCGGGTCGGCGCCGGCCGCGATCCGGGCCTGGTTGGCGGTGGCGATCCGGTCGAACTCCTCGTCCGTCGGCCGGTCGCCGTGGCCGGGCACGTCGACCGCCGCCACGGCGAAACCGCCCTCGGTGACGAACCGGTGGGCCCGGGGGAGGATGTCGGGGGACTTCTTGTGCCGGCCGCCGCCGTGCCCCAGCAGGATCAGGGGACGGGTGGCGGGCGGGCGGTCCGGCGTCCACAGCACACCGGGGACACCGCCCAGGGTGAAGGTCTGCTCGACGACGCCGTCGGAGGACGTGCGGGAGGTGAAGCGCATGGTGGAGCGGCCTTTCGGGATGCCTCTGCGGGCGCTCCCTAGACCTCGTGAGCGAGGGAGCCCCGACCTGTCACTGCGTCGATCGGTCTCACCCCCTCGGTTCGCGGCTGTTCACGGCGAGGGCGAAGGTACCACGAAGGGCCGTCAGCCGCGACGCGTCACGGGGACGGAGGCTGGTACCACGTCAGGTCCGCGACGGACGGACCGTCCGCAGGGGGCCGGTGCGGCCGGGGCCGACGTCCGCCGGCCGCACCGGCGACGGCTCAACCGCCCTGCCGCGCCGGGGAGCCGGTGGTGCGCCCCAGCCACAGCGCGGCCAGCAGGCACAGCGCCGAGAGCCCGGCGAGCAGCAGCGGGACGGCGCGCACCCCGGACCACTCGATCGCCTTGCCGAGCGCCGGGCCCGCCGCGACGCCGCCGAGCATGGACGCGGCGACGACCAGGGCGCCCGCCCGTCGTGCCTGCGGCGCGGCCCGGTTCAGCCAGGGCAGGCCGGTCGGGAAGATCGGCGCGATGAACAGCCCCACACCGGCGTAGGCGTAGGGCGCGAGACCGGGGACGGAGGCCAGCAACAGGCAGGCCGTCATCCCCGCGCAGGAGGCGGTGATGACGGCCCGGGCGGTGAAGCGCAGCGCCATCGGCGCGACGAGGAACCGGCCGACGGTCAGCATCAGCCAGTAGACGGACGTGGCGGTGGCGGCGAGACCCGCGCGGTGGCCGACCGTCTCCAGATGGGTGGGCTCCCAGCCGCCGACGCCCGCCTCGATGCCGACATGCAGGACGTAGAGCACGACGAAGGCCGCCAGCACCGTGCGCAGGCTGCGGCTCGCGGCTCCGTCGGGGGCGTCCGCCCGCGCGGTGCCGCCGTCCGGTGCCCGCGCCTCCCGGGGGCGCACGCCCCGCAGGAGGAGCAGCAGCGGCAGGTCGGCGAGCGCGAAGCCGAGGAAGACCGCGGGGTAGTGCTCGGGGCCCACCGCGCCGATGAGCACCGGGCCGAGGATCGCGCCCACCCCGAAGTGGGCGTTGAGGATGTTCAGCATGGCGGCCGAGCGGTGCCCGAAGCCCACCGCGAAGAGCTGGTTGAGACCGTAGTCGATGCCGCCGAAGCCGAGCCCGGCCAGCAGCGCGGCGGCCAGCGCGAAGGGCCAGGCCGGCGCCAGGGCGAAGCCGGCCGAACCGACGGCCATCAGCAGGTACGAGCTGCCCAGGATCCGCCGGTCGCCCAGCGTGCCCTGCAGCCGGTCGAAGAGCAGGACACCGGCCACGCCGCCGACGAAGTGGGCGCTCAGGCCCAGCCCCGCGGCGGACGGGGAGAGCCCGAACTCCTCGCGCAGGGCGGGGATCGCCGGTCCGTACAGGGCCTGGAGCGCGCCGATGAGGACGAAGCCGACGCAGGAGGCGACCACCGCCGCCGGGCTGAACAGCGCGGCCGCCGGCGGGCCGGCCGTAGCGGCCCGGCGCAGCTGCGGTCCGGCGCTCATCCGGACACCCGGGCGGGTGCGGGCCGGCGGGTGCGGGTGGTGGCAAGGGAGGCTGACCATCCGCTGTCCGCGGGCGGGACGGATCCCGGCCCCGTGGCCGGGGCGGTCGGGGCGGTGCTCGGCATCGGTGTGCTCCCCCAGGAATCCTCGGATCGGTTTCCGGACCCGGGAGGCAGGGCGCGCGGATCGCGCTTCCCGGCGAAACCACGGCGGGCCCGGTTCTCAGGATTCAACCAGAAGTCACATATACCAACAACGTATTTTGTTTGACCGCCGCCGGGGCGCGCCGCCGGCCCGGTCGTGGACGGCGGAGAGCCTGCCGTCCACGACCGGGCCGTGCGGTCGCCCTGTGGTGCACCCTCAGACGGTGGTCCGCTGCCAGTGCTGGTTGGTGCCGCCGGAGCAGGCCCACTGGTCGAGCGCGGTGCCGTCGGCGGTCGAGGTGTTGACCACGTCGAGGCACTTGCCGCTGTGCCTGGCGACGATCTCGACGTAGCCGGCCGTGTCGGTGGCGCGGAGCTTCCACTGCTGGGACGGCTGGCCGTTGCAGGTGTTCTGGACGGCGAGTGCGCCGTCCGCGGTGGAGGCACCGGCGATGTCGAGGCACTTGCCGCTGTGCCTGGCCATGATCTGGACGTACCCGGTACCGAGCTTCTTGATCCAGAACTGGTCGTTGGCGCCGGCGCCGCAGCCCCACTGGATCAGCTGGACCGCGTCCGAGGTGTCGTAGTTGGCCACGTCGGCGCACTTGCCGCTGTGCTGGGCCGCCAGGGTCTCCCAGACCACGTTCATGCCCTTGACGGTTCCGGCCGCCGTGTCGATGGTGATCTGCGGCGAGTACTCCAGGCTCATCGTCGTCTTGGTCGGGAACTTGACCGGCAGCCAGACGTACTGGGAGTCGTTGACCGACTTGCCCATCGAGTTGCCCCAGCGGTCGCCCATGTAGAGGAAGTTGGTGCCGCCGGTGCCCTGGACGGGCAGCACGTACGCGGTCTGGCTGCGGAAGGCCGTGGAGTCGCCGACGTCCTTCAGGCCGCTCCAGGAGCCGGTGATGCTGGTGGCGGTGGCGTACTTCTGCTGGTTGGGCGCCCAGCCGGTGGCGCCGGAGGTGAGCAGGAAGTACACGCCGCCCCGCTTGAACATCGCGGGGGCCTCCCGCGAGCTGCCCTGCCACAGGTTCTGCACCTGGGACTGGACACCGGTGTAGTCGGCCGTCAGCTTGTAGACGTGCAGGTCCCGGTTCTCGTTGGCGGCGGAGATCATGTAGCCGGTGCCGTCGGTGTCCACGAAGGTGGTGATGTCGCGGGACATCTCGCCCAGCGGGCGGAAGCTGCCCTTGTAGCTGTAGTCGCCGTCCACCGTGCCGGAGACGGCCACCGCGGCCCGGGCCTCCCCGTAGTCCGCGCTGTTCTCCTTGTGCATCCACATCACGAACTGGTGCGTCGCGGCGTTGTACATGACCTTGGGCCGCTCGATGTTGGCGGACCCCAGCTCCGGGTCGGTGGCCTGGGTCAGCGCGTGGTTGCGGAACTCCCAGGTCTTGAGGTCGGTGGAGCGGTAGACCGAGACGTACCGGAAGGTGTTGTCGGCGTTCCGGTCCTCACCGAACCAGTAGTAGTACTGGTCCACCTTGACCACGCCGCCGCCGTGGGCGTGCACCGGGTTGCCGCTCGGGTCGGTGAACTGGGTGGCGTTGTCGATGCTGACCGGCGCGGCCTGCGCCGGGGCGACGGCACCGACCAGGGAGAGGGGGAGGGCGGCCAGCGCGGCGAACAGCGCCGCGGTGGCCTTGCTGCGGAGAGACATGTGGGTTACCTCTTGCTCTTCACTTCAGGCATGACCGGTCCGTGCTCCGGGCGGCCCGGAGGCGCAGGTGGGGACGGACGTGCGAGGTCATGCGGTGGGCGGAGGCGACGGCCGGCCGGCTGTGCCGGGCGGGAGGGCGGTCGCGGTCCCGAGGAGGGGCGGGCGTACCGGTGGTGGCCGGTCGCTCGGTGCACCGTCGCTCCGGGTGGGGTGGGCCGGGGGCGGTGAACCGTGGTGGTGCGCCGGTTCCGCAGACCATGACGAGAGCGTGATGTCTGCGCTAACACAGCGGGTTGAGGAGAGTCTGGGAGCAGGGCCGGAGTCTGTCAAGGCACTGCGCGTGGGACGCTCCCGGCCGCCCGGCCCGGGTGCGGCCACCGCACCCGGGCGGCCCTGCGAATCCCTGGGGCCGGGACGGGCCCTGCCGGTGTTCGTCCGCTTTCCGCCCGAATCGTGCCTCGCGATGCACGGTGCGCAGGCGGCGGGCACGGATGGGTAACGGCGAGCCCGGCGGCGGCCGGACAGGCTCGGCGTACGGGGCGTACGGCGGGCCGGTCCGTCCGGCGTACGGCTCAGGCACGGGTCAGAGTTCCAGGTCGTCCCACTCGCCCGCGAACATGTCGCCCAGGGCCTCGTCGTCCGGTACCCCGCTGCTGTCGAGCGACTGGGAGGCCCAGATGGTCTTCCCCCGGGTGGAGTACCGCGTGCCCCAGCGCTCGGCGTACCGGGCGACCAGGAACAGGCCGCGGCCCCCTTCGTCGGTGTCCTTGGCACGGCGGATGTGCGGGGCCGTGCTGCTCCCGTCGGACACCTCGCAGACCAGGGTCTCGGTGAGCAGCAGACGGACGTGGATCGGCACCTTGCCGTAGCGGACGGCGTTGGTGATCAGTTCGCTGAGGATGAGTTCGGTGCCGAAGGAGATGTGGTCCAGGCCCCACTCCGCCAGCTTGCGGGCGCAGGCGTTGCGCACCGGGCCGACCGCCGCCGGGTCCGGTTCGACGTCCCATTCGGCGACCCGCTCCGGGGCGAGCAGCCGGGTCTGCGCCACCAGCAGCGCCACGTCGTCGTCGGGCCGGGTCGACAGCATCGACTCCATCACGCCCGCGCACACCTCCTCCGGCCGGCGGTCCGGCCCGCCCACGGCCTGCCGCAGGGCCTCCAGCGCCGTGTCCAGGTCACGGGTGCGGTTCTGCAGCAGACCGTCGGTGTAGAGGACCAGCCGGGAGCCCTCGGGCAGGGTCGCCTCGGCGGTCTCCACGGGCATGCCCGCGCCCAGGCCCAGCGGCGGGGACACCGTCGGGCGGAGGAAGGTCACCGTCCCGTCGGGGTGGACCAGCGCCGGCGGCGGGTGGCCGGCCGTGGCCGCGGTGACCCGACCGCGGACGGCGTCGTAGATGACGTACAGGCAGGTGGCGCCGGTGATCGCCGGCTGCGTGCTGCCCTCGGCGTCCTCGCCCTCCTCGTCCTGGGCGTCGATCCGCGCCACCAGCTCGTCCAGGTGGCTCACCAGTTCGTCCGGAGGCAGGTCCAGGGTCGAGAAGTTGTGGATGGCGACCCGTAGCCGGCCCATGGTCGCCGCCGCGTGCAGGCCGTGGCCGACCACGTCGCCGACCACCAGCGCGACCCGGGCGCCGGGCAGCGGGATCACGTCGAACCAGTCGCCGCCCACCCCGGCCTGCGCGGGCAGGTAGCGGTGGGCCACCTCCAAGGACTCCTGGGCGGGCACGCCGCGGGGCATCAGACTGCGCTGCAGGGTCACCGCGGTCGCGTGCTCGCGGGTGTAGCGCCGGGCGTTGTCGATGGACACCGCCGCCCGTCCGGCGAGCTCCTCGGCGAACGAGAGGTCCTCCCGGTCGAAGGGCGGGGAGTTCCCGGCCCGCCAGAAGTTCACCAGGCCCAGCACCACCCCGCGGGCCTGCAGGGGCACCACCGCCAGGGAGTGGATCCCGTAGTCGAGGATCTTCCGGGCCCGCGCGCCGTCCTGGCCCTGCCAGCCGGGGGAGCCGGCCAGATCCGGCTCCAGCACGGACCGGCCGTCCGCCACGCTGGTCGCCATGGGGGTGCCCGGCACGAAGTGGATCAGCTGGCCGACCGGGTAGAGCGGGTGGTCCGCCGCGAGGCCGGCGACGGCGGTGCGGCGCAGCTCGGTGCTGGCCCCGCTCGGCTCCTCGCCGCGCAGGACCTGGTCCTGCAGCTCGACCGTGACCACGTCCGCGAACCCGGGGACGGCCGTCTGGGCCAGCTCGTCGGCGGTGTGCGGGACGTCCAGGGTGGACCCGATCCGCATCCCGGCGTCGTAGAGCATCCGCAGCCGCCCGCGGGCCACCTCGGCCCGGCCCGAGAGCGTCCGCAGCTCGGTGGTGTCCCGCAGGGTCACCACGCTCGTGCGGTGCACACCGTAGGGCGTGGTGGACCGCTTGTTGAGGGAGAGCAGCCGGTCCGCCGCCAGGTGGACCTCGTCGGTGGCGATCCGGTCGGAGGCGAGGAGTTCGGCGGTGCCCGCGTCCAGGCCCAGCGAGTCCACGGGGCGGCCCTCCGCGTCGGCGGGCAGGTCCAGCAGCCGCCGGGCCTCGTCGTTGGCCAGCAGCAGCCGGCCGTCGGCCCCGGTGATGAGCACGCCCTCGCGCACCGCGTGCAGGACGGCGTCGTGGTGCTCGTACATCCTGGTCATCTCGGCCGGGCCGAGGCCGTGCGTCTGGCGGCTCAGCCGGCGGCTGACCAGGCCCGCGCCGACCGCGGCGAGGGCCACGGCCGCGCCCGCGCTGACCAGGAAGACGGGCAGCTGCCGGTTGACCGTCTTCTGCACCGACTCCACGGTGACCGGGGCGGAGACGATGCCGACGACCTGGCCCGAGGCGTCCTTCACGGGCGCGGCCGAGATCACCGACGGGCCGAGCGCGCCGTTGAAGGTCCGGGTGAAGGCCTGGCCCTCGGCGGCCTGCGCGTAGGGACCGATCACGTGCTTGCCCAGCTGCGAGAGGTCGCTGTGGGTCAGGGTGATCCCGTCGAGCTTGTACACGATCAGGGCGTCGACGCCGGCGGCCTTGCGGGTTTCCTCGGCGAGCGGCTGCAGCGTGGCGCTCGGGTCCGGGCCGTTCAGGGCGGACACGAGTCCGGGGGCGTGTGCGAAGGACTCGGCGGCGGCGAGGGTGCGGTGCCGGGCGTCGGCCATGGTGTCGCGCCGGGTCTGCACCACGACGGCCACCAGCGCGGCGGCGACCAGCAGGATCACCAGCATCAGCTGGAGGAGGAAGACCTCCCGGGCGAAGCTGCGCGGGGTCTGCCGGGGCCGGGGGCGGCGCGCGCCCGGGGGCGCCACCGCGGTGATGTCCTCCGGCTGCGGGGGGTCGCCGGTTTCGGGAGGGGGCGGGTCCACCGTGCCGGCTTTGCCGGAACGGCGGGTCAGCCAACTCCGGAGAGTGCCCGAATACTGGCTCATACTCCCCATTTATCCCGCTTCGGTGGGGTGGTGGCAAGGAGCGGTCCGGTGGCCGGGACACCGGGAGGGCGCCTCGCGGTGCGTCGGCGGACGGGTTCCCGGCGCCGCCGATCGGCGGCCCGGCCCGGTCGGCAGGGCTCTCACCAGGCACGATGCCCTCGTGCAGTTCGGCGCCGCCGGAGCCGGGGGAGCTTCGGAGCCGGGGCCGGGGCCGGCGGATTCCCCGTGCAGCGCAATGCCGGGGGCCGCGGGTACGTTCCGTGACCGCGGCCCCCGGACGGGGTGTTCCGATGCTCCCCACCGGCACCGGCACCGGCACCGGGAGCGGGAGCGGGTGCGGGTGCGGGTGCGGCTACTCCTCGGTCGGTCCCAGGTCGGGGGTGTCGCGCAGTTCGACGGTGAGCGCGCGGTGGGCGGCGTGCAGCTCCAGCACGGTGATCTCGTTCGCCCCCTGGCGCAGGACGGGGCCGGGGACGTAGAGCGAGCGCTGGGGGCCGCGGGACCAGTGCCGGCCGAGGTGGAAGCCGTTGACCCAGACGTTGCCCTTGGTCCACCCGGGCAGGTGGAGGAAGGTGTCGGCGACCTCGTCCAGGTGCACGGTGCCGCGGTGGAACGTCGGACCGACCTGCGCGGGGCCGTCCTCGGTGAAGGTGAGCCCGTCGAGCGAGCCGAGCGGCAACGGCCGGCTGGTCCAGCCGGTCAGCTCGGTGCCGTCCAGCATCACCCGGCCCAGCAGCCCCTTGCGGTCGTGGATCCCGCTGCCGTAGTTGACCCGGCCCTGGTTCTCCACCAGCACGCTCAGCAGGCTGCCCGCGCGCGGCACGGTGAAGGCCACGGCGTGCTCGTGGTTCTCGCGCTCCAGCACGCCGACCGGCTGGCCGTCCACGAAGACCTGGGCGCGGTCGTGGACGGTGCCCGGCTCCAGCAGGACGGGGCCGGCGGCCGGCAGGGCGCACTCGTAGAGGACGAAGCCGAAGTCCTGGCCCAGCTGCTCCATGGTGAGCGGCCGCTCGGAGACCACGGCGGTGCCGAGCGCCGCCAGGTTGGCGAACAGCGGCGCGCGGGAGTCCAGCCGGATGCCGGCGGCGGCGGTCCTGGGGCCGGGGGCGGGGACCGGCTCGGCCGGGACGGGGGCGTACTTGGCGATCACCTGGCGGAAGGCCTCGTACTTCTCGGTCGGGTCGCCGGCCTCGTCGAGCGGGGAGTCGTAGTCGTAGGAGCCGACGGTCGGCCGGTAGGTGTGCTTGTCGTTGGCGCCGTTGGTGAAGCCGAAGCTGGTGCCGCCGTGGAACATGTAGAGGTTCACCGAGGCGCCGGTGGCGAGCAGGGTGTCGAGCTCCTGCGCTGCCTGGGCGGGGTCGCGCACCACGTGGTGGCCGCCCCAGCGGTCGAACCAGCCGATCCAGAACTCGGTGCACATCAGCGGGCCGGCCGGCTGGTGCGCGCGCAGGGCGGCGAGGCCCTGTTCCGAGCGGCTGCCGAAGTTGGCCGTGGCGAGGAAGCCGGGCAGCGATCCGCGGGCCAGGTCACCGGGCTGGTCGCAGGTGAAGAGCGGGACGTCGACGCCGTAGCGGCGCAGCAGCTGGGCGAGGTGCGCCAGGTGCGCGGTGTCGTCGTCGTAGGCGCCGTACTCGTTCTCGATCTGCACGGCCAGGACCGGGCCGCCGTTGGTCGACAGGTGGCGGCGCAGCGGCGGCAGCAGCCGTCCGAAGAAGTCGTCCACCGCGGCCAGGTAGCGCGGGTCCTGGCTGCGCAGCAGGATGTCGGGGTCGGCGAGCAGCCACGAGGGCAGGCCGCCGCCCTCCCATTCCGCGCAGATGTACGGGCCGGGACGCAGCAGGACGTGCAGCCCCTCGGCGGCGGCCAGGTCCAGGAACGCCGGCAGGTCCAGCCCGCCGTCGAGGCGGAACTCGTCGGGGCGCGGCTGGTGGAGGTTCCAGGGGACGTACGTCTCCACCGTGTTCAGGCCCATGAGGCGGGCCTTGCGCAGGCGGTCGGCCCAGAGCTCGGGATGGACGCGGAAGTAGTGCAGGCCGCCGGAGATGATCCGGAAGGGCTGGTCGTCGAGGCGGAATCCCTCGTCGGTGATCTGCAGGACGGGCATGGTGCTGGTGCTCCTGGGGGAAGTGGGTGCGCGGCGGGGCCGTCCCGGCGGGCGCTCGCGGGGCGGTCACCGGCCGGCGCCGGCCCGGGGTGGTTCGCACCCCGGGCCGGCGCCGGCGTCGGGTCACGGCGAGGCGACCTTGAAGCCCTGCTGGTTGCCGTAGTCGGTGATGCGCTTCTGCCAGGCGGTCAGGCCGGTGTTGATGTCGGTCGAGATGTTCGGGCCGACGGTGTCCTTGAAGACCGAGTTGGCGTAGAGCTGGTAGGGCAGGTACTGCCAGCCCTTGCCGACGTTGGCGGAGGACTCGGCGAAGACCTGGTTGGCCTTCTGGCCGCCGAGGCCCGCGACCGGCTGGTCGAGGAAGGCCGGGTCCTTCAGCAGCTCCGTGGTGGCCGGGAAGAGGCCGTTGGCCGAGAGCGAGCGGACGGCCTCCGGGTCGGAGTTCAGCCAGATCGCGAAGGCCGCGGCGGCGGCCTTGTTCTTGCTGGTGGTGGGCACCGCGACGGAGGAGCCGCCGTTCTCGGAGGAGACGGTGTCGCCCGCGTTCCACTGCGGGATGGGCGCGGCGCGCCAGTCCTTGGAGGTCTCCGGGATGGTGGAGCCGATGTTGCCGGGGGCCCAGGCACCGATGATCCACATGGCGTACTGGCCGCTGCCCATGGACTGCCACCACTCGTTGGTCCACCCGGGGGCGGTGTCGACGAGCTTGCGGTTGATCAGCGAGGTCCACATGTCGGCGGTCTTCTTGGCGCCGGCGTCCTGCAGGTTCACCGAGACGGAGGAGGCGTCCTTCTGCTGGAAGGGACGGCCGCCCGCCTGCCAGATCAGGCTGTCCACGCCGCCGGCGTCGCCGGGGTCGATGGAGGTGATGAACCGCTTCGGGTCCGATTCCTTGATCTTTATCGCCGCGGCCTCGAACTCGGCCCAGGTCTTCGGCGGCTCGATCTTCAGCTCGTCGAGGATCTTCTTGTTGTAGAACATCGCCATCGGGCCGGTGTCCTGCGGGATGGCGTAGACGCCGTCGGCGACCGCGACCTGCGACCAGGCGGAGGCGGTGAACTTGGGCTCCAGGGCCGCCGCGCCGTACTCCTTGAGGTTGACCAGCCGCTTGGACAGTGCGAGCTCGGGCAGGGCGAAGTACTCGACCTGGGCGACGTCCGGTCCGCCGCTGCCCGCCTTCACGGCGGTCTGGAGCTTGGTGTACTCGGCCGCCGACTGGCCGGCGTTGACGATGTTCACCTTGACCTTCGGGTACTTCTTCTCGAAGAGGGCGACCGTCTTCTCCATGTTCGGAGCCCAGGTCCAGAAGGTCAGCGTGGTCTCGGTGTCCAGGGCGGCACTCGGGTCGGCCGAGACCACGGGGGCGGCGTCCGAGCCGCAGGCGGTCAGGGTGAAGGCGAGCGCTGCGGCCGGCACGAGTGCCAGGAGTCTGCGGCGTGAGGGCATGCTTGCACGGGACATGGCAGGACTTCCTTGATGTGGTGGGGCGAAGGGCCGGACGTGAGGGTGGGAACGCGCTACTCCTTGACGCTTCCGGCGGCGAGGCCTGACTGCCAGAACCGCTGGAGGAAGAGGAACGCGACGACGAGCGGGATGATCGCCAGCACGCTGCCGGTGACCACGAGGGGGTAGAAGCCGGTGGTGGTTGCGCCGCTGCCGGCCGCGCCGGTCGCCAGGGCGTTCCACTGGTTGAGGCCGACCGTGAGGGGGAACCACTGAGGGTCGCTGAGGACGATCAGCGGCAGGAAGTAGTTGTTCCAGGTGGCGACCAGGGAGAACAGCAGCACCGTGACGAAGCCGGGGGCGAGCAGGCGCAACGAGATGGTGAAGAAGGTCCTGATCTCCCCGGAGCCGTCGATGCGGGCGGCTTCGAGCATGGAGTCCGGGACGGCGCCGATGGCGTAGACGCGCATCAGGTAGACGCCGAACGGGCTGACCAGGGACGGCAGCAGGACGGCCCAGGGGGTGTCGATGATGCCGAGCTTGCTGAACAGCAGGTAGGTCGGCACGGCCAGGGCGGTGCCGGGGATCGCGATGGCGCCGAGCACCACGGCGGCCAGCGCGTTGCGGCCGCGGAACCGGTACTTCGCCAGGGCGTACCCGCCGGCGGTGGAGATGAAGGCCGCCCCGCCGGCGCCGACCACCGCGTAGAGCAGGGTGTTGGCGAACCAGCGCAGGTAGATGCCGCCGTCGTAGGTGAGGACGTTCCACACGTTGTCGAAGAGGTGGAACCCGTGCCCGAACCAGAGTCCGAAGCTGGTGCTCAGGGAGTTGGAGTCCTTGGTGGCCGAGAGCAGCAGCCAGATCAGCGGGAGCAGCGCGTAGAGGAGCATCAGCCCCATGGCCACGGTGAGCGCGGTGCTGGAGCGCCGAGCGCGCCCTCGGCCGCCGACAGGGGTTTTGACGCTCACAGGCTCTGTTCCTTCCGCATCGACCTGGCCTGCACGGCGTAGGCGACCACTGCGGTCACCCCGCCCAGGACCACGGCGACGGCTGCCGAATAGTTGAACTGCTGACCGTTGAAGGCCAGGTTGAAGGCGTACATGTTGGGCGTGTAGCTGGTGGAGATGACGTCCGGGGCCAGCGACTGCATCACGTTGGGCTCGTTGAAGAGCTGGAACGTCCCGATGATCGAGAACACCGTGGCCAGCGCCAGCGCGGGCCGCAGGGCGGGGAGTTTGATGCTCCAGGCCTTGCGCAGCTCGCCCGCGCCGTCGACCTCGGCCGCCTCGTACAGCTCCTGCGGGACGGTGCGCAGCGCCGCGTACAGGATCAGCATGTTGTAGCCGACGAATTCCCAGGTCACGACGTTGCCGATGGAGGCCAGCATCCAGGATTCGCTGAGCAGCCGGGGGACGTCGACGTGCAGGGCGTCCCCGACCTGGCGGATGAGTCCGAAG
This sequence comes from Kitasatospora herbaricolor, assembly GCF_030813695.1. NCBI lineage: Bacteria > Bacillati > Actinomycetota > Actinomycetes > Kitasatosporales > Streptomycetaceae > Kitasatospora > Kitasatospora herbaricolor. Next base: position 8,026,824 of record NZ_JAUSVA010000002.1, read on the forward strand.
CGGTCGCCGTAGAGGTAACCCCACATCAGGGACGCCACGACGGCCGGTACGGCGTACGGGACGAAGATGCCGATGCGGAACAGCGCCGGCCAGCGTAGCCGCCCGCTGTCGATGGCCAGGGCGGCCAGCAGGGCGAGGGCCAGCATCACCGGGACCTGCACGAGCAGGAAGAGGGTGACCCGCCACAGTCCGGCCCGGAAGAGCTCGTCCCCCAGGGCGCGGGTGTAGTTGTCGAATCCGACGAAGACGTTCCCGCCGACCAGCCGGTCCTGGAAGAAGCTCAGGTAGGCGGCGTAGCCGAGCGGGGCCGCGATGCCGATCGCGAAGACGACCAGGAACGGGGCGAAGAAGACGTAGCCGAAGGACCCGTGACCGAGCCGACGGGCTCGCGGTGCCGGCCGGGACCGGCTTGTCGGCCGGGCCGGGGTGGACTGGGCGGGGGGGTGCGTCGTGCTCACGGGGGTGCCCTTCACGGCTGATGTTTACGCCAACATGAAGCTGGCGTTGAGTCTTGACCGCGGACGGCGGGGGAGTCAAGTGGTCGTCACGGCGTGATGCGCCTTCGTGATGAAACCCGCCGGTAGCTCAGTGCAATCGCCAACGACCTGCGGGGGCCCCCGTGGTGGAGGGTGGCGCCGGCATCCCGGTGCGGGAGTTCGCCCTGGTGAGCGGGCCCGAAGGGGCTTCGGGCGGTGGCTGCGGAGTGCTTCGTGAGCGGTCGGTCCGTGCCGTCCGGTCGCTGACCGTGAGGTCCGTCCGCATCCGCGTGACGGGGAGGGGGTCCGGGCGGCGAACTCGAAGGTTACGAGCGGATATCAGTCCGTTTACCGGCTTGACGCACGAGCGCGTGGCGAGTGTCATTGTTCCAACGCGTTGGAATCTGTTGAGTTCTGATCGTTATTTTGGCTCCCGCCTGGTTCCCCGATGTCCGGCCAGTCCGGTCGCCCGGCCCACGGTGGCCCGTCCCCGCCCTCCCCCTCACCGTGCAAGCACCGCCTCGGTGCACGCGCTAGGAGTGTCCCCATGTTCCGTACCCATGGCAGCCGGGCTGCCGGCGCCGCCGCCCTCCTCCTGACGCTGGGCCTGGCCACCGCCTGCTCCACCGGCCAGGAGTCGACCTCCGGCTCGGACGCGTCCGTCGCGCCGGTCTCCGGCAAGATCTCGATCACCTACCTGCAGAAGCAGGGCGACCAGGAGTACTTCGTCGGCGAGGCGGCCGGCGCCAAGGCCAAGGCCGCGGAGCTGGGTGTCGATCTCAAGGTCGTCAACCTCGGCAACGACGCCAACAAGACCGTCAGCGAGGTGCAGTCGGCGGTCGCGCAGAAGTCCAACGGCGTGATCATCGTGGTGCCGGACCCGGCCGTCGGCCCGCAGGTCGTGCAGACCGCCAAGGACGCCAAGGTCGCGCTGCTGACCTCGGACGACCAGATCTGTGCCACCGGCCCGGACCCGTCCTCCTGTGCCAAGGAGAGCCTGGTGCCGCGGATCGGCTTCTCCGGCGCCCAGATGGGCGGCGAGGTCGGCAAGCGCGCGGCCGAGGAGTACAAGAAGGCCGGCTGGTCGGCCGCCGACACCCGGATCGTCTCGGCCTGGAAGCAGGACGTGACCGTCTGCGGCGACCGCGTCAAGGCCGCCAAGGACGCCTTCAACGCCGCCGTCCCGGGCGTGCAGAACATCGACGTCGCCACCGACAACACCCCGACCGGCGCCCAGGACAAGATCGCCGCGACGGTCACCGCCAACCAGGGCGTCAAGCACTGGGTGGTGTGGGGCTGCAACGACGAGAACGTCCAGGGCGGCGTGACGGCCCTGCAGAACGCGGGCGTCTCCGCGGACAACGTGATCGGCGTCGGCCTCGGCGCCTACCTGGCCTGCAAGAACTGGAGCGGCGACAAGCCCTCGGGCATGAAGGCCGCGCTGTTCATCAACGGCAAGGACGTCGGCGCGCTGGCCGTCCAGACCATGTACGACAAGCTCAAGAACAGCAAGGACTTCCCGGCCGAGGCCTTCGCGCCCACCACCATGGTCGACGCCTCCACCTGGAAGAGCGCCGGAGTCACCTGCAGCTGAGAGACCAGCCGGCCCTGACGCCCCCCAAGCGGGGCCGGCTCCCGCCGCCCTCCGGCCCGCGGCCCCCCGTCCGCGGCCGGGGGCGGCAACCCCGCCCTCCGGTATTCCGTCCCGTACCACTTGTCATCGAGGTGATCTGTCATGACCGCAGCGCACGGCCCATCCAGTCCGGGGTCCCGGCCACCGACCGGAGCGGCCGCCGTCCTGGGCGTCACCAAGAGCTTCGGAGCGGTGCAGGCCCTGCGCGGGGTCACCCTGGAGTTCCCGGCCGGCCAGGTCACCGCGCTGATGGGGGAGAACGGCGCCGGCAAGTCCACCCTGCTGAAGATCCTCACCGGCGACCACCAGCCCACCGAGGGCCACGTCGCCCTGGACGGCGCCCGCCTCGCCCTCGCGTCCCCCGCCGAGGCCCGGGCCGCCGGCATCCGGATCATCCCGCAGGAACCCGAGATCATCCCGCACGTCTCGGTCGCCGAGAACGTCTACGCCGGCTCCCTGCCCCGCAAGGCCGGCCGAATGCTGGACCGCGCCGAGCTGCGCCGCCGCGTCACCGCCGACCTGGAGCGCCTCGGCTTCGCCGGCGTCCTCGACCCCGACCTGCTCGGCTCCCGGCTCACCCCCGCCCAGCGCCAGCTGGTCGAGATCATGCGGGCCGTCACCGGCGAGCAGGCCCGGGTGATCGCCTTCGACGAACCCACCTCCTCACTCTCCGAGCACGAGGTCGACGCCCTCTTCAGCCTCATCCGGCGGCTGCGCGACCAGGGCATCGCCATCATCTACGTCTCCCACCGGATGAAGGAGATCTTCCAGCTCGCCGACCGGATCGCGGTCCTGCGCGACGGCGCCCTGGCCGGCGTCCAGGACGCCCGCACCACCACCGAAGGCGCCCTGGTGCGCCTGATGGTCGGCCGCGACCTGTCCGCCATGTTCGTCCGCCAGGACGTCGCCACCGACCGCGTCGTCCTGGACGTCCAAGGCGTCACCACCGACGCGGTGCGCGGCATCGACCTGCAGATCCGGGCCGGCGAGGTGGTCGGCCTGGCCGGCCTGATCGGCGCCGGACGCTCCGAGCTCGCCCTCGCGCTGGCCGGCGACCTGCCGATCCACAGCGGCACCGTCACCCTGGACGGGGTCAAGCTGCGCTCCGGACGGCCGGGCGAGGTCATCCGGGCCGGCCTGGGCCTGGCCCCCGAGGAGCGCAAGGCCCAGGCCCTGCTGCTGCACCGCACCATCCGCGACAACACCTCCCTGGTCGTCCTGGAGCGGCTGCGCCGGCTGCGGTTCGTGCGCCGCGGCGCCGAGCGGCAGCTCGCGCAGGAGTACACCGACCGGCTGCGGGTGCGCACCCCCTCGATCGAGCACGAAGTCCGCAAGCTCTCCGGCGGCAACCAGCAGAAGGTCGTGCTCGCCCGCTGGCTGGCCCGCAAGCCGAAGGTCCTGATCCTCGACGAGCCGACCCGCGGCATCGACGTCGGCGCCAAGGCGGAGATCTACCAGATCATCGCCGACCTGGCGAAGGAGGGCGTCGCCCTGCTGGTGATCTCCTCCGAACTGCCCGAGGTCCTGGGCCTGGCCGACCGCGTCGTCGTGATGCAGAACGGCCGGATCACCGGCGAACTCGACCGAGCCGAGGCCTCCGAGGAGGCCATCCTCGCCCTCGCCATGGCCGACGACCTCGCCGGCGCCACCACCTCCGCCGTGACCACCACCCTCCCTGGAGCATCCTCATGAGCACCATCACCCCCACCCCGGCCGTGAAGGACCGGCCCGCGGACGGGCCCACCAAGCGGGGGCGTTCCCCGCTGGCCTCGCTGGGCGGCCAGAACCTCAGCCTGATCGGCGCGCTGGTGCTGGTCCTGGGCCTGTTCGGCGTGCTGAACGACAACTACCTCAGCGTCCCCAACATGCAGGTCATCGCCGAGGCCGCCACCATCACCGGCCTGCTCGCCGTCGTCCAGACCGCCGTCATCATCTGCGGCGGCCTCGACATCTCCGTCGGCTCCCAGGCCGGCGTCGCCTCCGTCGTCAGCGCCATGGCCTTCACCACCACCGGCTCCAACGCCCTCGCCGGCATCGCCGCCGCCGTCGGCGTCGGCCTGCTCGTCGGCATCCTCAACGGCGTCATCATCGTCTACGGCCGCGTCAACCCCACCATCGCCACCCTCGCCGGCCTCGCCGCCTACAAGGGCCTCGCCCAGCTCATCTCCGACGGCCGCGCCCAGGGCTACGTCCTCAACAACGACGTCTTCGTCTTCCTCGGCCGCGGCAAGATCGCCGGCCTGCCCGTCATGGTCTGGATCCTCATCGTCGTCGCCCTCGCCGTCCACCTCCTCCTCAAGTACACCGACATCGGCCGCAACATCTACGCCATCGGCGGCAACGACACCGCAGCCCGCCTCGCCGGCATCAACATCAACAAATACCTCGTCGCCGTCTACGCCCTCATCGGCGTCGTCGCCGCCCTCGCCGGCATCCTCCTCACCGCCCGCACCGGCTCCGGCCAGCCCACCTCCGGCAGCGAAGGCCTCGAACTCAAGGCCATCACCGCCGCAGCCCTCGGCGGCGCCGCCCTCAAGGGCGGCAAGGGCGGCATCGGCGGCACCCTCCTCGCCGTCGCCCTCCTCGGCGCCCTCGAGAACGGCCTCACCGTCCAGGGCATCAACGCCTTCTGGCAGAACGTCGCCCAGGGCGCCCTCCTCGTCGTCGCCGTCGTCATCCAGCAACGCCGCAACGGCGAACGCCGCATCGGCCTCCCCGCCTGACCCCACCCCGCGCTTCCGTCCCCCGCCGAGCCGCCCAGGGGCCACCCCGTAGTCGTGGTGGTCCCGGCCGGCGGGAGGACGGACCGGCGGTAGGCCGCCGAGGGTCGGCCGTACCGCCACCGGGCTGCCGGTTCTCCTGTCCGCACAGACAGGGGGACCGGCAGCCTTCCCTTTTGCCCCGCCCACCCGCATCGTGGTCCTTCGCATCCCACCGCTACGATGTTCACGCAGACACGCGAGGAAGGACCGGCATGGTACGAAGAGCGACGACGCCCGGCGACGGCACCCGAGGCAGGCAGCGCCCTCCCTCCCAGGCCGATGTCGCCGCCCTCGCCGGCGTCTCCTCGCAGACCGTCTCGCGGGTGGCCAACGCCCGCTCCAACGTCGAGCCGGAGACCCGCGAGCGGGTCCTGTCGGCGATGCGGATGCTCGGCTACCAGCGCAACAGCGCCGCCCGCGCGCTCACCCTCGGGCGGTTCCACGTGCTCGGCGTGGTCACCTTCGACCTCGCCGCCCAGGGCAACGCCCGCACGCTCGCCGCCATCTCGCACGCCGCGCAGGCGGCCGGGTACTCGGTGAACGTGGTCTGCGCGGAGGCCCAGACCGAGGACGCCGTGCAGCAGGCCGTCCGCCAGCTGACCGAGCAGGCCGTGGACGGCCTCATCGTCGTCGAGGCGCAGATCCTCGACCGGCGGGGGTTCACCGTCCCCGGCGGGACCCCGGTGGTCGTCGCCGACGGCGACCCCGAGCGCCGCTTCCACTCGGTGGACACCGACCAGGCGGCCGGCGCGACGGCGGCCACCCGCCACCTCCTCGGCCTCGGTCACCGCACCGTCTGGCACATCGGCGGCCCGCAGGACTCCTACGCCGCCCGCCGCCGCGCCGCCGCCTGGCACGCCACCCTGAAGGACGCCGGCGCGCCCGTCCCGCCGCTCGCGCTGGGCGACTGGACCGCCGCGTCCGGCTACGGGATCGGCAAGGAACTGGCCGCCCGCCCGGACGTCACCGCCGTCTTCGCCGCCAACGACCACATGGCGCTCGGCCTGATGCTCGCCCTGCGCGACGCAGGCCGCCGGGTGCCCGAGGACGTCAGCGTCGTGGGCTTCGACGACGTGCCCGAATCGGCCTACTTCGCCCCTCCGTTGAGCACCGTCCGGCAGGACTTCGAGGAGGTCGGCCGGCAGTGCGTCGCGCTCCTGCTGGACCAGATCGACTCGCCGGCCGGCGAGCGCCCCGCCACCCGGCTGATCTCCGTCACCCCCGAGCTGGTCGTCCGGGCCAGCTCCGCCCGCGCCCCGCAGGACGGGAACGCGTGACTGCGGCGTACCCCGAGGGGTACGCCGCAGTCCGGGACGGCCGGGTCGCGCACGGGACACCGTGCGCGACCCGGCCGTCGGCCGTCAGCCGACCTTGATCTGCTGGCTGGTGCCCCCGGTGCAGGGGCTCTGGACCAGCGGGGCGTTGTTGTTGAGGGACCCGCCGGAGACGTCCAGGCACTTGCCGCTGTGCCGGGCCATCAGGGTGACGTAGCCGGTCGCGGTGGTGCGCACCGACCACTCCTGGTTGGCGGCCCCGTTGCAGCCGTAGAGCAGGACGGCGGCGTTGTCGGCGGTGGAGACACCCGAGACGTCCAGGCACTTGCCGCTCTGCAGGCCCACCACGTTCACGTAGCCGGGGCTCGCGGCCCGCAGGGACCACTTCTGGTTCGAGGCACCGGCGCAGGTGTACTGGAGGGTCGGCGCGCCGTCCGCGGTCGAGGACCCCTGGACGTCGACGCACTTGTTGCTGCTGCGCACCCGCAGGGCCTTCCAGGCGTCGGGGGCGGCGCTGCGCACGTTCCAGGACTGGTTGTCCCCGGTGGTCGGCTTGTAGACGCCGACCGGCGCGCCGTCGTTGGTGGAGGCACCCGAGACGTCCAGCAGGAGGCCCGACGCGCTGTTGATCAGCGTGCTGCGACCGTTGCCGGTCGTGGAGAGCATCCAGCGCTGCTGGGTGGACGAGCCGGCGGCGGCGAAACCGAGCACACCGGCGTTGACGTTGAGCGCCTTGCCGGTCTTCACGTTGGTGACGCGGTAGGCGGCCGTGCTCTCCCAGGTGCCGGAGACCTTGGTGAACTTCCACTGCTGGGCGGTGTCGGCGGGGTTGGAGGAGTGCTGGACGGGCGCGGCGGTCGAGGTCGCGCCGGCCGACAGGGCCAGGCCGCCGTTGTCGTTCAGCAGCTGCCTGACCTGGGTGGTCGGGTCGGTCGTCAGCGAGCCGTCGACGCCGGTGGCGCCGGGGATCACGAAGGTGGTCACCGAGCCGGGGCCGACGGTCGTGGTGATGGTCTTGGCGGCGGTGGCGGTCAGGTCGCCGTCACGCTGCAGGTTCTTGCCGGCGTCGGTGGTCCACCGCTGCACCGGGGTGGCGGTGTCGACGCTCTGGAAGGCACCCAGGTCGAGGGTGACGGTCTGGTCCGAGCCGGTGGAGTTCGTGTAGACGGCCACCGCGCCCGTACCGCCGGGCCGCAGGGCCGCGAGCGTGTTCGTGGAGTCCGTCCCGATGACCTGGGCGCCCGGACGGATGAACCGGCTGTAGTTGCCCATCGCCCAGTACTTCTTGTTCAGGCGCAGGGGCTCGGCGGCCGGGTCGGTGGACGTGAGGGCGGTCTGGATCAGACCCCAGTTGGAGTTCTCGTGACCGGGCGTCATGTTCGTGTAGTCCTCGACTGCCTGCCACATCACCCAGGCGCTGGGCTCCAGCTCCCTGATGTCGTCGTTGATGTGCTGGGCGAAGTCGAGGGCCGGGGACATGTCGGTGAAGCTCTGCGGGCCGCTGCCGCCGAGGTCGACCTCGGACATCCAGAGCGGCTTGCCGGTGCCCTTGGCGATGTCGCGTGCCCCGGTTCTGCCGCCGGTGCCGTAGGTGTGGGTGTTCAGCTTGCCCACGGCGGCGCGGGCCGGGGCGCCGTAGGCGTCCCAGTTCTCCCGGAACAGGTTCGAGTTGGTCTCGTCCATCGCCGACACCGGCGTGCTGAGGCCTGCACCGGTCAGCGCGCTCCTGACGCTGGTGATGATGTGCTCCTGGGAGGCCGGGTCCCAGTGGGAGCCCTCCTGCCCGCCGCCGGCGCCCCAGTAGGACGTCCCCGGCTCGTTCACCGGGGAGACGGCGTCGAAGGTCACACCGGTGGCGGCCTGCGCGCGCTGCACCGCCCCGGTCAGGTAGGCGGCGAAGCGGTCGTACTGGTCGGCGCGGAGGTTGTCCTGCCAGCTGTTGGACGCGCCGGAGACCAGACCGCTGTTGGTCATGAAGTACGGCGCGGAGTTGGAGAAGGCCTCGAAGGTGTCGGCGCCGCGGTCCTTGGCGGCCTTCAGCCACCAGAGCTGGTTCGGGTCGGGGTCGGCGTTCCAGTGCGTCGGGTCGGCCGGGTTCCACCAGTTGGCGGTCTCGGTCCAGCCGGCGGTGCCGCCGGCCGGCGGCCCGTACGCGGCGGGGCGGTTCCAGTACCCCGGCACCGCCGCGCCCGGGCGCAGGTACGGCTGGGTCTCGGGGCTGTCGCCGCCGCCGATGTTGTACCGGGCGAGGGTGAAGCCGAGGCCGTTCGCGCCGTACAGGTCGTCGGCCAGCTCGTTGCGCTTGGCGTCCGGCCAGCCGCCGGTGACGTTGGCGAACCAGGCCAGCGCCGTCCCCCAGCCCTGGAAGGGCTGCTGCTGGTAGCTCGGGTCGAGGCGGACGGTGACGTGCCAGGCGGCCTCGGCCGCCGCGGCGGGCGGGGCCGTCAGGGTGCTCGCGGTGAGAGCGGCGATCGCGACTGCGGCGGCGCCGGCGCCGGCCCGGGTCCTGCGGGTACGGGCGGGTGGCTGCTTGCGTGGGGACACGGGTCCTCCTGGGCTGGGGGCGGGTGGGTACGACGACGCCCCTCCGCCGTACGGGGGGTGGAGGGGCGTCGACGGGGGCGGGACAGGGGGATGGGTGGCCGGCTCGGCGGCGCCGGCTCAGGGGCGCCGGCTCAGGGGGTGATGGTGCGGAGCCACTGCTGGTTGGTGCCGGTGCCGCAGGTCCACTGCTCCAGGGCGGTGCCGTTCGCGGTGGACTGGTTGGTGACGTCCAGGCACTTGCCGCTGTGCCGGGCGATCAGCCGGACGTAGCTGGTGCCGGTGACCTTCTGGACCTGCCACTGCTGGGAGGTCTGGCCGTTGCAGGTGTTCTGCACGGCGAGCGCCCCGTCCGCGGTGGAGGCGCCGCTCATGTCCAGGCAGAGGCCGCTGTGCCGGGCCATGATCTGCACGTAGCCGGTGCCGAGGTTCTTCAGCCAGAAGTTCTGGTTGGCACCGTTGCCGCAACCCCACTGCAGTACCTGGGCGTTCGGGCTGTAGGAGTAGTTGCCCACGTCGGCGCAACGGCCGCTCTGGCGGCCCGTCAGGCTCTCCCAGGTGGCCTTCATCGGGGTGATGACACCGGTGGCGGCGTTCACGTTGATCTGCGGCGAGGCACCCATGGTCATGGTGGTGTCGGTGGGGAAGGACAGCGGCAGCCAGACGTACTTGGAGTCGTTGACCGTCCCGCCGAAGGAGCCGCCCCAGCGGTCGCCCATGTACAGGTAGCTGGTGGCTCCGGTGCCCTGGACGGGCAGCACGTACGCGGTCTGGGTGCCGTAGGTGACGCCGTCGCCGATGTCCGTCAGGCCGCTCCAGGTACCGGTGATGCTGGTGGCGGTGCCGTACCGCTGCTGGTTGGGGTCCCAGTTGCTGGTGGTGGAGCTGAGCAGGAAGTACACGCCGTTGCGCTTGAACATCGCCGGCGCCTCGCGGGACTGGCCCGCCCAGAGGTTCTGCACCTGGGACTCGATCGCGGTGTAGTCGGCGGTGAGCCGGTAGATGTGCAGGTCCCGGTTCTCGTTGGCGGCGGAGATCATGTAGCCGGTGCCGTCGTCGTCCACGAAGGTGGTGATGTCGCGGGACATCTCGCCCAGCGGGCGGAAGCTGCCCTTGTAGCTGTAGTCGCCGTCGACCGTGCCGGAGACGGCCACCGCGGCCCGGGCCTGCCCGTAGTCCGAGCCGTTCTCCTTGTGCATCCACATCACGAACTGGTGCGTCGCGGCGTTGTACATGACCTTGGGCCGCTCGATGATGGCGTAGCCCAGCTCCGGGTCCGCCGCCTGGGTCAGGGCGTGGTTGCGGAACTCCCAGCTCTTCAGGTCCTTGGACCGGTAGACCGAGACGTAGCGGAAGGTGTTGTCGGCGTTCCGGTCCTCGCCGAACCAGTAGTAGTACTGGCCGACCTTGATGACACCGCCGCCGTGGGCCTGGACCGGGTTGCCGGCGGTGTCGCTGAACTGGGTGCCGTTGGTGATCGTCACCGTGGCCGCCTGGGCGGTGCCCACTCCCTGCAGGAGCGGAAGGACCAGCGCCAGCAGGGCGCTGAACAGGATCGTTCGCAATCTCGGCACGTTCTCATACCTTCGTTCTCCGGTGCATGAGCCGGACGAGCTCCTGGGCCGTGGCATCGCAAACATGACAGGGCGGGGGAACTGCTCCGCGGCGTGGGGGAGTGCCGCCCGGACCGCTGTCTCCCGGCCGGGGGACTGGGTGGGGCGTGCTCCATGCATGCAACGTGGGTGGGGGTGGGGGCGCTGCTCAAGTCGGGGGCGTGGGGCGGACCTTCTGGTACGGCGTCAGGGAGGCCGGCCACCCTGACGGGGAGGCCGTGCATGCCGGACCGGTCAGGTCCGGGCCCGCTTCCTGGTAGTCCCCGGTCGTCCCCCGCCCGTTGGGGCGGGGGACGACCGGGGACATCGACCCCTGCTGCGCCGGCACGGCCGTCCCGCCATGTTGGCGCAAACAAGTGGTCGACCGAGAGTCTCGAAGCGCGCCCTCGCTATGTCAAGGGATTCGTCAAACTTGGACAAAGTCCGGCATCGCTACCCGTGGGTGTGCGCGAGGAGTGACCGAGGGGGTGCAAGAGGTCACGAATTGCGGGCCGCCCGGCGGCCGGAAGGTTACGTCGGGATATCGACGCCGTTGCGGGGCTTGACGTCGAGGCTGGCGAGCGAGTGTCATTGTGGAATCGGGTTTGAATATGTTCGCTTCTGGTGATTCACCCGACCGGTCGCAGGCCCCCAGCACCGTCGGAGCACACCATGTCCTTCTCTTCCGGTCCGTTCGTCCCGCGAGCGGAGCGTCATCTGCCCCTCGACGGCCCGCCCTTTACCGGCCCGCCCCTCGACGGCCCGCCCCTCACCGGCGCGGCCCACCGCGGCGCGGTCAGGACCGGCGTCGTACACCGCGATCAGCCGGTCCGACGGGCCAGCCCCGACGGCTGCTCGCCGTGGATCGTCACCCTGCGCACCCGGCACAGCGACGGCCGGTCCGGCACCCACAGCTTCGTCGAATGGGCGCTGACCTCGCCCCAGGCGATCGCCTCCGCGGTGCGCCGGGCAGCGACCCCGGTCGCGCGCCGGCGCCGGCGTGACGCGGTGGTCGAGGTGGACGCCACTGCGGTCGCCGAGTTCTGGCCGGACGTCCGCTCGTCCACCCACCCCGGCGGACCGTACGCCCTGCCCGGTGAGGTCCCCCATCCCCGTCCGGCCGCTGTCGGCGGGGCGGCGCGGGACCACGGTGATCCCCGCCGGTACTGGGCGGGCGGTGCGAACGTGTACGCCCTCTCCGCGCGGGCCGGTGCCTGGGCGGAGCCCGGGAGCCCGGGGGAGAAGGGGGCACCCGCGGAGCCGGGTGCCGCGCGGGGCGGGCGTGACGTGCGGGACGGCGCCGGGCCGGTCGCGCACTGCTGAACGCCGTGCCGAGGCAGGTGAACGCCGTCCCGGGTCATGTCTGCATGCCGCCCTCGGGCCGTGACGCCCCCGCGACGCCGCCGCGCCGAGCGGTGGATCCCCGCACCGGACGGACCGGCCCCCGCCGGGCACCACCTGCCGACGGGGGCCGGCCCCTGCCTGCCGCTCCGGTCTAGCGGCCGTCGAAGAGGTGGGCCAGCCGGGTCGGGGTGAGGCGGATCTCGTCGAACTCGACCTCGCAGCCCTCGCCGACCGGCGACTGGACCTCGACGCCGACCCGGGGCCCGTCCCCGCCGGCCAGGGCGAACTGGCGGACCAGGCGCCAGGCGGAGCCGTCGTCCGAGACGTGGAAGGCGAAGGCCTCGTCGATCCGGCTGATCCGCAGCCACAGCGCGTCGCCCGCCACCGCCCCCGCCACCGCGTCGTCCGACCGACCGCGGGTGACGACGGAGAAGACGCTCGGCACCCCGTCCGGCGACTGCTCGAAGTTGAGCTTCGCCCAGTGCTCCTCGCCGGCCACCACGATGAGGGCGCCCGCGTCCCACGATGCCTTGAACCCCACCCGGACCCGCGCCGAGAACTGCCAGTCACCGTCCGGCGGGCTGACCAGCGCCATGGCGGCGTTGCGCTTCACCTCGCCGCTCATCGGGTCGGTGAAGATGTCGGTCCTGGCGTCGGCCCGGACCGACAGGACGCCGTCGGCCAGCTGCCAGGAGGCCGGGGCCGGGGCCCACCGGGAGAAGAGGGAGGAAACGTCATCGAAGCTCATGCCGTCAATTATCGACAGGAGCGGCGGCTTTCCTCCAGGAAATCATCGAACAATCCAACACGGGGCGTCAGATTCGATCGCGACGCTGCCCAGCCGGGCGCTTCCCGCCGTCCCGCCGTCCCGCCTGCTCGCCCACGTTCGTCCGTTCGTCCGCTCGCCTGCTCGTCCGCCCGTCTCCCGTCGGCCCCGGGCGCCGCCGCTGCCGCCTTCAGGGAGTGACGATCGGGAAGTCGGGATCGAACTCGTCCAGGAGTCCCCCGTAGGTCTCGAGTACGCTCGGGTCGCCGTCGAGGGTGATCGCCCCGTCGCGGGCCAGCCGGTCGGCCGTGGCGGGGTGGAGCAGGACACCGGCGAGGGCCGGTCTGGGGCCGGACACCGTCAGCAGGGTCTCCGGGGACGCCCCGCGGCGGGCGTTGAGCACGCCGCGGCGCACCCACATCGTCCAGGTCTCGTCGAGGTCGGTGAAGCGGAAGTCGACCCGCAGGTCGGCGTCGGCGGCCTTGTCGCCGACGAGGTGGACGGCCGCGAAGTCGAAGAGGATGTCGATCGGCATCGCCAGGACGGTGTCGGAGCTGGCGGTGGCGAAGGTGGCCGGCTGGACGCCCTCGCGCAGCTCCTTCGCGGCCGTCAGGTAGATGCCGCGCCACTGCGGGCCCTCGGCCTGGTAGCCCAGTTGCTCGTAGGCGTCGGCCTGGAGCTGCCGGGCGGCCTCGTTGCCGGGCTCGGCGAAGACCAGGGTGTGCAGGATCTGCGCGGTCCAGCGGTAGTCGCCCGCCTCGAAGGCACGCCGCCCCTCGGCGAGGATCCGGTCGGCGCCGATCAGGCCGACGAAGCGGCGGGCCGTCTCCACCGGCGGGTACGGGTGCAGGGAGACCGGGTCGCCGTCCCACATGCCCAGCTCCTTGGTGAACACCGCCCGGACGTCGTGGTGCAGGGTGCCGTGGTACCCGCGGTTGAACCACTTTCGGCCCAGCGCCTCGGGCAGCTCGATCTCCTCGGCGGCCTCCAGCGGGGTCCAGCCCTTGTTGGCCAGCCGCAGCGCCTGGTCGTGGATGTACTTGTAGGTGTCGCGCTGGGACTCCAGCAGGGTGACGACGCCCTCGTTGCCCCAGACCGGCCAGGTGTGCGGGCCGTAGTGCACCTGAGCCTGGTCGCCCCACCGTTCGAGCGTCTCGTCCAGGTACCGGGCGAAGTTGCGGGCGTCGCGGGTGCGGGCGCCGCGCAGGGTCTGGATGTTGTGCAGCGAGTGGTTGGCGTTCTCCGCGCAGGTGAGCGCGGCCAGCTCCGGGATCCAGATGTGCATCTCCTCCGGTGCCTCGGTGTCGGGGGCGTAGAGGAATTCGAAGGTCAGACCGGCCAGGTCACGGGTGGTGCCGGTCCGGGTGATGGAGTCGGTGGGGGAGATGTAGGAGATGGTCACGCCCGGGACGGAGGCGATGCCGATGCCGCAGCTGACGCACCCGGAGGCGTTCAGGTCGAGCAGGCTGCCGAAGGCGTAGGCGGCGCGGCGCGACATGGCGTTGCCGACGATGACGTTCTCGCCGAGCGCGTGCTTGTCGAAGGACGCCCGGGTTCCCGGTGCGATGATCGGGACCTTCCCGGACGCCACGTCGGCGGGGTCGACCACGCCCTTCACCCCGCCGTAGTGGTCGATGTGGGTATGGGTGTAGATCACGGCGGAGACCGGCTTGTCGCTGACGTGCTCCCGGATCATGCCCATCGCCTGCCGGGCGGACTCGACGGCGGCCATGCAGTCGACGACGACCAGCCCGTCCTCGCCCTCCACCACCGTCAGGTTGGCGATGTCGTTGTTGCGCACCTGGTAGAGGCCGTCCACCACCTTGTACAGGCCGCCCTTGCGGATCAGTTGCGACTGCCGCCACAGGCTGGGGTTGACGGTGTCCGGCGCCGGGGCGTCCTCGGCCAGGTAGTCGAAGCGGGCCGCGTCGAAGATGACCCGCCCGTCCGCGCCGTACAGCCGGTCCGGGAAGGGGGCGATCAGGCCCCGGTCGGCGTCGGCGAAGTCCTGCCGGTCCGCCATGTCGTACCTGGCGACCGCCGCCCTGTTCGTGGCGGCCGTGGTGGGGGTGGCGTCCTTCGGCGTGTAGGTCACGACGACCTCTCCTGTTCCGTCGCCACGGCCCCGGTCGCTGATCCCGGCCCCCGGTGGCGCTGGGCGGTTTGCGAACCCTCCCGGGTCCGCGCCCCACGCTGTCCCGACCGTTCGGGGGCGGCAAGACGGGTAGGCCGTTCGAGTGAACCGAACGGGTGAGGGGCCGCTGCCTCCGTCTGCCCCTCGCGGCCCGGTCGGTGCCCACGGAGGATCCCGTCGCTCCATCTCGGTTCCGGGGACGGTCGCATCTCGGTTCCGGGAGCTGTGGCCACGCGCACATCCGGGTCGGGCCCGGGCGGCTGGAAATCGCCCGGCGGGCAAGGGAGTTCGGCTGGTGGCGCGGTAGCTCCCGAGATCGGTGCCGCCCACCGTCGGGCCGATCCGGACCCCGGTGTGACGGATCGGCGATCTTCGCTCCAGTGCACCAGATATGACGATGCGTCAGACGCCTCCCGATGGTCGGTTCGCGATGCTTGCCCGCGATGCGCCCGGTCGGCAGGGGTGTTGGCCTTCGGGATGCGCGCCTTTCGGCCAAGTCGCCAGGGGGCGGATGACATGGCCGCGCAAACATGGAACGCTTCCGCTTGCCCGGACACGGTCAACAATTGTGCGTGTCCGTGCAGTTGATGCAGCGTCACCGAGCTCTCCCGCTCCACCCGGACGGCGCGCAGCCGCCCGTCCGGGACTGCACCGGCCGAAGTCGCAGTCGGCCGTCCCCCTGAGGAGTTCCGTTGAGGCGTTCCCCCCACAAGGCTGTCACCGCGAGGGCGCTGACAGCCGCGGCCGCGATGGTCGCCATCACCTTGCCGGCCGGTGTCGCCACCGCCGACAGCATCCCTGGGCACGGGCCCGCGGCCCAGGGTGCCACCGCCAGTACCGCCAGTACCGCCCCCGCGCCCAGGGCGGGAGCCCTCGCGGTGGCGCTGAGCCCCGGCGAGCGGTCGGCGCTGCTGGCCGACGCGCAGAGCCGGCGCGCCACCACCGCCAAGGCCCTGGGCCTCGGGGCACAGGAGGACCTGCAGGCGAAATCCGTGCTGAAGGACGCGGACGGCACCCTGCACACCCGCTACGACCGCACCTTCGCCGGGCTGCCCGTCCTCGGCGGCGACCTGGTCGTCCACACGGCCCCGGACGGTACGCCCAAGGGCGTCGACAAGGCCACCCGGGAGACCATCGCGGTCGCCTCCACCACCGGGGCGGTGACCGCCGACTCCGCCGAGGAGTTCGCGGTGGGCCGCGCCAGGTCAGGGGGCGGGAAGGACGCGAAGGCGGACTCGGTCCGCAAGGTCGTGTGGGCCGCGTCGGGTACCCCGGTGCTGGCCTGGGAGAGCGTCGTCGGCGGTCAGCAGCACGACGGCACCCCCTCCGAGCTGCACGTCATCACCGACGCGGGGACCGGCGCCGAGCTGTTCGAGTTCCAGGACGTCAAGAACGGCGTCGGGAACAGCCAGTACTCCGGCCAGGTCACCATCGGCACGGCCGGGTCCGGCGGTTCGTACAGCATGACCGACAACGCCCGTGGCGGTCACAAGACCTACGACCTGCAGCATGTCGAGACCGACGACGTGCCGGGCACGCTGTTCACCGACCCGGACGACGTGTGGGGCAACGGCACCAACGGCAACGCGCAGACCGCCGGCGTCGACGCGCAGTACGGCGCCCAGCTGACCTGGGACTTCTACAAGAACGTCCTGGGTCGCAACGGCATCGGGAACAACGGCGTCGCCGCCCACAGCCGCGTGCACTACGGCGACTCCTACGTGAACGCGTACTGGTGGGACGGCTGCTTCTGCATGACCTACGGCGACGGCGACGGCAACGTCAACCCGCTCACCTCCATCGACGTGGCCGCCCACGAGATGACGCACGGCGTCACGTCCGCGACCGCCGGCCTGAACTACAGCGGCGAGTCCGGCGGTCTGAACGAGGCCACCTCCGACATCATGGCCACCGCGGTGGAGTTCTGGGCGAACAACGCCGCCGACCCGGGTGACTACCTGATCGGCGAGAAGATCAACATCAACGGCGACGGTACGCCTCTGCGCTACATGGACAAGCCCTCCAAGGACGGCTGGTCCGCGGACTACTGGTCCTCCTCGGTGGGCTCCAGCGACGTCCACTTCTCCTCCGGGGTCGCCAACCACTGGTTCTACCTGGCCTCCGAGGGCAGCGGCGCCAAGCTGGTCAACGGGGTGAACTACAGCTCCCCGACCTACGACGGCCTGCCCGTGAACCCGGTCGGCCGCGACGCCGCGACCAAGATCTGGTACCGGGCGCTCAGCACGTACATGACCTCCAGCACCGACTACGCCGGCGCCCGCACCGCCACCCTGCAGGCCGCCGCCGACCTCTACGGCGCCGGCACCCCGACGTACAGGAACACCGCCAACGCCTGGGCCGCGGTCAACGTCGGCGCCCGGAACACGCAGGGGGTGACCGTGACCAACCCCGGTGACCAGGTCACCAGGACCGGCACGGCGGTGAACCTGCAGACCAAGGCCGTCAGCAGCAACCCCGGCGCCCTGACCTACACCGCCACCGGCCTGCCCGCCGGTCTGACCCTGAACGCCTCCACCGGCAAGATCACCGGCACGCCCACCACCCAGGCCCTGAGCACCGTCACGCTCACCGTGAAGGACACCACCGGTGCCCTCGACGTGGTGTCCTTCCTCTGGACCACCTACACCATGGGCCAGTGCACGGTGTCCCAGCAGTTCGCCAACCCCGGCTTCGAGTCCGGCCCCGTCGCCTGGTCCGCCTCGACCGCCCGGATGATCGACTCCACCAACCCCTACACCCTCCCGCGCAGCGGCTCGTGGAAGGCCTGGCTCAACGGCTACGGTGACCCGCACACCGACACGCTGTCCCAGACGGTGTACATCCCCTGGGGCTGCAGGGCCACCCTCACCTTCTGGGTGCACATCACCACCAGTGAAGGCACCACCACCGTCCCGTACGACAAGCTGACCGTCCAGGCCGGCGACACCGTCCTGGCGACCTACTCCAACCTGAACGCGACCACCGGATACGTCCAGAAGACCGTGGACCTGTCCGCCTACGCCGGCCAGTACGTCAATGTGCGCTTCGTGGGCAAGGAGGACCTCTCGGCCCGGACCACCTTCCTGATCGACGACACCCAGTTCACGGTCGGCAACTGAACCGTCCGCCCCACCCGTTGCGAACGCCTTCCTCGAAGGGTCGGGGCCCGGACGCCTAGGCGTCCGGGCCCCGACCCTTCGGACGAAGCGTCAGAGGTGGTCGCGGGTGCCGTTGTCGTCCCGTTGCACGGCCTGGCCGCCGTCCGCCGTCGACATGTCATGGGCGCCCAGCGGCAGGCCGACGGTGGCGTTGACGGTCCGGAGGCTCGCGGCGCCGGCCCGGCCGTCCGGGTGCCGCCTCCGGGGCCCGCAGTGCCCTCCGGGGGCACCCGGGAGCGCCCGGGAGCCGGCAGGGCAGGGGGTGCGCCGCCGCCCGCCGCCCGACCTGTGAGCGCAAACAGATCATGTGGCTATCCTGGTGCCGAGACGAGGGAGCCGGCAGTGACGGACGGAAATGCCAAGCAGGCGGTGCGCCACGCCGTGATGGCGGACGTGGCCAAGGTGGCAGGGGTGTCGCACCAGACGGTCTCGCGGGTCCTGAACCGCGCCCCCCACGTCCGGCCGGGCACCCGTGACAAGGTCCTGGCGGCCATCCGCGAGCTCGACTACCGGCCCAACCCGGCCGCCCGCGCCCTGGTCACCCGCCGGTCGCAGCTGCTGGGGGTGGTCAGCTTCGGCGGCACGCTCTACGGCCCGGCCCTGATGCTCGACAGCATCGAGCAGGCGGCCCGCGACGCCGGGTACTTCGTCAGCGTCGCCACCCTGCGATCGCTGGACGCCCGCTCGGTCCAGGACGCGGCCGACCGGCTGCGCGACCAGGGCGTCGAGGGGATCGTGGTGATCGCGCCGCAGCTGATGGCGGTGCGGGCGATCTCCACGCTGTCGAGCGCGGTGCCGGTGGTGTCGGTCTGTTCGGCGGCCCGGTCCAGGATGCCGATCGTGGCGGTGGACAACCGGGCGGGAGCGGCCGCGGCCACCCGTCACCTGCTGGACCTCGGGCACCGGACCGTCCAGCACGTCGCCGGCCCGCGGGACTGGCTGGAGAGCGCCTTCAGGAGCGACGGGTGGCGTGGGGAGCTGGAGGCGGCCGGGGCGCCCGTCCCGCAACCGTGGACCGGCGACTGGAGCGCCCGGTCCGGCTACGAGGCCGGACGGCGGATCGCCGAGGACCCGCAGGTCACCGCAGTGTTCTGCGCCAACGACCAGATGGCCCTCGGCCTGCTCCGCGCCATGCACGAGGCCGGTCGCCGGGTGCCCGAGGACGTCAGCGTGGTCGGCTTCGACGACATCCCGGAGGGCGCGTACCTCACGCCGCCGCTGACCACCGTCCGGCAGGGCTTCGCGGAGCTGGGCCGGCGCGCCCTGGCCCTGCTGGTGGCGGAGCTGGACGGTGCGTCGCGTCCGCACACCCAGGTGCTGGTGCCGCCCGAGCTGGTGGTGCGCCGGAGCACCGGCCCGGCTGCTCGTCCCTGAGGCCGCTGCGCGGTTCCGTCGCCGCCCGGGGCAGGTCCGCGGCCGGCTGGTCCCGGTCCGGTGGCCGATCGGGACCGTCGCGGCCTCCCGGCCCGGCCGGGCCGCCGCCGCCCCGACGTGGGCCGTCCACCTGCGAGGTCTTCCCTCGCCTGCCGTCAACTGGCCTCTCCTGACGGCGAGAAGAGCATCGCCGGGCAGGCGGTACGGCGATCATAAAGGTTGAGTAACGCGGCTCCGGGTCTCTTGACCCGCTAATTGTGAGCGTTAACAATCTCCCCATCGACGGAACGACGACGAAACCCGCCGTTCACCCGGACCCGCGCCGGACCTCCGTCGGACACCCACCTCACCTCGGTGCGCGACCCGGTACGGGCCCCGCCGAACCTCCTTCCACCCCGGTCGTCGCAAGCGTGCCGCGCGGACGACCGTGCTCCCCGTCGAGCGGGCCCCGAGCCGATGCCCGACGGTGGCCACCCGAGAGGAAACAACTATGTTCAAGAGAGCTGCGGCGGCCCTGGCGGCCGGCGCGATGGCCGTGGTCCTCAGTGCCTGTTCGAGCGGTGGCGCCGCCGCCGACGGTGCGGCGGGCGGCGGGTCGGACAAGATCACCATCGGGTTCTCCCAGGTGGGCGCCGAGAGCGGCTGGCGCACGGCGAACACCAAGTCGGTACAGGACGCGGCGAAGAAGGCCGGCGTCACCCTGAAGTTCTCCGACGCCCAGCAGAAGCAGGAGAACCAGATCAAGGCGATCCGCTCGTTCATCCAGCAGAAGGTCGACATCATCGCCTTCTCGCCGGTGGTCGAGTCGGGCTGGGACACCGTCCTGAAGGAGGCCAAGGCCGCGAAGATCCCGGTGATCCTCACCGACCGCGCGGTCGACTCCCAGGACGAGTCGCTCTATGTCTCCTTCCTGGGTTCGGACTTCGTCGAGGAGGGCAAGCGGGCCGCCGACTGGCTGGTGAAGGAGTACCAGGGCAAGGCCGATCCGGTGAACATCGTCCAGTTGGAGGGCACCACCGGCTCCGCGCCGGCGAACGACCGCAAGTCCGGCTTCGCCGACGTCATCAAGGGCGACCCGAAGTTCAAGGTCCTCGCCTCGCAGACCGGTGACTTCACCCGGGCCAAGGGCAAGGAGGTCATGCAGGCCTTCCTGAAGTCCCAGCCGAAGATCGACGTCCTCTACGCGCACAACGACGACATGGCGCTCGGCGCGATCCAGGCGATCGAGGAGGCCGGCAAGCAGCCCGGCAAGGACATCAGGATCATCTCGATCGACGGGGTCAAGGACGCCTTCACCGCGATGAGCCAGGGCAAGATCAACGTCGTCGTCGAGTGCAACCCGCTCCTCGGCGACCAGCTGATGGAGCTGGCGAAGAAGGTCAAGAAGGGCGAGAGCGTCGAGCGCCGGATCAAGACCGAGGAGGGTGTCTTCACCCAGGACCAGGCCGCCGCCGCCCTGCCGACCCGCCAGTACTGACCGGCCCCGGGTGGCCTGGGTCCCTGCGCGCGGCGACGCCAGGGGCCCCGGTGCCCACCATGAGAGGAGGACTGCGATGCTCCGGCAACCGGTCCTGGAAGTACACGGGATCCGCAAGGAGTTCCCGGGCGTGCTGGCACTGGACGGGGTCGACTTCCGGCTCTTCCCCGGCGAGGTGCACGCGCTGATGGGTGAGAACGGCGCGGGCAAGTCGACCCTGATCAAGGTGCTCACCGGGGTCCACGAGTCGGACGGCGGCCGGGTGCTGCTGGCGGGCCGGCCGACCACGATCACCGGCCCGTCGCAGGCCCAGCAGGCCGGTGTCTCGACGGTCTACCAGGAGGTGAACCTCTGCCCGAACCTGTCGGTGGCGGAGAACATCCTGATCGGCCGCGAACCGCGCCGGCTGGGCCTGATCCACTGGGCGGAGGTGCGGCGCCGCGCGGCCCGGGCGGTGGCGGCGCTCGACCTCGACCTGGACGTCTCGATGCCGCTCGCCGACTGCTCCATCGCCGTCCAGCAACTGGTGGCGATCGCCCGCGCGGTGGACATCGACGCCAAGGTGCTGATCCTGGACGAGCCGACGTCCAGTCTCGACCGCGACGAGGTGGCGCAACTGTTCGCCGTGATGCGGCGGTTGCGCGAGCGGGGCGTCGCGATCCTGTTCGTCTCGCACTTCCTCGACCAGATCTACGAGATCTGCGACCGGATGACCGTCCTGCGGAACGGCCGGCTGGAGGGGGAGTACCTCACCTCCGAGCTGAGCCAGCGCCAGCTCGTCGCGCGGATGATCGGCGCCGAACTCCAGGGCCTGGAAGGCCTGTCGGACACCGCCCGCAAGCAGCCGGCCGATTTGGGGGGCGCCGGGCCCTTCCTGCGCGCCACCGGCCTCGCCCGCCGGGGCGCCGTGGAGCCCTACGATCTCACCGTCCGCCCCGGCGAGGTGGTCGGCCTCGCCGGCCTGCTCGGGTCGGGGCGCACCGAGGCCGCCCGGCTGCTGTTCGGCGCCGACCAGGCCGACGCCGGGACGGTCCGGGTCGACGGCGAGGAGACCGTGCTGCGCAACCCGCGCACCGCGATCGGCCACGGCATCGCCTTCTGCTCCGAGAACCGCAAGACCGAGGGCCTGATCGGCGATCTGACGGTGCGTGAGAACATCGTGCTCGCCCTCCAGGCCGCCCGCGGCTGGACCAGGCCGCTGGGCCGGAGCATCCAGGACGAACTCGCGATCCGCTGGGTCCGGGCCCTGGACATCCGCCCGAACAACCCCGAGGCGCTGGTCCGCAACCTCTCCGGCGGCAACCAGCAGAAGGTGCTCCTCGCCCGCTGGCTGATCACCGACCCCCGGCTCCTCATACTCGACGAGCCCACCCGGGGCATCGACATCGGCGCCAAGGCCGAGATCCAGAAGCTGGTGGCGAAGCTCGCCGGCGAGGGCATGGCGGTGCTCTTCATCTCCGCCGAACTGGAGGAGGTGCTGCGCCTCAGCCACAAGGTCGGTGTCCTGCGCGACCACCGGATGGTCGCCCAACTGCGCAACGACGGCGGCCTCACCCCGGAGCTGATCATGGAGACCATCGCGAGCGGAGCACAGGGATGACCAAGCACCGCCTGTTCTGGCCGGCCGCGATCCTCGCGGCCCTGCTGCTGGCCAACGTGGCCTTCACCCCGGACTTCTTCGCGGTCCGGATCAAGGACGGCCACCTCTACGGCAGCCTGATCGACATCCTGCACTTCGGGGCGCCGCTGATCCTCGTCGCGCTCGGCATGACGCTGGTCATCGCCACCGGGGGGATCGACCTCTCGGTGGGCTCGACCGTCGCCATCGCGGGTGCCCTGGCCTGCCTGTACATCAGCCGGTCCGCCGAACCCGGCAGCACCGGCACCGTGCTGACCGCCGTGGGCCTGGCCCTGCTGGTCGCGCTGGTGCTGGGCGGCGTCAACGGCTTCCTGGTCTCCAAGGTGGGAGTGCAGCCGATCATCGCGACGCTGATCCTGATGGTGGCGGGCCGGGGCGTCGCCCAGCTCGTCACCGACGGACAGATCATCACCGTCACCAGCGACCCGTTCCAGCTGATCGGCGGCGGCTACTGGCTCACCGTGCCGTTCGCCGTCGTGCTGGCGGCGGTCATGGTGCTGCTGACCGCGCTGCTCACCCGGTCGACGGCGCTGGGCATGCTGCTGGAGTCGGTCGGCGGCAATCCGGTCGCCAGCCGCCTGGTCGGCATCCGGGCGCAGCGCCTGATCGCTCTGGTGTACGTGTTCAGCGCGGTGTGCGCCGCGGTGGCGGGCCTGATGATCAGCTCCAACGTCTCCGCCGCGGACGGCAACAACGCCGGTCTGTGGATCGAGCTGGACGCCATCCTCGCGGTGGTGATCGGCGGCACCTCGCTGGTCGGCGGCCGGTTCTCGCTCGGCGGGACGGTGCTGGGCGCGCTGGTCATCCAGACCCTGGCCACCACCATCTACACCATCGGCGTCCCGCCGGAGACCACGCTGGTCTTCAAGGCGGTCGTCGTGATCGTCGTCTGTCTGGTCCAATCCCCCAAGTTCCGCGCCAAGTTGGCCAACCGGCGGCGGTCCGGGGCCGGGCGCGGCAGCCGGTCCGAATCCGCCGCACCCGCCAACCTGGAGGTGGGCCGATGAACGCCACCCTGACACGCCGGCTCCGTGAGCACATCCCGCTGCTGGTCACCGCGCTCCTGCTGGTCACCATGTTCAGCGTCGGCTCGGTGAGCTACGAGGGCTTCTTCTCGGGCCAGGTGCTGCTCAATCTGCTGATCGACAACGCCTTCCTGCTGGTGGTCGCCGTCGGCATGACCTTCGTGATCCTCGCCGGCGGGATCGACCTCTCGGTGGGTGCGGTGGTCGCCCTGTCCACGATGGTCTCGGCCTCGCTGGTGGAGCACCATCACTGGCCGATCCTCGCGGTCGTGCCGCTGGTGCTGGCGATCGGCGCCGGGGCGGGCTGGGTGATGGGCTGGGTGATCCACACCTTCGAGATCCAGCCGTTCATCGTCACCCTGGCGGGCATGTTCCTGGCCCGCGGTCTCTGCTACACGATCAGCGTGGAGTCCATCTCGATCACCGACTCCAGCTACACCACGATGGCGCAGGCCCGGATCCCGCTGCCGGGCGGCGTTTTCCTCTCGCCCAGCGCGGTGATCGCGGTGCTGGTGGTGGCCGTGGCCTTCGTGCTGCTGCACCACACCCGGTGGGGGCGCAACGTGCACGCGCTGGGCGGCAGCGAGCAGTCGGCGCTGCTGATGGGCCTGCCGGTGGCCCGGACCAAGATCGGGGTGTACGCGGTGAGCGGCTTCTGCTCCGCCCTCGGCGGTGTGCTGCTGACCTTCTACATGCTCTCCGGATACGGGCTGCACGCGGTGGGGCTGGAGCTGGACGCGATCGCCGCGGTGGTCATCGGCGGGACCCTGCTCACCGGTGGCACCGGTTACGTGCTGGGCACCGTGCTGGGGGTGCTGGTGCTCGGGCTGATCCAGACGGTGATCAGTTTCCAGGGCACCCTCAGTTCCTGGTGGACCAGGATCGTCATCGGGGCGCTGCTGTTCGTCTTCATCGTGCTCCAGCGCCTGACCGCGCTGCGCCGGCGTTCCTGACCGGTCCCGTACCCGCCACCTGACCGGCCTGCGGCGGCGCACCTGACCGCTCGGCAGGGTCTGCGCGCGGCCCCGCCGGGGCGGACGTGCCGGTCAGGACGGCCGGGTGCGCTCGACGGACTTTCCCCGGGCTCTTGCGCACAGAGTTGTTAGCGTTAACAATTTGCACCGGGCCCACCGGAAGTTCCCCGGTACGCCGGTACGGGCGGCCTTCCCCGCTTCGGTCCGCCCGTACCGGCGGCCACCGCCGTGCCGCCTCCCGAAGGTGAGGCCGGTGCGGCGGCGGCCGGCCGCCGGACCCCCGCAACGGAGCGGGACCGGTCCGGCGGCCCCGTCGAAGGACCACCCCGTCACCAGACCCCCCCGACCACAGACCCCGGCCCCGACCACAGAGCGCCGCCGACAACAGCGACCGGGGCCGGCGACCGATACCCAAGCCGACAACAGGAACCGGGCCCAGCACGGCCACCGGCCCCGACAACCGACACCCCCGCGGCGTGGCCGCCCGCCGCCCGCACCGCGGCAGGAACCCACGCGCCCGCCAGTAAGGACGAGACAGTGACCGAGACCTCCCCCGCCCCCGACACGGAGACCTACGTCGTCGGCGTCGACTTCGGGACACTCTCCGGCCGCGCCGTGGTGGTGCGCGTGCGGGACGGCGAGGAGATCGCCACCGCCGTCCACCCCTACCCGCACGCCGTCGTCGAGGAGCGGCTTCCCGGGACCGGCGAGAAACTGCCGCCCGACTGGGCGCTCCAGCACCCCGAGGACTGGCGCGACGTGCTGCGCACCGCCGTCCCCGCCGCCCTCGCCGCGGCCGGCGTCGACCCCGCCGCGGTGATCGGCATCGGCACCGACTTCACCGCCTGCACCGTGCTGCCCGTCCGGGCCGACGGCACCCCGCTCGCCGAGACCCCCGCCTGGGCGGCCAGTCCGCACGCCTGGCCCAAGCTGTGGAAGCACCACGCCGCGCAGGCCCAGGCCGACCGGATCAACGCCCTGGCGCACGCCCGCGGCGAGAAGTGGATCTCCCGCTACGGCGGGAGGATCTCCGCCGAGTGGCAGTACGCCAAGGCCCTCCAGGTGCTGGAGGAGGACCCGGCGGTCTACGCCGCCTGCGAGCGCTGGATCGAGGCCGCCGACTGGATCGTCTGGCAGCTCACCGGCGCCGAGAGCCGCAACACCTGCACCGCCGGCTACAAGGGCATCCACCAGGACGGCCACTACCCGGACGAGGACTTCCTGGCCGCCCTGAACCCCGGCTTCGCCGACTTCGCCCGCACCCGCCTGGAGCACCCCCTGCTGGCGCTCGGCTCCCGGGCCGGCTCCCTCACCGCCGAGGCCGCCGCCTGGACCGGCCTGCCCGAGGGCATCGCCGTCGCCGCCGGCAACGTCGACGCCCACGTCGCCGCCCCCGCGGCCCGCGCCGTCGACAACGGGCAGCTGCTCGCCATCATGGGCACCTCCACCTGCCACGTCCTGAACGGCGCCGCCCTGGCCGAGGTGCCCGGCATCTGCGGCGTCGTCGACGGCGGCATCGTCGAGGGCGCCTACGGCTACGAGGCCGGTCAGAGCGCGGTGGGCGACATCTTCGCCTGGTGGCTGCGCCAGGGCGTCCCCGCCGACTACCGGGACGAGGCGCTGCGCACCGGTGAGGACCTGCACCAGCTCCTCACCCGCAAGATCACCGACCAGCCGGTCGGCGGCCACGGCCTGGTCGCCCTCGACTGGATGAACGGCAACCGCTCCACCCTGGTCGACCACCACCTGAGCGGCGTCATCGTCGGCCTCACCCTCGCCACCCGCCCCGAGGAGGTCTACCGGGCACTCCTGGAGGCCACCGCCTACGGCACCCGCACCATCGTCGAGGCCTTCGAGAACGCCGGCGTCCCCATCACCGGGTTCGTCGTCACCGGCGGCCTCAAGAAGAACGCCCTGCTGATGCAGATCTACGCGGACGTGCTGCGCCGGCCGGTCTCGCTCGCCGAGTCCGAGCAGGGGCCGGCGCTGGGCTCCGCGATCCACGCCGCGGTCGCCGCCGGCGCCCACCCGGGCGTCCGCGCCGCATCCGCCGCGATGGGCCGGGTCCGGCAGGGCGCCTACCTGCCCGACCCGGCCCGCGCGGACGCCTACGACGACCTGTTCGCCGAGTACCGCCTGCTGCACGAGCACTTCGGCACCGGCCCCGACAAGCAGCTGCACCGCCTGCGCGCCATCCGCAACGCCGCCCTCGGCCGGGCCGAGGCCGGCGCCGCCGCCACCGACCGGAACAGCGAGGTCCGACCCGCATGAACGACCCCATCGACCTGATCCGCCGGCAGGTCAGCGACCTGCACCAGGAACTCGTCCGCTACCAGCTGGTCGTCTGGACCGCCGGCAACGTCTCCGCCCGCGTCCCCGGCGAGGACCTGATGGTCATCAAGCCCAGCGGCGTCTCCTACGACGAACTCACCCCCGAAGCCATGATCGTCTGCGACCTGGACGGCAAGGTCGTGGAGGGCACCCACAGCCCGTCCTCCGACACCGCCGCGCACGCCTACGTCTACCGGCACCTGCCCGAGGTCGGGGGAGTGGTGCACACCCACTCGACGTACGCCTGCGCCTGGGCCGCCCGCGGCGAGGCCGTCCCCTGCGTCCTGACCGCGATGGCCGACGAGTTCGGCGCCGAGATCCCGGTCGGCCCGTTCGCCCTGATCGGCGACGACTCCATCGGCCGCGGCATCGTCGACACCCTGCGTGACCACCGCTCGCCCGCCGTCCTGATGAAGAGCCACGGCGTGTTCACCGTCGGCAAGGACGCGAAGGCCGCCGTCAAGGCCGCCGTGATGTGCGAGGACGTCGCCCGGACCGTCCACATCTCCCGCCAGCTCGGTGAACCCCTGCCCATCGCGCAGGCCCACATCGACGCCCTCAACCACCGCTACCAGCACGTCTACGGCCAGCAGTCCGCGGCCCGGTGAAGGAGAACCACCCCATGACGCACAGCACCGGAGCCCGCGAGATCTGGTTCCTGACCGGCAGCCAGGGCCTCTACGGCGAGGACACCCTGCGCCAGGTCGCCGAGCAGTCCCGCGAGGTCGCCGACACCGTCGCCGCCGCCGGCATGCCCGTCCGGATCGTCTGGAAGCCCGTCCTCACCGACGCGACCGCGATCCGTCGCGTCTGTCTGGACGCCAACGCCGACGACAGCTGCGTCGGCCTGATCACCTGGATGCACACCTTCTCCCCGGCCAAGATGTGGATCGCGGGACTCGACGCCCTGCGCAAGCCCCTGCTCCACCTGCACACCCAGGCCAACGTCCGCCTGCCGTGGTCCACCATCGACATGGACTTCATGAACCTGAACCAGGCCGCCCACGGCGACCGCGAGTTCGGCTACATCCAGTCCCGCCTCGGCGTCGCCCGCAAGACCGTCGCCGGTCACGCCTCCGACCCCGCCACCGCCCGCCGGATCGCCGCCTGGGCCCGCGCCGCCGCCGGCCGCGCCGAACTGGCCACCCTCAAGCTCG
Organism: Kitasatospora herbaricolor; assembly: GCF_030813695.1. NCBI lineage: Bacteria > Bacillati > Actinomycetota > Actinomycetes > Kitasatosporales > Streptomycetaceae > Kitasatospora > Kitasatospora herbaricolor. The sequence goes on from NZ_JAUSVA010000002.1 coordinate 8,054,481, forward strand.
CCCGCTTCGGCGACAACATGCGCGACGTCGCCGTGACCGAGGGCGACAAGGTCGAGGCCCAGCTGCGCCTCGGCGTCTCCGTCAACACCTACGGCGTGAACGACCTGGTGGCGGCCGTCGACGCGAGCAGCGACGCCGACGTCACCGAGCTCGTCAAGGAGTACGAGGACGGCTACCGCCTCGCCCCGGAGCTGCGCGCCGGCGGCGAGCGCCACGACTCCCTGCGGTACGCCGCCCGGATCGAACTCGGCCTGCGCGGCTTCCTCACCGAGGGCGGCTTCGGCGCCTTCACCACCAACTTCGAGGACCTCGGGGGCCTTCGCCAGCTGCCCGGCCTGGCCGTCCAGCGACTGATGGCGGACGGCTACGGCTTCGGCGGCGAGGGTGACTGGAAGACCTCCGTGCTGCTCCGCACCCTCAAGACGGTCGCGCAGGGCCTGCCCGGCGGCACCTCCTTCATGGAGGACTACACCTACCACCTGGAGCCCGGGCAGGAGTTGATCCTCGGCGCGCACATGCTGGAGGTCTGCCCCTCGATCGCCTCCGTCACCCCGTCCTGCGAGATCCACCCGCTCGGCATCGGCGGCCGGGAGGACCCGGTCCGCCTGGTCTTCGACGCCGCCACGGGACCGGCGGTGGTGGTCGGGATGGCCGACATGGGCGACCGGTTCCGCCTGGTCGCCAACGAGATCGACGTCGTCGAGCCGACCGAGCCGCTGCCCAACCTCCCCGTCGCCCGGGCGGTCTGGCGGCCCCGTCCGGACCTGCGGACCTCCACCGAGGCCTGGCTCACCGCCGGCGGCCCGCACCACACCGTGCTCTCCACCGCCATCGGTACCGAGGAGCTGGACGACCTCGCCGAGATGATCGGCACCGAGCTGGTGCTGATCGACGCCGGCACCACCATGCGGCAGTTCACCCGCGAGCTGCGCTGGAACCAGGCCTACCACCGCCTCGCCCAGGGCTTCTGAGCCGCCACCGCCGTTCTGGGGCCGTCCTCGCAGCCGAGGACGGTCCCAGCGGCCTGTCGGGCCGCCTCGCGCCCTGCGCCGGGGCTGCCGTCACCCCGAGCACAGAGGACGGACCACCACCATGACCACCCCCGGGATCCACCGCGAAGCCTGGACCACCCTGCCCGACGGCCGGACCGTGGAGCGCTGGACGCTCGGCGCGGGCGGGGCGGTGACCGCCGAGGTGCTCACCCTCGGGGCCCGGTTGCAGGCCCTGTACGTCCCCGACCGGCAGGGACGGCGCGCCGACGTGGTGCTGGCCGGCGCGAACGCGGCGGACCTCCTCGGCGGGGCCGCCTACTTCGGAGCCACCGTCGGCCGCTACGCCAACCGGATCGCGCACGGCCGGCTGCCCCTGGACGGCGCGCTCCACCGCCTGCCGGACCAGCCCGGCGGCCACACCCTGCACGGCGGCCCGGACGGCTTCGCCACCCGGCTCTGGGAGGCCGCCGAGGCCCACGGCCAGGCCGGCTCCGGGGTGCGGCTCACCCTGCGCAGTCCGGCCGGCGACCAGGGGTTCCCCGGCGCCCTCACCGCGCGGGTCAGCTATCTCCTGGACGCGCACGGCGCGTTGACCGTGGAGTACACCGCCGTCACCGACGCGCCGACCGTCGTCAACCTCACCAACCACGCCTACTTCAACCTCGCCGGCGAGGGTGAGGGCACGGTGCTGGACCATGTCCTCCAGGTCGAGGCCGACCACTACCTGCCGGTGGACGCCGGACTGATCCCGCTCGGCCCGCCGGCATCCGTCGAGGGCACCCCCTTCGACCTCACCGAGCCGCGGACGCTGGGACGGACCCTGGCCGGCCCCGACCCGCAACTTGCCCTGGCCGGTGGTGGGTTCGACCACAACTGGGTGCTGCGCCACCCGGCGGGAGGCGCGCTCCGCCGGGTGGCGACCCTGTGGCACCCGGCGAGCGGCCGGCGGCTGCAGTGCCTCACCACCGAACCCGGCCTCCAGATCTACACCGGCAACCTCTTCGACGGCTCGCTGCGCGGTCCGTCCGGGCGCCGCTACCCGGCCTTCGCCGGAGTCGCCCTGGAGACCCAGCACTTCCCCGACTCCCCGAACCGCCCCGAGTACCCCTGCACCGTCCTGCGCCCGGGCCAGGAGTACCGCTCCAGCACGGTCTACCGCGTCGCCGCGGGGGATTTCGGCCCGTTCTCCTGACCGGCGAAGGGTCGGCGCCGGCCATCGTGCGGCGCCGACGCCGAACCTTTCACCAGCGGTACGGCCCCGTACGGCGCAGCGCCCCGGGCCGGGCCCGGGGCGCTGCGCGCCACCGCGGGGAAGCGTGCGGCCGGCCGGCGGCGACAGCGCCCGCACGGCGGGGAGGGCCGCCTCACGGTGGGGAAGGGCTACTTCACGGTGAGGGGAGGGCTACTTCACGGCGGGGATGAAGAAGACGTTGTCCGGCGTCACCAGGCTGGTGAGGGCCTTGCCGAAGAGGGTGCTCGGCTCGTTGCCCTGGGTGAGGACGTCGGTGTTGAGGACGACCACGAGGGTCGCGCCGGTCTCCGGCATGTAGAGGGTGAGGGACTCGTAGCCGGGCAGCGAGCCGTTGTGGCCGATCCACCCCTGGATGTCGAAGAGGCCGAGCCCGTAGCCCGCACCGGGGAGGGTGGTGGGCAGGAACTTGGTGCGCTGCGCCTGGGTCTCGGGGGAGAGCAGCTCGCCGGTCGCGACGATCTTGGCCCAGCGCTTGAGGTCGTCCAGGGTGGAGATCATCGCACCGGCGGCCCAGCCCCAGTTCGGGTTCCAGTCCGTGGCGTCCACGGTCGCGCCGGTCGGCGTCTGGTCGGTGTAGCCGTGCGCGTGCGGCGACGGGAACTCGGCCCCCTTGGGGAAGAGGGTGTGTTCCAGGCCGCTCGGCTCCGTCACCCGGTCGTGGATGAACTCGGCGAGCGGGGTGCCGCTCACCTTCTCGACGACCAGGCCGAGCAGGATGTAGTTGCTGTTGTTGTACAGGAACTGGACCCCGGGTGCGCTGAGGTTGGGGTGCTTGTACCCGTACGCGAGCAGCTGCTCGGGGGTGAAGGGCTTGGTGGGGTCCGCCTCCAGCGCCGTGATGAAGTCCGGGTCCGCGGAGTACGGGAACAGGCCGCTGCGCATCTCGGCCAGGTTGCGGATGGTGATGTTCTCGCCGTTCGGGACGCCGCTCACGTACGCCGAGATGGGGTCGTCCAGCCCGACCAGGCCCTCGTCGACCAGCTCCAGCAGCGCGGTGGCGGTGAAGGTCTTGGTCTCGCTGCCGATCCGGACGTAGAGGTCCTCGGTCATGGGAGCGCCGGTCTTCTTGTCGGCGACGCCGAAGGACTTGACGTACCGGCCCTGCCCCGGCAGCCAGATCCCGACGCTCACCCCGGGAACACCCGTCTGGCTCATCGTCTGCTGCACGGCCGCGTCCAGCTCGGCCACCAGCTGCGGGCTCAGGGCGCCCGACGTGCAGTCCTCGTCGGTACCGGCGTCCGGGGTGCTCACGTCCTCGGAACTGACGTCCTCACCGCGGTGGTGGTGGCCGCCCCGGTGGTTCTCGGCCCGGGCCTCGCCGTGCCGGTGGCCGTGACCGTGACCGTGGTGGTGTTCGTGTCCGTGCGCGCCGACCAGGCCGGGTACGGCCGCGTTCGCCGGTGTGGCGGCCACCGGGAGCAGCCCGGCCATGGCTATCGCAGCCACCAGCAAGCCTCGGCGGGCGGTCGTGGTCCGTCGGTGGGGAAGCGCTCGGGTCATCGCGGTCGTCCTCGTTCCGGGTCGTGTCCAGCTCTTGGAGAGATCGTCTGCGCCTACGGACCAAGGTGACGACTCTGACGAGCTGTACGGGTGACGCGGCATCGGACCCCCGGACGACCGCGGAGCCGCAGCCTGGTGGCTGCGGCTCCGCGCGGAACAGGGGGTGCGCTCGAACGAGGTGCGCTCGAACGGGTGGTGCTGTCAGGGGTGCTGGATGTCCTCCAGCATCTCGGTGACGAGGGCGGCGATGGGGGAGCGTTCGGAGCGGGTGAGGGTGATGTGGGCGAACAGCGGATGGCCCTTCAGCTTCTCGACGACGGCGACGACGCCGTCGTGGCGGCCCACTCTGAGGTTGTCGCGCTGGGCGACGTCGTGGGTGAGGACGACGCGGGAGCCCTGGCCGATCCGGGAGAGGACGGTGAGGAGCACGTTGCGCTCCAGGGACTGGGCCTCGTCGACGATCACGAAGGCGTCGTGCAGGGAGCGGCCGCGGATGTGGGTGAGGGGCAGGACCTCCAGCATGCCGCGGGAGATGACCTCCTCGATCACGTCGGGGCTGGTGACGGCGGAGAGGGTGTCGAAGACGGCCTGGGCCCAGGGGCTCATCTTCTCCGACTCGGAGCCGGGCAGGTAGCCGAGTTCCTGGCCGCCGACGGCGTAGAGCGGGCGGAAGACCATGACCTTGCGGTGCTGCTGGCGTTCCAGCACGGCTTCGAGTCCGGCGCACAGGGCGAGGGCGGACTTGCCGGTGCCGGCGCGTCCGCCCATGGAGACGATGCCGACCTCGGGGTCGAGGAGCAGGTCGAGGGCGACGCGTTGTTCGGCGCTGCGTCCGCGCAGGCCGAAGGCTTCGCGGTCGCCGCGGACCAGGCGTACGCGGCCGTCGCCGGCGACGCGGCCCAGGGCCCGGCCTCGTTCGGAGGTGAGGACGAGTCCGGTGTGGACGGGGAGGTCCTGGACGCCGTCGACCTCGACGGTGTGGTCGTGGCCGGCGCCGAAGAGGGCGTCGACCTGGTCGCCGGTGACGTGGAGTTCGGACATGCCGGTCCAGCCGGAGGTGGCGGCGAGTTCGGCGCGGTACTCCTCGGCGAGCAGGCCGACCGAGCTGGCCTTGATGCGCAGGGGGAGGTCCTTGGAGACGACGGTGACGTCGTAGCCCTCGGCCTGCAGGTTGCGGGCGACGGCGAGGATGCGGGTGTCCGCCTCGCCGCCGCCGATGCGGTAGCCGGCGGGCAGTATCGACGTGTCCGAGTGGTTGAGTTCCACCCGGATGGTGCCGCCGAGTTCGCCCACCGGGATCGGCTCGTCGAGGCGGCCGTGCCGGATCCGGTAGTCGTCGAGCAGGCGCAGTGCCTGGCGGGCGAAGTAGCCCAGCTCGGGGTGGTGCCGCTTGGCCTCCAGCTCGGTGACCACGACCACCGGCAGGACGACCTCGTGCTCCTCGAAGCGCGTCATGGCGAGAGGGTCTGCCAGGAGCACGCTGGTGTCGAGAACGTACGAGCGCCGGTCGCCCTTGCGGGACCGGGAGTCCCGGTCGGATCCGTTGGCCATGAAGGCTCGGTCGTCCATGTGCTCGTCTCCTCAGGCAGCTGGTCTCGGTCCCTCGGAACTCCGGGACCGTCGTTGGGTCGCCGTGTGCTCCGGTCGTTGTCCGGAGCGCTTCTCGGACGGGAGGACCGCGCTTCGCGGGGAAGCGGCGGTCGGCTGTGGCGGGCCTCCGGCTGTTCGCAGGGCGGCATGGCTGCCGTTCGGGTGCAGGGCGGGTGGCCCACTGTTCGGTGAGCTTCGCCCTGATCAGCGAGTTGACGCTGTCGCCGGTGTGGCTGTCAAGGGTCGACCGAAGGTGTTCCGGAAACCGTGACCGGAGGGGTGCTGTCCCGTCCCCCGCCCTGGTCGCCCAGGGTGTCCGGTCGCTCTCCCGGGGTGTTCGTCCGAGGGCGCGGCCGGGGTGCCGGCGGCGGGAGCGCGGTGGCTCAGGAGGGCGACGGGGCTGCGGGTGGCGATGCGGCGAGTGCGGTCGAAGTGGCCGCGCTCGGCGTCGGGGTCGGCGTCGGCGTCGGGGACGGGGACGGGGACGGGGACGGGGCCGGCGTCGGCGTCGGGGACGGGGACGGGGACGGTGAGGGCGGGCCGGCGGGGGTGGCGGCCGCGGTCGGTGCCGCCGTCGCTGGGGGCGTGGGCGTGGGCGTGGGGGTGGGGGTGGGCGTGGGCGTGGGTGTGGGGGTCGGCGCAGGAGTACGGGTCCGGCTCGGCCTCGGGGTCTGCGTCGGGTCCGGGGAGGGGCTGACCGCCGGGGCGCGGGTGGGTACCGGTGTCCGGGCGGTGGTCGGGGCGCCGGACGGCACGGCCTTCGTCCGGTCCCGCGTCCCGGACGGCTCGGCGTCGCCGTCGCCCGGCGTCGCCGTCGCGGTCCCCTGGCCGGAGGGCACCGCAGCCGCCCGGGTTCGGGCGGCCGGCGCCGGGTCGGACAGGGGGCCGGACGGCGCAGCGCCGGGAACGGTCGGGCCGGGAACGGTCGGGGGCAAAGGGGTGCCGGGAGCACCGGCCGCCGCCGAGGCGGTCGGGGACTTCGGGGACGACGGGGCCGCCGGGCCGCCCTTTGCCCGGGTAGGCGTCCGGGCAGGCGCCCGGGCGGGGGCGCGGAGGCTCGGGGAGGCGGCCGCCGAGGGTGCCACGACCGGTGCGGGGGTGCCCGGAGCCGGGGGCCCGGCGGGTGCGGACCAGAGGGCGGTCGACGCGGGGGAGACCGCGCCGGCGCCCGTGCCGGCGGGCAGCAGCGAGGACGAGGGGGCGGCCGGCAGGGGCTGGTCCGTCGCATCGCCCCGGATGCTGCTGGACGCGCTGGGAGCGGCCGGGGCCCCGAGGGCCGCCGGGCCGCCGGAGGAGGGCGACTGGAGGGCCCAGCCCAGGCCGGCGGCGGTGACGGCCGCGACGGCGCCCGCGGCGCCCAGCCTGCGGCTCAGGGCGGGGCTCCGCCGGTGCTTCGCCTGGTTGGTCATGGTGGCAGGGCCTTTCGTCCGTCCCCCGGGCCGGGCCGGCCGGAGCGGTGCGGAGCGGCCGACGACCGGTCGGCCCGGGAACAGTGCGTGCCGGTGCCGCGCCCGGCCGGTGGGGATCCCGTGTCGTCCTCCGCGGCCGGGCGCGGCGGCGGCTCAGTCGTCGTCGTCCAGGTGGAAGCCTCGGAGCTGGGTCGGGACGGGGACCTTGAGGGGAGCGGGGGACGGTCGGGACGGCGCGGTGGTCTCCGGCCGGCCGGAGGGTGCGGGCGGCCCGTCCACGGGCGTCTCCAGCTGGTCCAGCTGCAACGCGACGAAGGACTTCAGGCGGGTGCGGTACTCCTGCTCGAAGCTGTGCAGGGAGTCGATCCGGGCCTGCAGCACGGACCGGGCCGACTCCAGGGCGCCGATCGACGAGCGGTGCTTGTCCTCGGCGTCCCGTTCCAGGGCGTCGGCCCTGGAACGGGCGGCCCGCTCGATGCTCCAGGCCCGGCCGCGTGCCTCGCCGACGAGCGCCTCGGCCTCCCGGCGCGCCGCCTCGGTCGCCCGGTCGGCGACCTGCTGGGCCATCTCCAGCAGCCGGGCGGCGTTGCCGGGGTCCGGGGCCGGCCGGGGCGGGAACGGGGCAGGGGCAGGCGGCCCGGCCCGGTCGGCCGGTGGCACCGCCGGGTGCGGCCGCGCCACCTCCTGCCGGCTCTGCTGCTGCGATCGGTTCCGTGTGGCTGCGGCGAGTTGGGCCCGCAGTGCTTCGTTCTCGTGGCGCAGGCGAGTGAGGGCGGCTTCGACGTCGTCGAGGAAGTCGTCGACCTCCTTCACGGCGTAGCCCTCGCGGAGGCGGACGATCGTGAACTGCTGGGCGCGGATGTCTTCGAGGGTCAAGGTCATGGTGGTTCACCCCGGCGTGGTGCTGGTTCGGCGTGCGGAGGTCCGGTGGTGCGCCCGGGCGGAGGGACGGCCGGGGCGGCGGGGACCCGTCTTCTGGCCCGGTTCCTGATCGGGGCAGCTGAGAGCCGGCGCGGTGGGGGCGGCGCGAGAACGAGCCGGCCCGCTCCGGGCGGCGGACGGGGGTGGCAGTCGTCGTGGGGCGGCGAGCCGGGGTTGGCGGCGGGTGCCGGCCGACGGCGGTGTGTGCACGAATTTCCGTGCGGGCTTTCTATCCCATCGCCCGGCCGCGCGTCCAGTACTTCTCGCCTCCCGGAATCGGCCCCGGCTCCTCGGCTCCTCGGCCCCTCGGCCCGGCCCCTCGGCCCGTTCGCCGGTCCGCCCGGAGGCCGGGTGGTGGCCGGCGTGGGGTTGCCCATGACTGAAATCAAACACAATACGTCAGCTCTGAATGGCTGATCGGTCGGGTGCGTTGCCATCTGTGGCAGGTAGTTCCGGTCCGGCCCACCCTGCCGTGTTGGGCCGGCGGGATGCGACCGCTCCTGGCGCGGTAGCGGATGGGCCCCCAATCTACGTATCAGCAATGCTTCTTGTAACGGAGAGGTTGCGAAAGTGGGCGCCCTGCCGGGGGTGGCTTGACGTGGATGTCGGCGGAGCGCTTTCCTTGCCCCACGTCGTTGGAAAACGATTGATTCTGATTGGTTCTGATGTCTGAGCCGGTCGGCCCTCCCCGCCCCTGGAGCACCTCATGCACACCTCCCGCAACCGCCTCGCCTCGGCCGCCGCGCTCGGCCTGGCGGTCACCCTCGGCCTGAGCGCCTGTTCCACCGGCCAGGAGTCGTCCTCGGCCGCCTCCGGACCCGCCGCGCCGGTGGACGGGAAGGTCTCGATCACCTACCTGCAGAAGCAGGGCGACCAGGAGTACTTCGTCGGCGAGGCGGCCGGCGCCAAGGCGAAGGCCGCGGAGCTGGGGGTCGACCTCAAGGTCGTCAACCTGGGCAGTGACGCCAACAAGACGATCAGCGAGGTGCAGTCGGCCGTCGCGCAGAAGAGCAACGGCCTGATCATCGTGGTGCCGGACCCGGCCGTCGGCCCGCAGGTGGTCCAGATCGCGAAGGACGCCAAGGTCGCGCTGCTGACCTCGGACGACCAGATCTGTGCCACCGGCCCGGACCCGAAGTCCTGCGGCAAGTCCGACCTGGTGGCCCGGATCGGCTTCAGCGGCGCCCAGATGGGCGGCGAGGTCGGCAAGCGGGCCGCGGAGGAGTTCAAGAAGGCCGGCTGGTCGGCAGCCGACACCCGGATCATCTCGGCCTGGAAGCAGGACGTGACCGTCTGCGGGGACCGCGTCAAGGCCGCCAAGGACGCCTTCTCGGCCGGAGGCGGGGCGGACGTGAAGAACATCGACATCGCCACCGACAACACCCCGACCGGCGCCCAGGACAAGGTGGCCGCCACCATCACCGCCAACGCGGGCGTCAAGCACTGGGTGGTCTGGGGCTGCAACGACGAGAACGTCCAGGGCGGCGTCACCGCGCTGGAGAACGCCGGCGTGAGCGCGGACAACATCGCCGGCGTCGGCCTGGGCGCCTACCTGGCCTGCAAGGACTGGGGGTCGGGCAAGCCCTCGGGCATGAAGGCCGCGCTGTTCATCAACGGCAAGGACGTCGGCGCGCTGGCCGTCCAGACCATGTACGACAAGCTCAAGAACGGCAAGGACTTCCCCGCCGAGGCCTTCGCGCCCACCACCATGGTCGACGCGAGCAGCTGGCAGTCCGCCGGCGCCACCTGCAGCTGACGCTGCCCCGAACCGGGCCGGTGCGGTGAGAACCTCCCGGACACACCGCACCGGCCCCTCATTCGCGCAGGCCCCACCCGCGTCGCCGGCCCGGACCTGCCCGGCCCGTCCGCCGTCCGACGCGGGGGGACGCCCCGAGGACGCCGGCCACCCTGAGGTCATCGGGCGACACCCCGGACGACGCGGCGGGGCGGGCCGGCGCGTCGCCCGTGCCGGACCTGCCGGTCACCGGGGTGCCGCTACGACCCGCCGCGCGTCGGGAGGAGTTCCAGCACCTCGCAGCCCGCGGCGGTGAACCGCCGGACGAGGCCGCGCGCTTCGGTGTCGTCCAGGGAGAAGACGAACGGCCCCGGGACCAGCACCGTGCGGTAGCCGCCGTCGGCGGTCAGGCGCAACAGATGCTCCAGCGCCGGCAGCGGTGCGCGCGAGCGGAACCCGTTGTCCAGGTAGAGGTGGGGCCGGCCGAGTCCGAGCCGGACGGCCTGGCCGAGCAGGGCCTCGTGGTGGCAGGCCATGCGCCAGGTGTCGTACGGGTAGCAGCGCAGGTACATCGCGGTGGCGCCGGTGCCCCTGGTGGGGCCAACCGTCCGGTCCTCCTGGTGCGGTGCCCCGCCGCGGCGCCCGACAGGTCGTGACCGTGTGTCCCCGGTGGCGGCCCGGAACGACAGGCCCGCCCGGCTCACGTCCTCGTCCTTCCCGGCTCGGTCCGCCGGTCGGTCTCCGGCGGCGGCGCGGATCCTCCCCCGCCGGGTGGCGGCAGCATCAGGATGCGGTGGCAGCCGGCGGCGGTGAGCAGGCGCACCGCGAGTCGCGCCTTCGCGTCGTCGACGGAGAAGACCCACGGCCCGGGCACGATGAGCACCCGGTGGACGCCGTCCAGCACGGCCCGGGCCAGTTGTTCGAAACCGGGCCGGGGGCCGGTGGAGCTGCGGCCGTTGTCGAGGTAGACCGCGGGCGAGGGCAGCCCCAGGCGGCGGGCGAAGCGGTCCAGGGCCTCGCGGTGGCGGTCCACCGCCGAGCGGTTGTGCGGGTAGTACCGCAGGTAGGCGGCCGGGGGGAGACGCAGGGGCAGGGGCAGGTCGAGTGTGGTCATGAGAATCGTCCCTGGGTGGTCGTACGGGCCGGCGGGGGTGGCCGACGTCGTTCGGACAGGGGACCGGGCCGGTGGCCGGTCGGGTCGTCGGGTCGTCAGAAGGTGGTGAGGTCCGCCCAGTGGCTGGCGCCGGAGGGAAGCGGGCGGCTGCCGTGCGCGGAGGCGAGGACGTCGATGATGCCGCCGCCGCGGCCGCCCTCCTCCGGCGTTCGGTTCGCGCACCACGCACCCTGCACGGAGGCCGGCCCCCCGTCGTCGACCTCGATGTGCACGGTGCGCTCGGTGGGACGCTCCACGTGCAGGGCGACCGGCGGCAGCGCGTGTTCGACGGCGTTGGTGACGAGTTCGGAGACGACCAGCAGGGCCAGCTCCGTGGTGTCCTCGTCCACGCCCCACTCCCGCAGGGCCGTACGGGCGATCCGGCGCGCCGCGCGCACCGAGCCGGGGTGGTGGGGAATGGCCCGGACCACGGGCAGCCCGCCCGCCGGGTCCCGGTCGCGCCCCGTTCGCGGGTCGTCGACGGTGGTGGTTGTCCCGGGGCTCGGTCCCATGATCGCCTCCTGCTGGGTGTCATCGAGGCCGCTGGTCCGCCTTCCGCCGGCAGTTCGATTGCCTCTGAATCCAGAAAACGGCACAGGACGGGTCAAAAGCCACGGGAAAGAGCCTTTTCCTGATAACGAATGGCGCCGATGGCAGGCGACCTGTGGGTAATTCCCGGGTCATTGATAGGGAGGTGCCTGGGTAGTGGCGCGCGCCGGGTACGGGGATGGGTAGGTAGTCCCCTCGTACCACGGGCCGTCCTGCCGGGGACGGGCCGGCCGCTTCACCTCACCCGCCGGGGCGGAGCCGGAGCACCGGCGCCCCATCCGGCCGGAAGGCCGCCCTGACATGGGTCGATGGTACTCGCGGAAGCCGGCTCCGGCTCGGCTTCCGCCCGGCCGGCCGACTGGTCCCCCGCAACCCGTGGGCCCGGCGTCGGCCGCCCCGACGCCGGGCCGCGCCGGCGGGCGACCGGAATACCCTGCCCTCGCGAACTGCCCCGGCGGATCGCCGGCCGGGAATTCGACAGGTCTACGGAGTGTGCCGAGCCCGGAATTCCGGCGGGCGTCGGAAACGGCGATTCCCTGAAAAAGGACGGCCCGGGCCGTCCGGGCGGCCGCTACGCCGGGTCGTGCCCGCCCGACGGTTCGCGCGCCAGGATCAGCTCCCCGACCCTGTCGGCGAGCACCGACCGGGCGTGGCTGTCCAGCCGGTCGTCGGTGACGAAGTGGTGGACCGCCCCCAGCTCCGCGAAGCCGTTCAGGCCGACCACGCCCCACTTGGTGTGGTCCGCCACCACGGCGACCCGCCGGGCGCAGGCGAGCAGCGCCCGATTGGTCTGCGCCTCCGCGAGATCGGGCGTGGTGAGACCGGCCCGCTCGGAGACGCCGTGGGCGCCGATGATGAGCAGATCGACGTGCAGCGACTCGATCGTCAGATTGGCGAGGGGCCCCGCGAGCGCCGCCGAACGGGTGGGGGCGCCGCCGGTCACCAGGACCGCGGGCGAGACGTGCGCCTGCTCCCGGTCGGCGGCCCGCAGAAGGCCGGCCACCGGCAGCGAGTTGGTCACCACCGTGAGATCCGGCCGGTCCAGCAGCCGGGTCGCCACGGCGAAGGCGGTGGTCCCCGCGGAGAGACCGACCACACTGCCCGGTTGGACCAGCAGGGCAGCGGCGTCGGCGATGGCCGCCTTGGCGCCCGACTCGCGGCCCGACTTCGCCTCGAACCCGGGCTCGTCGAGTGCTCTTCCGGCCACGGGGACCAGGGCGCCGCCGTGCACCTTCTCCACCGCGCCCGTTCGGGCCAGGGTGTCGAGGTCCCGGCGGACCGTCATGTCCGAGACGCCGAGCTGCTCCACCAGGTCGGCCACCCGGACGCCACCCCCGCGGTGCACCAGATCGAGAATGACGGCCCGTCGTTGATGTGCGAGGAATCCCTGGTCTGCCACTGCCTTGCTTTCTGATCGTCGGTCAACAGGTGGGTTCTGCCGGGTGGCACGACCCGGGGCCACGTCCTCGCCCGGCGTCGGCCCCGGGCGAAGGCGTGGCCGACGCCGGTCCTGCTCGGTCACCGGCCGGCCGGCCCGGGAGTGCGTACCCGGGCCGGCCGTGCCCGCTCAGTGGCAGGTCAGAGCCGGGGCCGCCCAGTCGGCGTGGTCGTAGAGGGTGGACCCGTGCGGGTCGACGTGCAGCCGGAGCCAGGTCACGCCGGTCAGGTCCGCGGTCAGGGCGACGGGTGCCGAGGTGCCGGTCACCGCGCCGCTGTCGGCGATCTTCGTGTCGTCCCCGTAGACCTGGAAGACGACGTCGCCCGGGTGGCCGGCCATCTCGTCGTCGACCCCGACGGTGCCGGTGAACGAGGAACAGGCGCCGCCGAGGTAGTACAGGATGTCGCTGGTGGCGTTGGTCCCGAGCCCCTTCGGATAGGTGGTGCCACGGATGCTCAGCGGCTTTCCGTCACCGGCGTCCTTCCCGCCGTTGCTCCGGTCCTTCTCGACCGGGCCCCAGCCGTTGGTGGCCGACACCCAGGCCACCCCCGACAGCCCGACCGTGCCGGTGGGCGGGGCGGGGAGCACCTGGACGTCGACGTCACGCCTGGCCACGGTCACCGTGTGCCCGTCACCCCAGGCGTAGGTGACGACGAGTGGGATCACGTGACTGCCCGGGGCCGCCCCGGCCGGCGCGGTCACGCTCCAGGTCGTGGTCAGCGTCTTCTCGGTGGCCAGGGTGGCCTTGGACCACGCGTTCGACGAGCTGACGCTCCAGCCGCCGGACGGGGCGCCGGTGACGCGGACGTCGGCCAGGGTCGCCTTCCCGTAGTTGGTGACCGAACTGGTGAAGGTCGCCGACCGGCCCGGGGCGACGGCGAGGTCGGTCCCGGCGGGGTTCGCGGGCGCCTGGGCCGACACCAGGACGAGCGGTTGGACGGTGGAGAAGTCCCCGATCGCCTTGACCCGGTAGACGGCGGTCCCGTGCGCCGGCACGTCGGCGCTGATGGTGCCGGCGGTCTCGAAGGTGCCCTTCGACCACAGGTCCTTGACCCGGTAGGCCGCCGAGGCGGGCAGCCCGAGCTGGCCGCTCCGGATGCTGATGCCGGCCGGTGCGTCGGTGGGGTTGTAGAGGGCCACCGCGCGGTCGCCGTTCGCCAGCGGCTTGCTGAGCACCATGGTGCCGTTGACGGAGGCCACGATCTGTCCCTGGACGCCGAGGCTGTCCTGGTCGACGGCGATGAGATCGGCGTTGGTGAGGATCGCCATCGTCTCGGGGGTCGCGGTGCGCAGGTCGGTGCCGATCAGCAGGGGCGCGGCCATCACCGCCCACATCGCGAAGTGGGTCCGGTACTCGGTGTCGGTCATGCCGCCGTTCCCGACCTCCAGCATGTCCGGGTCGTTCCACGCACCGGGCCGGGCGTACTGGGACAGTGTGGCGTTGGCCGCGATGATCTTCTTCACGCTGGCCCAGCCGTCGTAGATGTCCCCGGTGGTGCGCCACAGACTGGCCATGGAGCTGCCCCAGGTCCAAGGGCTCTGCGCACCCCACTGGCACAGCGAGTAGACGATCTTCCGGCCGGACTTGCCGAGCGCGTCGGCCATCGCCTGGTACCGGGCCATGTGCTGCGCCTGGGTGCTGGAGTTCTCCTTGGTGGTACCGCAGTTGTCGTACTTGAGGAAGTCCACGCCCCAGGCGGCGAAGTCGTTCGCGTCGGTCTGCTCGTGGCCGAGGCTGCCCGGGAAGTGCTGGCAGGTCTCCGTCCCCGCCGACTCGTAGATGCCCAGTTTGAGACCGAGGCCGTGCACGTAGTCGGCCGTGCCCTTGATCCCGTCGGGGAACTTGACCGGGTCCGGCACGAGGTGACCCTGGGCGTCGCGGGTCTTGGTCATCCAGCAGTCGTCGATGTTGACGTAGGTGTAGCCGGCGGCCTTGAGGCCCTTGCTGATGAACAGGTCGGCGGTCTGCTTGACGAGCTGCTCGTCCACGTCGCAGGCGAAGGAGTTCCAGTCGTTGAACCCCATCGGCGGCGTCTTGGCGTAGCTGACCGGCACCGCCGCCGAGGCGGACTGGGACTGGACGACCTGGAGCGTGCCGACGGCGCTGAGCGCCGCCAGCACCATGGCCCCGGAGGTGAGGACCGCGGTCCCCCTCCTGCGGGCGGGCGCCGGCCGGAGGGGCGGGCCGGCCGGCAGCGGGTGGGGGTCGGCGGCGGATGATGCCGCCCGGAATCTGTCGGACCGGAATAAGCGCATGAGGACTCCTCAGGTGGGGGTCTTGAGCGGCCTGGTGAGCCAGGGGGTAGCCGGGGCCCCGGTGGCGGACGTGGTGAACGTCGCGACCGGGAGCCCGGGGCCGTGGCGGCCGCACGGGGGCGGATCCGGCAGGGCGGAAGCCCTGTCCGTGATCGGATCTGTTGCTTTCCGTTCGCTTGTCGATGTCTTGCGCCGCCGCCCCCTCCGGTCACCCGATCGGTGACCGCCGCGCCGGCCGGCCGTGCTCCGGCGGGGTGAGGTGGGTCGGAGGTTTCGCGGCGCTGCCGTCGACGGTGGGTGAACGTCGGCGGACGGTCCTCGGCGGGCGCGGTGAACTGCACCGGGCCAGCCGCTGACGGCTCGTCATCGGGTACGAACGAGGCGGTCGAGCGCTTGCGCCGTGCGTCGGTGGTGACGGACGAGGACCTCGGGGGAGTGCGTGCGTGGCTCCTCGGTGGGGCCGGCGCGGCCGAGGACGACGGGTGCCGGTGGCCGGGGGTGGAGCGGGGATCGGCCGGGTGAGGTGCTCCCGGTATCGGTCCCGCCGGGTACCGCTCCCTGGCCGACGCCCCCTGGAAGCATGTGCAGTCCTCCCACAAGAGTCAACATTAACCGTCGGATACCGACAGAACGAGACGGTATTCCCATCGGTATCGCTCAGGCAAGAGGGCCTCGCCGATCGATTCCCGGCCTCGGGTGTTGGTTTTCGTTTGGATGGCTTGAAGTGGAAGATGCTGAAGCAGCAGTTGTCCAGCCAAGTCGGCCGGCCCTGACGACGGCGGGCCTCGGAAGACCGACCCCGCCCCCGGCACCACCCCGGTCGGCTGCTACCCGCCCAACGGCTACGGGCTGTACGACATGGCCGGCAACGTCTGGGAACGGACCACGGACCGCTGGACCGGCCGCCATCCCGATCCCGCGGCCGGCGCCTGCTGCGCACCGCGCAACCCGCGCGTCGACGCACCACCCGCGGACGGCAGCGGCCCGTCCGCCGAGCGCTTCCCACGGCGGGTGATCAAGGGAGGCTCGCACCTGGGCGCGCCGGACTACTGCCTGCGCTACCGGCCCGCCGCCCGGCAGGGGCAGAGCGAGGCCCAGGCCGTGCTCGCCCGGGAATGGCCCCCTCCGGGCGAGCCCAAGGCCCGACGGGGTGAGCCCCGGGGAACGCGGGACCGTCGCGTTCCCCGGGGCTCGGTCCTGCGTGCCGTAGCCGGCCCCGCGCCGTCGGCGTCGTGCTCCGTGGCCCGTGCGGAGCGGCTACCTGCAATCCCGGAAGCGGGGGTCGTCGTCCTTGACGCCGGTGGGCGCGCCCATGGTCAGGGTGTCGGCGGCCGGGGCGCCGTCCCGCAGGACCTCGGCGGGCAACGTGCCGGAGACCGCCCACGGGGTCACCAGCGTGTACAAGGTGCGGGTCCCGGCGGGGGTGCGCACGCTGCCTGCCTCGGTCAGGGTGAGGGCCGAGCCGTTGCAGGAGATCCGGCCGACCTTCTGCTGGTCCGCGAGGAACACCGTGGCCCAGTGGCCGCCGTCCACGACGCCCGGGCCGAGCACGGCCCGGAGCGCCGGCGTGTCTCCCGCGGGCAGGGTCGTCTCCGCGAAGCAGCTGCGGGCGACGGCCACCCAGGTGCGCTGCCCCCAGCAGAGCGCGCCGCTGCTCTTCGGCCACACGAACCAGTAGGTCTCCGCCGCCGGGTCCTGGAACACCGTGACCAGCCGCTCGACGGCGGGGGTGTCGCCGGCCTGCTCGGCCAGCTCCCGGATCTGCTGCTCCGCCTGCTCGCGGGTCACCGGCGGCCGGCCGTCCCGGGAGGGCGAGATCGTCATGGTGGGGATCGCCGTGGGTCCGGACGGGCCGGCGCTCGTCGCAGCGGGCACCACGGGCACCGCGGCGGTCGACGACAAGGCCGCCGCCGGGACGGGAACCACCTTCGGTGACTCCTCGGGCACTTCCGTGCACCCGGCGGCCAGCAGAATCGCTGCGCCGAGCATGGCAAGACTGCTGTGACGGACCTGGCCCATGACTCCCCCTGGATCGACCTGGGCCGAGCCTAGTCAGTCGGTGCTCTCCGTGACGACCCGAAAGTTCCACGGGGGCGGTGACCGGCGCGTTCGAGGGCCGGCCGTCCGCCGCAGCACCCTCGCCGGGCTGCTGCGACGGTGACGTGGCGTCGGCCGTCGGACGCCCCCACCCGCCGCGGCACTGAACGTCACCGTCACCGACCCCACCGCCGGCAGCTTCGTGACCGTGTACCCCGGGGGGAGCGGCCTCGCAGGCCATGTCCGCCGTGCCCGGCGACACGGTGATCGCGGACGGCCGCACCGCGGACCAGCTGGGCCGGCTGACCCCGTGGAACGCCGGCAAGAAGCCCACCGGCGGCGAGTTCGGCAAGCTGAGCGCCCCGATCACGGACGCCAAGCCCGGCAAGATCGCCTACGCCCTGGACCTCCGCGCCCAGGTCCCGACCGGACCCGCCTGCACGAACACCGTGACCGGCAGCCACACCGGCCCGCTGGTGGTCGCCACCGGCACCACCTGCCTGACCGCCGCCCGGCAGACCGGCCCGGTCGTGGTCCGGGCCGGGGCGAGCCTGGTGGTCCGGGGGTCGGAGCTCACCGGCCCGGTGCAGGCGGTCGGCGCCGGCACCGTGCAGTTCTGCGGCGCCGTCCTCAACGGTCCGCTGAGCGTGCTGAACACCCGCGACCACCTGACCCTGACCGGCCCCGGCTGCACCCCGAACTCCCTGAGCGGCCCGCTCCAGCTGGTCGGCAACCCCTCCTGAGCCCGCCCCGCAGCTCGCCGACGGCCGCTGCGCACCGGGGCGGCCGTCGGGTGCCGAGCCTCGGCACCCCGGCCCGGTTCAGGAGTTGACGGGCAGGCGCCCGCCCAGCCGGGTGGTGAGTTCGTCCACCAGGGCTTGGACGAGGGCCGGCCGGGGGCCCGGGCGGGTGGCGCAGTACCAGGTGCGGGTCATCGGCTCGGCGCCGATCCGGACCAGGGCCAGGCCGTGCGAGGCGACGTACGGGGCGGCGACCCAGCCGGGCAGGACGGTGGCGCCCTGACCGCCGGCCACCATCTCGATCACCAGGTCGGTGATGACCGGCATGGTGGTGATCCGCCCGGGGCGGGCGCCGTGCGGGAGGGGGAGCGGGGTGGCGGGGACCCGGCTCTGGTCGTAGAGGTCGTAGAGGACCAGCCGGGAGTCGTCGAAGTCCCGTGCGGTGAGGTGGGGGAGGGTCGCCCAGGGGTGGGTGGCCGGCACCACGGCCACCATCTCGTCCTCGAACAGCCGGACCAGGTCGACCCGGTCCATCTCCGGGTCCGCCTTGGTGATCAGGGCGACGTCGAGGCGGTCCTCCAGCAGGGCGGTGATCAGGGTGTCGCCGGGGAGCGTCTCGATCCGCACCTCGGCGTCCGGGCAGCGGTCGCGGAAGCCGTGGATGACGGGCGGCAGCCACTGGAAGGTGGTGCTGCACTGGACGGCGAACCGGACCCGGCGGTCCCGGCCGTCCCGCAGCTCCCGCACGTCACGGGTGGCCGAGGCCAGCTCGGCGATGACCTGTCGGGCTGCCAGCAGCATCCGCCGGCCGGCCGCGTTCGGCACCAGTCGGCGTCCTTGCCGGTCGAAGAGCTGGACCCCGAGCCGCTCCTCCATCCTGGTGAGCCGCTGGCTCAGGGCGGGCTGGCTGACGTAGAGGCGTTCGGCGGCGGCGGTGAGGGAGCCGGTGTCGGCCACCGTGTCGAGCAGTTCCAGGTCACGCAGATCGACATCCATAATGTGAGGTTATCTCAGACTCCAATATGTGTCGTGGTCTTATGGATCGTACGAGCCTACGGTTTCACCAACACCCCACGTACACATCGACGGAGGCTCCACCATGACCACGCCCGCACCCGCCACCGGCAGCACCGCCCTCACCTCTGCCGCCTTCACGGCGAAGGCCGCGCCCACCGTCATCGTCACCGGTTCGTCCAGCGGCATCGGCCTGGACATCGCCCGCGGCTTCCTGGAGCAGGGCGCCAACGTGGTGCTCAACGGCCGCGACCCCGAGCGGCTCGCCAAGGCCGCCGCGCTGCTGGGGCAGCCGGACCGGGTCGCCCCGGTGGTGGGCGGCATCGGCGCCGCGGCCACCGGCGAGGCCCTGGTCCGTACGGCGGTCGAGCGCTTCGGCCGGGTCGACGTGCTGGTGAACAACGCCGGCACCTTCGCCGCGAAGCCGTTCACCGACGTCACCGAGGAGGAGCTGGACGGCTTCCTGAACGGCAACCTCAAGGGCACCTACCTGACCACCCAGGCCGTGGTGCGCCGGCTGCGCGCCCAGGGCGAGGGCGGCAGCATCGTCAACATCGGCACCGTCCTGGTGGAGCACGCCATCGGCGGCTTCCCGGCCTCGGCTCCGGTGGTCAGCAAGGGCGGCGTGCACGCCCTGACCGTCAGCCTCGCGGCCGAACTCGCGGCCGACGGCATCCGGGTCAACCTGGTGGCGCCGGGCATCGTGCGGACCCCGCTGCACACGGGCGCCGACGTGGACGCCTACGGCGCTCTCGCCCTGCTCGACCGGGTCGGCGAGGCCTCCGAGGTCACGGACGCGGTGCTGTACCTGGCGGGCGCGGCCTTCACCACCGGGCACGTGCTGCGGGCCGACGGCGGCTACGTCACCGGCCGGTCCTGAGCCCGCTCATTGACGACTGCCCGTGGCCGGCCGACCGGCCGGCCACGGCTGTCTCAGGGCCCGGCCGAATGTGTGGTTCGAACCGTTCGACGCGATGCCTTGCGCGGACGGGCCGGTGAAGACCCTGGTCGGTCCGACGCCGACGCCTGAGCGCCGCCGTGGACACGGTGCTCCTGGTGGTCGGACAACGGCGACAGCGGGTGCACCAGGGAACGCGGGCGCTTGCCCGTGTCGTTGGTCCACGGGAGAGGCCGGAGAGGAGCGTCCGTGAAGACACGGCAGCGGGACCGAAGTGCACCCGAACCGCAGGCGCCTTGGAACGAGGTCAGGCCACGGCTGTGGCTGGGCGGGCACTTCTGGGCGGCCTCTGACGGTCAGGTGCGGACCGCCGTGGTCGGTGCGGAGTTCGACCTGGTCATCAGCCTGTTCACCCGACCGGCCCACGGACCGGACCCCGGGGTCGAGCATCTGATCAGCGAGATGCCGGACGGTCCGCTCACGGCCGGGCAAATCCACTCGGTCCAACAGTTGGCCCTCCGTGCCGCGGAGGCCGTACGGACTGACCGCATCGTTCTCGTTCGGTGCCACGCCGGCTACAACCGCTCCGGCCTCGTCGTCGCCCAGACTCTGATCGAGCTGGGCCAGGAGCCCGCCGACGCCGTCGCGCTCATCCGGCAGAAGCGATCGCCCTGGGCCCTGAACAATCAGACCTTCGAGCAGTACCTCACCGCCGGACTGGACGTCGCCCGTCTCCTGGCCGGACTCGAAACCCTCACCTGACCCGCATCCGCAGAGGTTGAGATCAAGCTCAGGAGGCAATCGGGGCGCGGGTCAGGAAGCCGTGGAACGCCGATGGCTGCGGCGCCGGCGCCGGCTTCCAGGAGCGGTCGACGGCAGGGCGCTCCGCAGATGTCGCCGAGGATGGCGAGCACCGGAGTCGGCTCCGCAATGGGCGGCCCGCCCGGAGAGCGTGTGGAAGTCGGTGGAGCGGTGCGTCGGAGTGGGTCATGATCCGCTCATGGAGCGTGTCATCGATCTTGATCAGGCAGCGGCAGCAATCGCTGAGCGGACCGCGCGATGGGTGGCGGCCGGTCTCAAGGTGGAGCAGGTGACGTGGCGGGACGAAACCGCGTCGTGGCCTCAGCGGCTGGAGACTGACAGAACTCGCGTGCGTGATCCCGATTCCGTCGGCGTGCTCATCTCCGGCCCGGGGGACGCTCAGCTGTCCGTGGTGGTGTTCCGGGGCGGCTGGGCCGACGTGGACTACTTCGACGGCCTCGACGACGCCGGACCGATACCGGCGTTCGACATCTCATCATCAGCGGCCTTCGGCACCCAGCTCGATCAGTGGGTGCCGCGGGTCTTCGGGAATCTCGGCTAGAGCCGGAGGCCCGGAACCAGTGAACGGTCGCACCTCCCGTCGCGTCCGGCAGTGCGAGGTCGTCACGTCCCAGCCGTGGGTTGTCCAGGGGATCGACGAGCAGGAGCGCGACTGTCGCCGTCGAGGGCCAGGCTTTGCCGGCGCGCCGCGTGGCGTGCCGGGCCCGAGGTGGTCGTGATCAGTCGGGCGCGGGCCCCGGGCCGGCGGTGGCGCCGGGTCCGGCTGCCGTGGGTCCCGCGAGCATGTGGTTCTGGAGCCGGATCAGGACATCGGCGGCCCGGCCGAGTTCACCCGGCGCGGCCTGGGCGAAGGCCTCGGCGAGCAGGTCCCGGCGGGCGGCCCGGACGCGCTCCAGCACCTGCCGGCCGTCCGGGGTGATCGCGATCATCCCGGACCGGCCGTCGGCCAGGTCGGTTTGCCGGCTGACCAGTTGGTCGGCCTTCAGCCGGCGCAGCTGCAGTGAGACGGTCGAGACGTCGACCCGCAGGCAGTCCGCGATGTCGGAGACCCGCATCGCGCCGGCGACGTCGAAGTGTTCCAGCAGCCGCAGGGCGCTCGCTGGTACGTCGCAGCCGGAGAGGCGGGTCACCTCGGCCCGGGTGTGCCTGCTCTCGCTCCAGCGCACCAGCGCCGAGAGCGCGACCTCCAGGCGGGCCAGTTCCGGTGCGGCGGCGGGTTCGACCGGCGTCGCGCCGGACGCCGTCCTGGATGAGGTCATCCACCCAGGCTACAAGGCCCGGGTGGCCCTGATCCTCCGCTCCGTCGTTCCCGTGCCGGGCGGTCCGCCCCGGGGCCCCCGAAGGCTGGCGGCCCGTCAGATGTGGCTGTTGCCCGCCGCATTGGGATCTGCTTTGATTGCTAAAACTAAATATTCAGGGCTCCCGCACCGGGCGGCCCGCCTCCGCACCGCCGACGGCGCTCGTGCCGCACCTGTCGGCACGAGTCCCCGGCCGCCGGCCGGCCGAGAGGGAACCATGGCCACAGCAGTCATCACGGGCGGGACCGACGGCATCGGCCGGGCCCTCGCCGACACCTACCTGGAGCGCGGCCACGACGTGCTGGTCCTCGGCACCAGCGCCGAGAAGGGACGGGCCTTCGTGGACGCCGCCGCCCGGAGCGGCGCGGGGGACCGGGCCCGTTTCGTACGGGCCGACCTGAGCCTGGTGGCGGAGAACCGCCGCGTCATCGACCTGATCACCGAGACCTGCCCGGCGGTCGACGTCCTGGTCCTGGGGGCGCGTTACCACCGCTCGACACGGGTGGAGACCCCCGACGGGTTCGAGAGCAACTTCGCGCTGTTCTACCTCAGCCGATTCCTGCTCAGTCACGGGCTGGTGGAGCTCCTCGGCCGCGCCGAGCGGGGGACCGTGCTCAACTTCGGCGGCGCGGGCCTCACCGGCCCGGTCCGCTGGAACGACCTCCAGCTGCGCCGGAACTATCCCGGCACCGGGGCCCTCGGCCACGGCGGGGCGCTCTGCGACCTCCTCGGGGTGCACTTCGGCAGGGTCCACCGCGACACCCCGATCCGCTACGTGCTCGACCACCCCGGGGTGGTCGCCACCAGCTTCGCCGGCGAGTACGACAGCTCGACGGCGGCGCACGTCGACCGGCTCCGGACGTCGGGCAAGCCGGTCTCGCTGGCCGTCGCCCAGATCCTGCCTTTCCTGGACGCCCCGCCCGCCCGGCTCACGGCGGTGCTGGAGGGCCGGCGGGTCAGCACCGAGGGCCCGGGGTTCGACCCCCGGGACGCCGCCCGCCTGCACCAGGAGACCGAGAAGCTGCTGGCCGGCCTGCCCCACTGAGGCCTGCCCACCGAGGCGTGCCCGGCTGACGCCCGCCCGGGCGCCCCGGGCGGGCGGGCCCGGGATGCCCGCACCCGCTCGGTGGGCAGACGCTTCCCGGGGCGGGGCCCGTCCGGTTCAGTCGGCCGGCACCACGGCCACCGGGCACTCGGCGTGCTGGACGACGGCCTGGCTGGTGGACCCGAGGCGGCCCAGCGGACCGCGCGGCTCGCCCCGGCGCCCCACCACGACCAGCTGGTGCTCCCGGGAGGCCGCCACCAGCTCCTTGGCCGGGGTGGCCCGCAGCGAGGTGGTGCTGACCGGGGTGCCGGGGAAGCGCTCGCGCCAGTCGGCCAGCACCTCGGCCAGCAGGCGGTCGTGGTCCGCCTCGATGTGCCCCTCCTCGTAGACCAGGGGCAGCTCGTGGCCCGGGCCGCTGATCAGGGGGTAGGTCCAGGTGTGCAGGGCCAGCAGTGGGAGGTCGCGTCGCTGGGCCGCCTCGAACGCGAAGGTGAGCGCGGGGTCGTCGTGACCGTTGCCCTGGACCCCCACCACCACCCCGCCCTTGCCGGGGCCGTGCGCCGCCGGGTGGACCACGACCACCGGGCAGCCGGCGTTCGCGGTGGCGTGCAGGGTGGTGGAGCCCAGCAGGAGCCGCGTGAAACCGCCGGACCCGCGCGCGCCGACCGCCAGGAGCGCCGCCCGCTTGGAGCCCGCGGCGAGGGCCTCGCGGGCGTGGTCGTCGACCAGCTCGGTCGTCACGCTCAGGCCGGGACGGCGGCCGAGGGCCTGCTCGCGCGCCGAGGCGAGCAGCCGTTCCCCGTCCTGCTGGGCGACCCGCAACTCCTGCCCGGCCGGCACCCGCGAGGTCTCGCCGAACCAGGCGTGCAGGACGTGCAGCGGCCGGGAGCGCAGCCAGGCCTCGTCGGCGGCCCAGTCGAGCGCGTGCCGGCTCGATTCCGACGCGTCCACGCCTACGACCACGGGGTCATTCATCGCGGCTCCTCCGGATCCCGGGGACGGTGCGGGGCGACCGGCCGCCCCGGTCGCGGCCGTGGATCCAGGCTAAGCCGCGGCCCGCGCCGGGGCAGCGCGTAGTCGGCCCGACGGGGGCCGGGCCAAGGGGCGCCGTGGCGGCCGGTGGCCCCCGGACCGATCCTGGAGCCGGACGGTGGCAGCGGGCCGCCGACCCCCCACCCTGGCGAACGCCGACGGGAGCACGACGGGACTTCCGATGGCGCGCCGCGCCCGACCGGGCCCGACCCGGCCGGCGTCGCCCGCTGGATCGCCGCGCGCCGGGGCCGGCTCGACCTCAGCGAGGACGATCTCGCCGCCCGGGCCGGGATGGCCCCGTCCTGCCTGCGCCACCTAGTCCAGGCCGGGCCGGACTTCGACCGGGCCGCTTTCCTGCGGATCGCCGCAGGCCTCGGACTCAGCTACGCGGAACTGCTGGAAGGCCGCAGCGGTCCGTCGCCGGGACAGGGCGGGGCGCCGACCCACCCCGTCCTGGTCCACCTCACCGACGACGAGTGCCGGGACCGGATCGGCGCCGTCGGCCCGGACACCGGCCTGAGCGGCCCGGGCTGAACCGCCGGCATCCGCCGTGCGGGAGCAGCGTCCTGCTCCGTGGAGTCGATCGCCGGGTCGTGGTGGTGGCGGTGGTGGTCGAGCCCGGGATCACCGCCCCGGCCGGGTGCACCGGCCGTCGGTGCGGTCCGGGCCGGTGCCGCCGGGGCGGTTCGGCGGCTCGCCGTCCGCAGCCCCCGCGCCCGGTTCACCCGGTCGGGGTGACCGCGGCCAGGCGGGCCTCGAAGCCGTCGAGAAGGGCCCGGAGGCCGAACTCGAAGCCGCTGCGGGACGACCGGCCCGGGGCGGCCGGCCCCGACCCGGCACGGGGTGCGGGTCGGGGCCGGCCGTGGGGTCAGGTCAGCAGCCAGCGGCGGAAGTCGGCGTCGTAGCGGGTTCCGATGGTCTGCTTGACGTAGCTGCGCGCCGTCTGCCAGGAGCCGGTGCGGTAGTACCCGAGGATCTTCGCCACGTCGGCGGGGTGGTTCTCCACCAGGTAGTAGACGGCCAGGTAGCCCCAGGCGTAGATCCGGTTCTGGTCGTTCTGCTGCGTGGTGTCGAACAGGCTGCTCAGTGCGTAGGTCTGCTTCGACGCCTCGCCGGCGGCCCAGGAGTTGAACACGCCCCGGTAGCCGTAGGAGACGTACTCGGCCAGGCCTTCGATCCACCACAGGGTGGGCGTGGAGACGTTGGCGTTCCAGTCGCCGTACATGTCGTACCGGCCGTCGAGGTAGTGCGTGTACTCGTGGTTGAGGTTCACCACCGCGAAGGTCTGCGCGGTCTCGTCGCGGTAGGCGACGAAGCGGGCCTGGTTCCCCGTCGCCGCGGGGTTGCCCTCCAGGTACACCCCGCCGTTGTTGGTGCTCACCCCGTAGAGACTTCCGGCCAGCCGCACGTACTCCGCGCGGGAGTCGAACACGACCACCTCCAGGGAGGTGTTGCGGTCGTCCCGGACGGGTTGCCCGCCGTCCTTGACCACACTGTGGAACCAGGCGTCCTGTCCGGCGAGGCTGTCGCAGGTGTTCTTGAGATCCTGGGCGGTCATCCGCTGGGCCCGGATGCGCAGCGTGGCACTGCAGGTGTGGTTGACGGGGAGGGTGGCATCGGCCGCCTGCGTCGCGACCGGGCCCGCCACGCCGACCCGGTCGGGCAGCGGCGCGGCACCGGGTGCTCCCGGGTGCGGCACGGAGCCCAGCGGGGCCTGGGCGCCGGCCGGCCCGGTGACGCCCGTGGCGGTCCCGACGGCGGCGGTGGCCGAGGCCGGGACGGCCATGACGGCGGTGGCGGCGCACATCGCCAGCAGCGACACCGCGGCCTGTACGAGGGACCGTCTGAACGGTATGTCGGACCTGGACATGGTTCTCCTTGGGGGATGCTCCGGCCGGCCGGGAGCAGGTGAAGGCCGGCCGTGGGGTGTGGGGGTGTCGCGTTCGGCCCGGGGGAAGGCGCAGGTACGAGCGCCAAGTCCGGTGTCCCGCTTGGCCGGAACCATAGGACCGGCCTTGCGGCGGGTTCCATCAGGAAGTCGGATTTACGGATACGCAGAATTGGCGGCGCTGCGGCCGCGCGGCAGGGGGTACGGCCTGAGCACGGCTTCCGCGGCGCCGCTGATCGGGCGTCACCCGGCACGGGAGGGCGCGGCTGGACGGAGCGGCCGGGTTTTCGCCCGCGGGAGGATCCGTCCGGTGCACTGCGCGGTCGTCGCCCGGGTGCGGAGCCGGCCGGCGCGTCCGAGCCCCGGACGCGCCGGGCCGGTCCTGTCGCTCGGGGCCCCGACCAGGCCGTCCCGTCGCCCCTGAACCTCCCCAGCCGGCCCGCCGGTGTCAGCGGATCGCATTAATGAGGTATCCGGGTCCGCGCCCCTACGGATGGTCGGGGTCCGCGCCGGCACCGTAGATTCCGGCTGTCGGCCGACCGGACGTGCAGGAGCCACCAGGGGATCCCTGGCCGCCGCCGCGGTCGGCCGACACCTGTGCACGGGCATGCGGACCGAGCTGCGTCACCGACTTCCGGCCTTACCCGGCCGACCGGCAGGGCGCACTGCTTCCGGCAGCCGTACGCAGGTGCTCAAGCGGCACCTGCGGGACGGAGGTTCCTCCGCATGCCCGGGCACCCCCCACCCGCCGACCACGACCGGTGGGGGCGATCCACCAGGGCCGCCGGCCCGCCGCCGGCCGGACGGCGTGACGGCGCCGCCCGCCGAAGCCCCGCGCGGGGCCGGAGCCTGGGACGTGTGTCCGCGGACGACGCCCGCACCCCGCCGGGCTCCGAGCGGTGGCGGCGCAGGCGAGGGCGGCGTACCTTTCGGCTGCGTACGGACCGGCTCCGGGAAGCCGGTGACGGCACAGGACGGCCCGCTGTTGCCCTTGTCACCGGGGCCCTGCCGCCCTTCCATGGGAGTCCCCGGACGCGCCTGAGGCGTGTACGGCGACCAGAGACCGAGAACTTGGGCGGTGGCATGACGACGCACGGACTGGACTGGCGGCCCGTGCTGCGGCGCGCCCTCGCCGCCGAGGCCGGCGGGCCGCTGCTCGTCTGGGTGGAGGGAACCGCCGGCGCGGGCAAGAGCCACCTGCTGCGCGAACTGGGCGCCCTGCCGAGGCCGGCTGACGCGACCCTGGTGGAGTGGCGGTGCGGCGCCCCCGGTGCCCGGCCGGCGCAGGACCGGCCGGAGGATGACTGCCGGGAGGTAGGCGGGGCGGAGCAAGACCGGTCCGACGCCGGACCGCCGGCGCAGGGCCGTCGGGAGGGGCCGGTCCTGCTGCTGGTGGACGACCTGCACCGGGCCGACGAGGACGAGCGGGGACGGCTGCGCCGGCTGCTGGAGGGGGCGTGGCCCGGCCTGGCGGCCGTGGTCACCTACCGCCCCGAGGAACTGCGCACCCCGGGCCTGCCACTGGGCGCACCGGCGACGAGGTACCCGTCCGGGCTGACCGTGCTCAGGCAGCGGCTGGTCGCCTGGGACGAGGAGCGCGTCCGTCGGGCCGCGGAGCAGGCGCTGGGCGACCACTGCCCGCCCGAGGTGGCCGGCCGGCTGCTGGAGCGTTCCGGAGGGGTGCCCCAGGTGGTCATGGACCTGCTGGCCGTGCTCCGCGAGCGCCCGGGGGAGGAGCGCACGGCCGGCCGGGTGGACTCGGCGGGGGTGCCGGTCCGTCTGGCCGAGCTGGTCCTGGGCCGGACGTCCGCCCTGTCCGCCGCCCAGCGGCCGGTCGTCTGGGCGGCCGCCGTCCTGGGCGAGCCCGCCCGCCGGGACGAACTGGTCGCCGTCTCGGGGCTCGACCCGGTGGAGGGCCGGAGCGCCCTGCTGGCGGCCCTGACGGGGGCGGCGCTGGCGGAGCTGGCCGAGGGCGCCTACGGGTTCCCCGCCCCGCTCGCCGCGTCCGCCGTGCACGCGGCCGTCCCCGGGCCGCTCCGCCAGGAGCTCCACCAGCGGGCGGCGGACGTGCTGACCGGCAGGCAGCCGGTGCCGTGGGCGGCGGTGGCCCGCCACCGCAGGGCAGCCGGCCAGGTCGGCGGCTGGCTGCGGGCGGTGGAGCGGGCGGCCCTGGCCGCCGCGGACGCGGGCCGCCACCAGCAGGCGATCGGCCTGCTGGAGGAGGCCCTCGCCTCCGCCCTCGTCCCGCCGCAGACCCGGGCCCGGCTCGCACCACTGCTGGCCCGCAGCGCCGTGCTCGCCCTGCGGTCGGACCAGACCGTCGAGGTGCTGACGCAGATCGTGCGGGACCCGACCCTGCCGGCGACCGTCCGCGGAGAACTGCGGCTCGACCTGGGACTGATGCTGTGCAACCAGGTCGGCCGGGTCGCCGCCGGATGGCAGGAGCTGGAGACCGCCGCGACCGAGCTCCGTGCCGTCCGGCCCGATCTCGCGGCGCGGGCGATGTCCGCGCTGGCCATGCCCTACTGGCCGGGCCCCGCGATCGACGTCCACCGGGGCTGGCTGCGCAAGGCCGTGGCCGCCACCGCCGACAGCGGGGACGAGGCCGCGCTCGCCACGGCCGCCGTCGCCCGCGCCTCCCTGGCCATGAGCTGCGGTGACCGGGACGCCTGGGAGCTGGTGGCGGCGCTGCCCACCGACAGTCCGGACCCGGGTTGTCGCAGGCACGCCGCGCGCGGCCTGTGCAACGCGGCGGACGCCGCGGTCTGGCTGGGCTTCTACGACCGGGCGAAGGACCTGCTGGCCGAGGGCCTCGACCTGTCCGCGACCAGCGGCGCCCCCTACAGCGAGCACACCGCGCTGGGGACGAGTCTGTTGCTGGCGTGGTGGACGGGCCGGTGGGCCGGCCTGGCCGAGCGGTGCGAGCGCCTCGTCACCACGACCGCCGACATGCCCTTCATCGCCTCCGACGCCCGCGTGGTGCGGGGCCTGCTCGCCTTCGCCGAGGGTGACTGGGGCGCGGCGCTCTCCTGGCTGTCCGGACAGGGCGCGATCGCGCCCGAGAGCATGCCCACGGCGCTGGCCGCGACCGCCTCGGGCGCCCTGGTCCGGCTGGCGCTGGCGCGGCAGGACCTGGCCGGTGCGGCCGAGCAGGCCAGGAAGGCCTGGTCGGAGGTGGCCGGCAAGGGCGTGTGGGTATGGGCCGCCGAACTCGCCCCGTGGGCCGTGGAGGCGACCGCACGCGCGGGGGACGCGGCCGCCGCCCGGGCCATGGTGCGGGACTTCGGCCAGGGCATCGAGGACCGTGACGTGCCCGCCGCCCGGGCCTCGCTCACCTGGAGCCGGGCCGTACTGGCGGAGCTGGAGGACCGGCCGCGGGAGGCGGCGGATCTGTACGGCGAGGCCGCGGCGGCCTACCGGGCGCTGAGCCGGCCGTACGCCGGTGCCCTGACCGCGGAAGGCGCGGCGCGCTGCCTGCTGGCGGGCTCGGCCCGGCCGCCGGGCGGCGCCGAGGGGGCGGCGCCCACCCCGGGCTCCCCGCCCGAGCGGTCACCCGGCGCACCGGAGCCGGAGCCGGAGTCGGAGTCGGCGGGGGACGGCGACCCGGCGGCAGGCGCGACGGCGCAGCTGGTCGCCGCCCTGGACTCCTGCACCCGGCAGTTCGGCGACCTGGGCGCGACCTGGGACGCCGCCCGGGTCCGGGCCCTGCTGCGCGCGCAGCAGCCGGCCCGGAAGGGCCGTCCGCCGGGCCGGCCCTCGCACGCGGACGAGCTTTCGCCCCGGGAGAGCGAGGTGGCGCAGCTCGCGGCCGGCGGGCTGACGAACCGGGAGATCGCGGCGACCCTGCACCTGTCCTCCCGGACGGTGGAACAGCACGTGGCCCGTGCCATGCGCAAGACCGGTGCCCTCTCCAGGCACGATCTCGCCCGTCACACCTAGCGACGAAGGGGCGCTCGGCCGCCGGGGCGGTCCGGTGGTCCGGCGGTTCGGCGGACCATCGGATCGGTGATTCGGTGATTCGGTGATTCGGCGGACCAGCAGTCCGGTGGTCCGGCGGTTCGGCCGGGCGGTGCCACGGCCCGGTCAGCGGGCGACCGCTCCGTCCGCCCGGGGGCGGGTCCCCGCCCCGTACGATCTGAGGAAGCTGTCGCACTCCCAGGACACCACCGTCGCGTTCGCCCAGTCGAAGGCCCAGCCGGGGCGGGTGCCGCGGGCTCCCCAGCCGTCCGGCCCCCTGGGGGGAACGGCGACCCCGGCCGCCTGCGCGGCGAGTGCCGCCTCGCAGGTCCGGCGGGCGATCCGGACGGCCTCCGCCCCGGTCTCGGCCGGTCCGGTGAGGACGTGCAGGCCCTGCTGCTCCGGCTGGACGAGGTTCCTGGTCGGGACGCTGACCTGGAAGTAGAACGGGGCCATGACGCCATCTCCCTCTGTCGCGCGGGTGCTCGGTGCCGGCGGCGGCCCCCGGGTGCCTCGCGCGGCGGGCCGGGGCCGCCCGGTGCTCCGGTCGGCCGGCGGACCTTCAACCTACGGCGGGACCGGTGGAGGGAATATGCGGGTGCCGAACATCGGCATACCTGATTAATTCCCCCGGTCGCCTCGCGGCGCGGTGCCCGGCCGTCTCGGGGCGCGGTGCCCGGCCGTGCCCGGCGGTGCCGGGAGGTGTCCGGCGGCGGCCGGGGCGACAGGCCGGGTTCAGGCCACGTGCAGGGTGAGCTCCGCCGTGTGCACCTGCCCGGCCGTCCGGAACTGCAGGAAGACCCGCCAGTTCCCGGGCCTGCCGAGCAGGGCGTAGAAGGTGAGGGTGGGCCCGCCGTGGTCCCCGGTGACGGGGGTGATGGGGTGGAGGTGGGCGAGGGCCTGGTCGCCCTGGTGGAAGGCACTGAGGTGGGCGTAGCTGGCGAGGTACGGCTGGAGGTCGGTGACCGGCCGGCCGTCCCGGCTGATGGTGACGGTGAGCGGGCCCGCCTTGCCCGCCGTCAGTTCGCCCTGGACGGTGGCGGTCCAGCCGTTGACGGTGGCGCTGTCGCCGACGGTCGGGAGCGGCACCGCGGCGGCCGCGCCGGGCACGGTCACCGTGCGGCCGAGGACGAACTCCTTGCCCTGCCGGGGGCCGGTGTTCGGGGTGAAGGAGGCGTACAGCCGCCAGTCGCCCGGGGTGAGGGCGGACGGATCGGCGGTCCAGGTGCCGTCGGCGGTCATCGTCGGGTGCAGGTGCTGGTAGCCGGTGAGGTCGGCCCGGATCGCGTAGAAGTGCAGCTTCTCGGTCTGGACCTCGGCGAAGTCGGTGACCGGCCGGCCGTCCGGCCCGGTGACGGTGAACGGATAGCTCACGGGCACGCCGGCCGGAAGCTCGGTGGCGGGGGAGTCCAGGCGGTAGCCGTCCCGTTCGGAGGTGAGGCCCTCGTCGGTGGTCATGCCCGCCGTGCCCGGCATGCCCGGGATTCCCGCCGGCGCCGTGCCTGGCGTCGGCGTCCCGCTGTGGTCCATCCCCGGCATCCCCGGCATGTCCGGCATGCCAGGCATGCCGGAGTGCGCGGCTTGCTCCGGGGCCGGGGCCGGGGCCGGGGTCGAGCCGCAGGCCGCGAGTGCCAGCAGGCCGACGGCGCCGGCCGCCAGGGTGAGCGAGCAAAGCTGGAGGAGGCGGTGTCCGGCCGGCGTCACGGGCGGCCCTCCGCCGTGGTCCCCGCCGGTTCTTCGTGTTCGGTGCGCGTCTTCACTGTGTCCACTGGGTCCGCCCTGTCGTGCCTGTGGTGCCTGTAGTGCCTGTAGTGCCTGTAGTGCCTTGTGCGTGGTACGTCCGTGCCTCGTGCGTGGTACGTCGGTCCGGCGTTCCGTCCGGCCGTGCGGGACGCCCTTGTTCAGGAGACCCGGGAGGCCGGTCCCGATAACGGAAATGCGCGGTGCGGGAGCTTCCGTGCGCTGATCGGACGCCGTTTCACCTCCTCCCGGGCCTCCGCCTCCCGGCCCTGGCCGGGCGGGGCGGCCGGTTTCCGGGGGTTGCCGGACGGCGGGGGCGGGCGGATGCGACGATGGGTGCCATCGTGACGACCTGGCGGCCCCGGATGCTCCGCGCCGCGGTCTTCGCCACCGTGTGCGTGGCGATGTCCGCCACCGCGCACTTCAGCATGTCCGGCTCCGGGACCGCGCTGCCGTGGGCCGCGCTGGGGCCGGCGTTCCTGGTGACGGCCGCCGGCAGCTGGCTGCTGGCGGGCCGGCGGCGCGGATTCGCTGTGGTCGCCCTGTGGATGGCGACCACTCAGATCGGGCTGCACCTGCTCTTCGAGTACGCCTCGGCCGGGGCGGGCGCGGCCCAGCAGCGTGCGACGGCCGCCACCGACTGGATCGGCCTGCTGCTCTGCACCCGGGACCCTGCTTCGGTCGGCATGGACCCGGCCGAGCTGGCCCGGACGGCCGGCCTCGATCCCGACCTGGTGATCGCCTCCCCACCGGGGCACTCCGGCGCGGCGGGGGCGGCGCACGGGCACGACATGGGCGCCATGTCCGGACCGTCCGGGTCGGGTCCGGTCAGCACGATGGTCCACGACCTGTCGGCCGGGATGCTCCTCGGTCACCTGCTGGCCGCCCTCCTGTGCGCGCTGCTGCTGTGGCGCGGTGACGCGGCCGTCGTCGGCCTGTTCGAGCTGCTGAAGGCGCTGGCCCGGGTCCTCGTCCCGGCCCTGCTCCTGCTGGGGGCCTGGATCGGGCGCCCGGTGTCCGATCTGCGGCCGACCACCGGCGCGGTCGTCCCCGTCCTCCGGTCGGCCTTCCTCACGGAGGCGCTGGGCCGGCGCGGCCCCCCGAGGCTCCGCCCGGCCGTCTGATTCGCCCGCTCGCCGGTGGTCCCGGCCTGCCGTGAGCCCCTGGGGCCGCGGTCGGCGCTCCCCGGCGCGTCGGGCCGGTCACCCCTGTCCGTCCGCTCCTGACGGTGCGTACGGTGCGGGGCCGGGCCCTCGGCACCCCTGAGCAGTGATTCCGGTCGACGTCCGCCGTCGCCGCCCGCCCCTTCTAAGGGGGCCGTGGTGGCGCGCCTCGGGCTGCCGGCGTCCGGCCGGGCCGGTGCGTGGGCCGTCGTCTCCGGTGGTGCCCCGTGCGGTGCCACCGTCCCTTGACGTTCCCTCAGGATCTGCCATGTGCAACGGAAGAACTCCCTTCGCCACCGCCACCGCCACCGCCACCGCCACCGGCCCGCTCGCCGACCCGGCGGCCGGCCCTTCCCGTACGCCTGCGGCCCACCGCCGCCGCTCTCACCCGGCAGTGCCGCCCGACACCGGCCGGGCCGGGGTGCAGGGGGCCGTTCGTGGATGACGAGCAGGTGACCCGCCTCGCCCTGGCCGCCGCCGGGGGCTGCCGGGCCTCCGTGGAGGCGTTCGTGAGTGCCACTCAGCGAGACGTGTGGCGGTTCGTGGCCCACCTCACGGACGTCGAGGCCGCGGACGACCTCGCGCAGGAAACATTCCTGCGGGCCCTGAACGCCCTGCCCTCCTTCGCCGGCCGTTCCTCGGCCCGCACCTGGCTCCTGTCGATAGCCCGCCGGACGGTGGTCGACCGCTACCGCAGCCTGGCCGTGCGCCCGCGCCGGGCCGCGCTCGCGGCCTGGGAGGAGGTCGCCGACCACCCGTCCCGGGCGGGGCGCGGCTTCGAGGACGGTCTGGTGCTGAACGACCTGCTGGCCTTCCTGCCCGCGCAGCGGCGGGAGGCGTTCGTGCTGACCCAGGTGGTCGGGCTGACCTACGCCGAGGTGGCCGCGATGTCGGGGTGCCCGGTGGGGACTGTCCGGTCGCGGGTCGCCCGGGCCCGGGACGAACTGGTCCGCCTGGTGCGCGCGGCGGAGGCGGGGCCGGAGGCCGAGCCGGAGTCAGGGGCCGGATACGCCGGTCGGGTGGCCCCGGACGGCCGCCCCACCGCCCCCACCGTCCCTGCCCCCACCGCTTCCACGGCTCCGGGCGCCCCAGCCGTCGTCCCCACCGGCTCCCCGCGACTGGCCACGGCGCGATGACGGCGCCCCTGCCCCTCCGGGCCCTTCGCGGCCCACTCGACCCTTTCCCCGCCGGAGCCCCGCACCGGGCGCTCCGGCGGCTACCGCGACACGGAGTTGCCATGACCTCGCTGGAACCACCGACCAGGACGGGCCGGGCAGCGGCCCGCCCGGCCGTGCTCCTGCTCGGCTTCGTCCTCCTGCTGGCCGCGCTCCTCGGCGCCGGCTACGCGGCCGGCTCCCTCGTCGGACCCTCCGGGCCCGGCCCGGCAGGACCGGCGGGGCCGGCGGTCGAGGAGATGTCCGGCATGCCCGTGGAGGGCCTGCGCCCGCCGGCCGAGGGCGGGGTGCCGCGATGACCGCCCGCCCCTTGAGCCCACCGGCCGACGGCGGGCCCGCCGGCCTGGTCACCACCGACCTCGCCGTCGGCGGAATGACCTGCGCGGCTTGCGTGTCGCGGGTGGAGAGGAAGCTCGGCCGGCTGGCCGGCGTCAGCGCGGGCGTCAACCTCGCCACCGGCCGCGCCCGGGTCGTGCACCCGGCCGGCGTCACTGTCGCCGACCTGGTGGGCGCGGTGGAGGCCGCCGGGTACACCGCCGAGGAGGTCAGCGGACGTGAGGCCGGACCGGCGGACCCGGCGGACCCGGACGAGCGGCTCCTGCTGCTCCTGGTGGCGCTGACCTCGGTACCGGTGATCCTGCTGTCGATGGAGCCCGCGCTGCAGGTGCCGGGCTGGCAGTGGGCCTGCGCCGCACCGGCGGCCTTCGTGGTGACGATCGGGTCGCGCACCTTCCACCGGCGGGCCTGGCAGGGGCTGCGGCACGCCACCGCGACGATGGACACCCTGGTGAGCCTCGGCGTCCTCGCCTCGTTCGGCTGGTCCGCGTACGCGCTGCTGTTCGGCGGGGCCGGGCAGCTCGGGATGCGGATGCCGTTCTCGCTGACCGCCGGGGCGGGCGGCGGTGCGCACGTGTACCTGGAGGCGGCGGTCGGCGTGCCGCTGTTCGTGCTCTGCGGCCGCCACCTGGAGGGCCGGGTCCGCCGGCGCACCGGGTCGGCGCTGCGGGCCCTGGCCGAGCTGGGGGCGAAGGAGGTGTGCGTCCGCGAGGACGGCGTGGAGCGGATGATCCCGGTCGGACACCTGTTGCCCGGGCGGGAGTTCGTGGTCCGCCCGGGCGAGAGGATCGCCACCGACGGGGTCGTCCTCGACGGCGTCTCGGCCCTGGACACCAGCCTGCTGACGGGGGAGAGCACCCCGGTGGAGACCGGCCCCGGCGACCGGGTGACCGGGGCCACCCTGAACGTCGGCGGCACGCTGCTGGTACGGGCCACGGCGGTCGGCGCCGACACCCAGCTCGCCCGCGTCACGGCACTGGTGGTGGCCGCCCAGGCGGGCAAGGCCCGCGCGCAGCGCCTCGCGGACACGGTGGCCGGAGTGTTCGTCCCCGTCGTGCTCGGGATCGCCGCGTGCGTGCTCGGCTTCTGGCTGGGCCGGGGCGCCGGGGCGCAGGAGGCGCTGACCGCCGCCGTCGCCGTCCTGGTCGTCGCCTGTCCGTGCGCGCTCGGGCTGGCCACCCCCACCGCGCTGCTCGCCGCGACCGGGCGCGGCGCCGAACTCGGCGTCCTGGTCCGGGGGCCGGAGGCGCTGGAGAGTCTGCGCCGGGTGGACACCGTGGTGTTGGACAAGACCGGCACCCTCACGGCGGGCCGGATGAAACTGACCGCCGGCACGGCCGCCCCGGGCTTCGAGCTCGCCGAGGTGCTGCGGCTGGCCGGTGCCGTCGAGCAGCGCTCCGAGCATCCGGTCGGCCGGGCACTGGCCGCCGCCGCGGGGCCGGTACTGCCCGCGGTCACGGACTTCCGGGCGGTGCCCGGGTCGGGCGTCCGGGGCACCGTGGAGGGGCGGCGGGTGGCGGTGGTGCGGCCCGACACGGCATCCCTGCCGGCGGAGCTGCGGGTCGCGCTGGCCGCCGCCGAGGCGGCCGGGTGGACGGCGGTGGTGGCGGAGCTGGACGGCGGCCCGGCCGCGCTCCTCGCGCTGGGCGACACCCTGCGCCCGGGTGCCTACCGGGCCGTCCACCGGCTGCGGGCGATGGGCCTGGAGCTGCTGCTGGCCACCGGTGACCGGCCCGGCGCCGCCCGGGCGGTCGCCGAACAGCTGGGCATCAGCGAGGTGCACGCGGCGGCCTCACCCGAACGGAAGGCCGCGATCGTCGTCGAACTGCAGGCCGCCGGGCGCAGCGTGGCGATGGTCGGCGACGGGGTGAACGACGCGGTCGCGCTCGCCGCAGCCGATCTGGGGATCGCGATGGGCGGCGGCACCGACACCGCGATCGGTGCCGCCGGCCTCACCCTGGTGAGCGGTGACATCGAGTCGCTGGTCGTCGCGGTGCGGCTGGCCCGGCGCACCCTGGCCACCATCCGGGCCAACCTGGTCTGGGCGTTCGGCTACAACGCCGCCCTGCTCCCGCTCGCCGCCGCCGGGTTGCTCAACCCGATGGTGGCGGCGCTGGCGATGTCGGCGAGTTCCGTTCTGGTGGTGGCCAACAGCCTGCGGCTGCGGGCCTGGCGGCCCGCCACCCGGCCGACCGGCCGGACCCGGCCCGGTCCCTGACCCGACGTCCGGACCCGGTCCCTGACCCGACGTCCGGACCCGGCCCGAGAATCATCCGGATGTTCGGGAACTTCTGAGGGCCCGCGGCCGACTGCTGTGTCGGACTCCGTCACCCGGTGGGGTCCGACACGACAGAAGGACGAGGAACTCATGCGGCCGCAAGGGCTGACGTCCCCGCAGCGCGGACCGGGGGAGAACCGGTGACCCGTACGGTGGACCCCGCCCCGGCGGCGGTGGCGGACCGCTGGAGCCTGGTGGCGGTCGCGGGGATGCTCTCCTTCGTGGCGATGCTCGACATGAACATCGTCAACATCGCCCTCGTCGACATCGCCCGCGACCTCGGGACGTCCGCCGGGACCGCGCAGTGGGCGGTGCTCGGCTACCAGCTCCCGCTCGTCGCCCTGCTGCTGCCGGCCGGCCGCTGGCTCGACCAGGTCGGCACCCGCTCCGCGCTGCTGACCGCGATCGGGGGCTTCGCGCTGGCCGGCGCGGCGGCCGCCACGGCGCCCTGGGTCTCCTGGCTGATCGCGGCCAGGCTCGTCCAGGGCGCCTTCGGAGCCGTCCTGTTCGTCCTGATGCCGGTGCTGGCGATGCGCTCCGTCCGGCCCGGGCTGCGCGGCCGGGCGATGAGCGTGCCCGCGACCCTCGGCCCGCTCGGAGCGGTGACCGGACCGGCGCTCGGTGGTCTGCTGCTCGATCACCTCGGCTGGCGGGCGATCTTCCTGGTGAAGCTGCCCGTCTGCCTCGCCGCCTGGATCCTCGCCCGCCGGACCGCACCGCCCGCCGGGCGGCTGCGCCGGCCCGATCCCGCCACCCTCGCCGACGTGGGTCTCGTCGGCGGAGCCGTCGCGCTGCTCCTGCTGGCGCTCAGCCTCTCGCCGGGCTCGCCGGCCTGGCTGCTGCTGGCCCTGCCCGCCGCGCCGCTCATCCTGCGGTGGCTGCGCGGACCGGGCGGCCGGCCCGTCCTGGCGGTGCTGCGCGAGGGCGGCACCCACGGCCTGCACGCCGCCGTGCTCGGCCTCGCCGCGGGCTTCGCCGCCATGTACTACCTGGTCGCCCTGCACCTGCAGCGCGACGAGGCGCGGAGCGCCACCGCCACCGGGCTGACCGTGCTCTGCTTCCCCCTCGCGATGGGCCTGGCCGGGCCGCTGGGCGGCCGGCTCGCCGACCGCTTCGGCGCCCGCACGGTCGCGGCGGCCGGTGCGGGAGTCACCGCGCTCGGCCTCTGCCTGCTCGTCCCGCTCGGCACCGACTGGTCACCGCCGGCGGTCGGTTGGCGCC
This sequence comes from Kitasatospora herbaricolor, assembly GCF_030813695.1. Taxonomy (NCBI): domain Bacteria; kingdom Bacillati; phylum Actinomycetota; class Actinomycetes; order Kitasatosporales; family Streptomycetaceae; genus Kitasatospora; species Kitasatospora herbaricolor. Next base: position 8,091,920 of record NZ_JAUSVA010000002.1, read on the forward strand.
TCGCGCTCGCCGGCGCCGGGATGGGCCTGTACGGCGGCCCGGTCCAGGCCCTGGTGATGACCGGCGCGCCGCCGGGGGCGACGGCCACCGCCGGGTCGGCAGTCCAGCTCGTCCGCAGCCTCGGCTTCACGCTCGGGCCGGCCCTCGGCACCGCCGCCTGGGGGCTCGGCGGCGGCGGGACGGGCGGCATCCGTGCCGGACTCGCCCTCGCCGCGGGCGCCGGCTGCCTCGCCGCCGTCCTGATCGCCCGCCCGGGCAGGCCGGCCGCCGATCACCCGGCCCCCTGACAGGCCCGGCCCCCTGACGCGCCCCGCTCCTGACCTGCCCCGCCCCTGACCTGCCCCTGACCTGCCCCTGACACGTCCCGCCCTCGGACGCGCCCCGGCATCCGTGATGCCCCGGTGTCCGGTACGCCCCGGCGTGCGCCACGCCCACCGTCCGACCTTTCGTCACCACACCAAGGGAGAGCACACGCATGTGCGGAATCACCGGCTGGGTCTCCTTCCACCAGGACGTCCGCGACACCGCCCCGGTCATCGAGGCGATGACCGCCACCATGGCCCGGCGCGGCCCCGACGCCGGCGGCGTCTGGCTCGGCGCCCATGCTGCCCTGGGCCACCGCCGCCTGTCGGTGATCGACCTCGACGGCGGCGCCCAGCCCATGACCGACCGCCCCGACCACCCGCAGGTGGTGCTCAGCTACAGCGGGGAGATCTACAACCACCACCGGCTGCGCGCCGAACTCCGCGGCCGGGGACACCGGTTCACCACCCGCAGCGACACCGAGGTGGTGCTGCGCGGCTACCTGGAGTGGGGCGACGGCCTGGTCGACCACCTGGAGGGCATGTTCGCCCTCGCGATCTGGGACGAACGGGCGGAGCGCCTGCTGCTCGCCCGAGACCGCCTCGGCGTCAAGCCGCTGTTCTGGGCCGAGACGGACGGCGGGCTCGCCTTCGGCTCCGAACCCAAGGCCCTGTTCGCCCACCCCGGGATCAGCCCCCGGGTCGACGCCGACGGCCTGCGCGAGGCCTACAGCCTGCTCTTCAACACCGGCCCGACGGTGTGGGCCGGGGTCCGCGAGGTCCAGCCCGGCGGCCTGCTCGTCTTCGACCGCTCCGGCAAGGCCGAGCGCCGCTACTGGCAGTTGGAGGCCCGCCCGCACACCGACGACCGGGACGCCACCGTCGAACGGGTCCGCGCCCTGGTCGACCACGCCGCCCGCGCGCAGCTGGAGGCCGACGTCCCGCTCTGCAGCCTGCTCTCCGGCGGCCTGGACTCCACCGTCCTCACCGCCCTGACCGCCGACGAGCTGCGCCGGACCGAAGGCCCCGGGGCCCGCCTGCGCTCCTACGCCGTCGACTACAGCGACCAGGCCGAGCAGTTCACCGGTGACGTGCTGCGCACCGGCCACGACACCCCGTTCGCCGCCGAGGCCGGCGAGTACATCGGCACCGACCACTCCACCGTCGTCCTCGACCCGCGGGCCCTGCTCGACCTCGACCACCGCCGGGCCGTCGTCGCCGCCCGGGACTCGCCGATCGGCGTCGGCGACATGGACACCTCCCTCTACCTGCTGTTCGGCGAGATCCGCAAGCACTCGACCGTCGCCCTCTCCGGCGAGGCCGCGGACGAGGTCTTCGGCGGCTACCCCTGGTTCCACACCCCCGCGGCGCTCGCCGCGCCGACCTTCCCCTGGCTGCTGGTCACCGGGGACGAGGCCGCCATGCCGCTGGACCCCGACCTCGCCGCCGCCCTGCGGATGGGGGAGTTCCGTGCGGACACCTACCGCGACGCGCTCGCCGCCGTGCCGCACCTGGACGGCGAGAGCCCGGTCGAGCACCGCCAGCGGGAGATGCAGCACCTGTCGCTGACCCGCTGGCTGCGGCAGCTCCTGCACCGCAAGGACCGCCTCTCGATGGCCCGGGGGCTGGAGGTCCGGGTGCCCTACTGCGACCACCGCCTGGTCGAGTACGCCTTCACCATCCCCTGGGAGTTGAAGAGTTACGACGGCCGGGAGAAGAGCCTGCTGCGCGCCACCGGCCAGGGCATCGCCCCGACGTCGGTGCTGTGGCGGCCCAAGAACCACTACCCCAGCACCCATCACGCGGACTACAACCGCGGCCTCCAGCACCTCGCCCGCGAGGCCCTCGACGTGCCGCAGGTCCGCGACCTCGCCGACGGGGCCGTCCTCAAGGCCACCCTCGACACCCCCGCCGACCAGCTCGGGTGGGGACACCGGCTGCGCCTGGAGCGGGTCGTCGACCTCGCCCTGTGGCTGGACCACCACCGCCCCACCCTCTCCCTCTGACACCCGTGCCGCACCCGAAGGAGCGATCCGATGACCTCCCCCGAGCACGCCCCGGCGACCGTCGCCGGCGCACGCTGCCCCGTCACCGGCGCCACCGCCGCCGAGCCGACACCCCTGTACGGGAGCGCCTACAAGAGCGACCCCTACGACCTCTACCGTGAGCTGCGCGAAGCCGGCCCCGTCCACCGGGTCCGCTTCCCGTCCGGCATCGCCGCCTGGCTGGTCACCGGCTACCAGGCCGCCCACAGCACCCTGAACGACCCGCGCCTGGGCAAGAACCACGCGCTGGGCAACGACAACTGGCGCGCCCTCGCCTCGATCATGCCCGAGCCCCAGCACTCCCAGCTCCAGGTGCACCTGCTGCACCAGGACCCGCCCAAGCACACCGACATGCGCCGCCTCGTCCTGGACGCCTTCGCCCCCCGCCGGATGGAGGCGCTGCGCCCGCGCTTCCAGCAACTCGCCGACGCCCTGGTGGACGCGTTGCCCGAGGAGGGCGGCGCCGACCTCGTCCAGGGCTTCGCCGCGCACTACCCCTTCCAGGTGCTCGCCGAGGTCATCGGGCTGCCACCCGAACTGGCCCGCCGCTTCGACCGGGACTGGGGCAAGGTCGTCCAGCCCGTCGGTCCCAACGACCCCGGCCGGCCCGCCTACGAGGGCCGGCTGCGTGCGCTGCAGGGCTACATCGCCGACATCGTCGCCCACCGGACCGAGCACCCGGGCGACGACCTGCTCAGCCGGCTGGTCGCCGCCCGGGAGCGGGGCGCGCTCGGCCAGGAGGAGCTGGATTCGATGATCTTCCAGCTGCTGGTCGCCGGCCAGGAGCCCGTCACCAACCAGATCAGCACCATGCTGATCACCCTGCTGCGCCACCCCGAGCAGCTCGCCCGGCTGCGTGACAACCCCGGGCTGATGCCCCGCGCGATCGAGGAACTCCTGCGCCACGACAGTGCGTTCGAGCTCACCACCTGGCGATTCCTCGCCGAGGACGGCGACCTGCACGGCACCCGGGTACCGGCCGGCGACTCCGTGATCGTCTCCCTCTGCGCCGCCAACCGCGACCCGGAGCAGTTCCCCGACGCCGACACCCTCGACTTCGACCGCACGCCCAACGCCCATCTCGCCTTCGGCCACGGCATCCACTTCTGCCCCGGCGCCGCCCTCGCCCGCGCCGAACTCCAGGTCGCCGTCGGCACCCTGCTCGGCCGGCTGCCCGGCCTGCGCCCGGCCGGCGACCTGAACCAGCTGGCCTGGATCCCGGCCGTGCTGGCCCGCGGGGTGAACAGCCTGCCCGTCGCCTACGACCGCCGCAGCTGACACCCGGCACCCCTGAAGCCATGACCCCCGGAAGCCCTGACCTTCTCAGCCAGTGACCCCTGAAGCTCTGACTCCTGAACCAGTGACCCCCTGACCGCAGTCCGTCCAGGGCGCCCCGGCACCGACCACTGCCGGGGCGCCGAACAGCCATGCCCTCGTGGAGGAACACATGCCGCCCGTCGGCACCGTCATGCCGCCCGCGCCGTCCGTCGAACAGACCTGCGCCGGCGTCCTGGAGCTGCTCCTGCCGCACCGCCGCGCCGCCGACCCGGGCACCCCGGCGACAGCCGCCGACTTCCCCGAACAACTCGCCCAACTGGCCGAGTTCGTGACGGCCGGCGATCCGGTTCTGTTCACCCTGCCCGGCTTCCCGTGCAAGTCGCCCAGCCCCGCGAAGGTCCTCGGCCACCGGCCCGACGAGGGTGAACGCCTCTCGCTCACCTTCCTCGACGACCTCTGCGCCGCGGTGGGCGAGGTGTACCGGCCGGGTGCCCGGATCGCCATCTGCTCGGACGGGCACATCTTCGGCGACCTGATCCGCGTCCCCGACCACCACATCGACGCCTACGCCGACGAACTCGCCGCCATGATCAGCCGCGAGAGCCTGCGCCACCTCTCGGTGTTCGACCTGCGCGACGTCCTCGGCGACCTCCCGCACGCGGAGAAGCGCGCCCGGGTCCACGCGGCGTACGCGCCCACCGTCGAGCAACTGCGGGCCGAGGTGCGGTCGGACGAGAGCACCCTGGCCCTGTACCGCGGCATCACCCGCTTCCTCACCGAGGACACCGCCGACTTCACGGGCACCAGATCCGCCCTCCAGCGGGAGTGCCGGCAGCGCGCCTACGGCGTCATCCAGCGCAGCCGCGCCTGGGGCGACCTGATCGCCGAACACCACCCGCGTTCGGTGCGCCTGTCCATCCACCCCCAGCGCCGCGGCGCCGCCAAGTTCGGCATCCGCCTGCTCGACGCGGCGGACGCCTGGACCACCCCCTGGCACTCCACCGTCCTGCACCGCCCGGACGGCAGTTGGGAGTTGTTGCGCCGCTCGGAGTCCGAACGGGTCGGCCGCCTGGTGCTCCGCGACGGACGGCCCAGCCACTTCGAAGCGGTGTAGACGGTCGTAGGTCCCGGTACCCGCACCGAGGGGGCGGCTGCCGGGACCTACGCATCGCGGGGGCGGCGGTGGGCGGACCCGGGCCTCACGTCCGTCCGGCCACGGGGGCCCGCCGCGCGGCGGCCGGTTCCCGGTGGTCGAAGGCGATCAGCGGGTCACCGGTGAGCGGGTGCTCGACCACCACCGCCCGGACCCCGAACACCTCGGCCAGCAGTTCGGGGGTGAGCACCTCGCGCGGCGTCCCGGAGGCCACGACCGCTCCCTCGTGCAGGACGTGCAGCCGGTCGCAGAGCGAGGCCGCCGCGTTGAGGTCGTGCAGCGAGATCAGGGTGGTCCGGCGCCGGGCCCGCAGCAGGGCGAGCAGCTCCACCTGGTGCTGGACGTCGAGGTGGTTGGTGGGCTCGTCGAGCACCAGAACCTCCGGTCGCTGGGCGAACGCCCGGGCCAGCAGGACGCGTTGGCGCTCACCGCCGGACAGCGCCGCGAAGCCGCGGCCCTCGTACCCGGCCAGGCCCACCTGGTCGAGGGCGTCGGCCACCGCCTCGTGGTCGGCGGCGTCGTCCCCGGCGAACGCGCGCTTGTAGGGGGACCGGCCCATCGCCACCACCTCACGCACGGTGAACTCGAAGTCGCCGCCCCGCTCCTGCGGCAGCGCGGCGATCCGCCGGGCCGTCTCGACCGTGCTCATCGAGCGGATGTCGCGCCCGGCCAGCAGCACCCGCCCGGTGTGCGGCTTCAGATGCCGGTACACCGTGCGCAGCAGGGTGGACTTGCCGCTCCCGTTCGGCCCGACCAGACCGGCGGTCTCGCCCTCGGCGGCGACCAGGGTGACGCCGGAGACGAGGTCGCGGCCGGCCAGGGTGACGGTGACGTCGTCGATCGAGATCTTCATCCGCGCTCCAGGCGTCGGTCCAGCAGGAAGAGCAGGACGGGTGCGCCGATCAGCGCGGTGACCACCCCGATCGGGACCTCCTGGGTGTCCAGGGCGGTGCGCGCGAGGGTGTCGACGACGACCAGCAGGACGGCCCCGGCCAGGGCGGAGACCGGCAGCAGCCGTCGGTGGTCGCCGCCGACCAGCAGCCGGCAGACGTGCGGGACGAGCAGTCCGACGAAGCCGATCGCCCCGGAGACCGCGACCAGGACGCCGGTCAGCAGGCTGGTGACGGCGAAGAGTTCGCGGCGCAGCCGGGTGACGTCCACGCCGAGGCCGGCCGCCGTCTCGTCGCCCGTCAGCAGGGCGTTCAGGGAACGTGCCCGGGCCTGCAGCGCGAGCAGCGCCAGGCAGACGGCCGCGGCCGGGACGGCCAGTTGGCTCCAGGTGGCGCCGCCGAGGCTGCCCATCAGCCAGAACAGCACGCCGCGGGTCTGCTGTTCGTCGCCGGCCCGCAGCACCAGGAAGCTGGTGAACCCGGACAGGAACTGGCCGATGCCGACCCCGGCCAGCACCAGGCGCAGCGGCGAGAAGCCGCCGCCGCGCCGGGCGAGCGCCCAGACCAGGGCGAAGGAGGCGAGCGCGCCGGCGAACGCGGCGGCCGACACCCCGAAACCGAGCCCCGAGCCGACACCCGCGCCGAGGACGATGACCGCGACGGCGCCGAGCGAGGCCCCGGAGGAGATCCCGAGCAGGTACGGGTCGGCCAGCGGGTTGCGGACCATCGCCTGCACGGCGGTGCCGACCAGGCCGAGTCCGGCGCCGACGACGGCCGCCAACAGGGCCCGGGGGGCTCGAAGTTGCCAGACGATCAGGTCCCGGGTGCCCGGCTCGGGGGTGGCTCCGGCGATCCGCCGGCCGACCACCGTCCAGACCTCGCCGACGGGGATGTCCACGGCGCCCAGCGAGACCGCCAGGGTGAGGGCGGCGACCAGGGCCGCGGCCAGGGCGGTCGCGACGAGGCCGGCCCGGGCGGCGCGTACCGGCCGCCCGGCGGCGGTGGTGGCGGCGGACAGGGCCGTCATCTACTGCCCGCCCTTGACCAGGTCGGGGTGGACGGTGGCGGCGATCCGCTGGACGGTCTCGGCGTTGCGGACCCCGGCGATGGTCGTCACCTCGGACCCGATCCGCAGGAAGTGCCCCTCCTGGACGGCCTTCAGCCCCTTGGTGGCGGGGAACTCGCGCAGGAACCTCTCGGCCTCGTCGAAGGCCCTGGCGTTCTCCGCCTCGCTGCCCTTGTCGCGCACCCCGAGCTGGATCCAGTCGGGGTTCCGGCCGACCACCTCCTCCCAGGCCACGGGCCTGAAGTCGGCGTCGCAGTCGGCGAACACGTTGCGTGCGCCGGCCAGGGTGATCACCGCGTTGGCGACCTGCTTGCCGCAGACCGCGACCGGCTGCTTCGTCCCGGCGTCGAAGTCGAAGAAGAAGTACGTGGGCCGCCGGTCGGCGGCCACGCCGGCCAGGGCCGCCGTCACCGAGCCGATCCTCTGCTCCATGCCGGCCACCAGTTCCTCGGCCTTCGCGGACGTCCCCGTGACCCGGCCCAGCCGCTTGACGTCGTCCTCCACCCCGGCCAGGTCCCGCTGCGGCCCCTGGGTGGTCGCCGCGCAGGCGGTGGAGGCCAGGAAGACCCGCTTGATCCCCGCCGCCGCGTACTCCTGCGCGGTCGGGGCGGAGCCCATGGCGCCGCCCATGCCGCTCATGTCGGCGAAGGTCTCCACGTACAGGTCGGCGCCCGAGCCCAGCAGCTTCTCCTTGGGGATCACCATGTCGCCGAGCACCGGCACCTTGGCGCCCTGCTCGGCGAGCGCGGCGGGCAGCGAGCCCTTGCCGGGCGGGAATCCGGTGCCGATCACCCTGTCCCCGGCGCCGAGTTGCAGCAGCATCTCCAGGCCGGCGGCGTTGCTGGTGACGATCCTCCTCGGGGCGGACGTGAAGGTCGTCCCGGCGCCCGCGCAGTCCGTGACCTCGACCGGGAACCCGCCGGCCGCGGCCGGGCCCGCCGCGGCGGCCCCGGCAGCCGGGCTCGCGTTGCCGGAGCCGGAGCCGGAGCCGGAGCCGCCGTCGCTGCCGCAGCCCGTGACGAGCAGGGCGACTGCGGCAGCGACGCCGCACAACACGCGAGAACGCATGGAACTCTCCTGGGAAATCCGAGTGCACCGGGCCCGCCGGTGCCGGCCCGGTCCAGGTAGTCGTTCCGGTCAGGGAAGGAGTTCCCGGGGGCGGCGGATTTCTTTCCTTCGGCTGGGTTCGGGCCCGGCGCCGCGCCCGGTCGTGCATGATGGGCGCCGTCGTCAGCCCGTCGTCAGCCCGTCGCCCACCGGCCCCGGCCGGCCCCGGCCGGCGGAGAAGCAGGGAGCCCGAAGTGCCCAACCGGCAGATCCGGCGCGCCGCCCGCGCCGCCACCGTCCTGGCGTTCACCGCCGCTGCCGTGGCGCTCGCCGGCACCGCGGCGTTCGCGCACGTCGAGGTCGAGTCCGAGACGGCGCAGGCCCTCGCCACCAACGCCACGGTGGCCTTCAGCGCCGAGGCCGAGTCGACCACCGCGGGCCTGGCGAAGTTCCAGGTCGTCCTCCCCGAGGGCATCGCCCCGGCGGACGTCACCCTCGCCGAGGCCCCGGCCGGGTGGACCTTCGCGGCCACCCCGGACGGCTACACCGTGGGCGGCGCCGCCCTGGCCCCGGGCAAGGACGCGGCGTACAAGATCACCGTCCGGCAGCTGCCCGACGCGAAGGAGCTCGTCTTCAAGACCCTGGAGACGTACAGCGACGGCCACATCGAGCGCTGGATCGAACTCCCGAAGGCCGGCGCCGACCCCGAGCACCCCGCACCCGTGCTCGCGTTGTCGCCCGCCGCCCCCGGCGCCACCCCGGTCGCCCCGGCCGTGCCGAGCCCGACCGCCGCCGCTCCGAGCCCGAGTTCCAGCCCCAGCCCCGTCGCCTCCGCCGGCGCGCCCGGCCCGGCCGTCACGCCGAGCGCCGCGGCCACCACCGCCGCCGCGACGGCCACCGGCAGCAGCGGGGACTCCTCGTCCCCGGTGGTGCCCGTCGTCATCGCCGTCGCGGCCGCCGCGGTGCTGGCGGCCGGCGGCACCTGGTGGTGGCGCCGCCGGAACCGCGGCACGGGGAGCTGAGCGGCTCGGCGCGGGTCACCCGGCCGGCTCCGTCCGCCCCGGTCGCCCCGTCCGCCGGTCAGGTGACCGGCCGCGCGCCCGGCCGGCCCGGCCCGGGCAGGCGTCGGTCGCCGGGTGCCGGCAGGTGCGGTGTGGTTCCCCGGTTCCGCTGCGCACGGCACCGGGGGGCTCGCACGCTCAGCTTCGTCTTCTCGGCGCCCGCGGACGGTCGGCAGACGGTCACCGTCCGCCGGGCCACCGGGGCCGAGGCGCGCGACCACGCCCGGCCCGGGCAGGCGGTCATCACCGACGGCGCGGTGGCCTTCGGGGCGGAGCCGAACGTCCTGGAGAGCGGCGGCACCCGCTTCTCCGCCGGCCTGTGCAGCGACCCCTTCTTCGCGGATCTGGACGGGATCGTCGACGGGTTCCGGTGGACCGGCAACGACTTCGGCGCCGACAAGAACGTGTTCGGGATCGTGCCGGAGGTCCCGGACGGGGAGCCGGGCGACGGCCCGATCGGGGTCTGGGCGCGGGTCGGCCTGCGGCAGGACGGCGCGCTCGTCCCTCCGCGACCGTCCCCGGCGGTCGGCCTGTCAGCTCGCGACCTGGGCCCCGGGCGCGGTGGTCCGGTCCACGAAGGCCCCTCGGCCGCCGGCCCCGCCGGTTCCGGTCACCGTCCGACCTCGCGCGCCCGGAAGTCCTCCACGCTCTCGCGCCGGATCAGCAGGCGGGCCCGGCCCCGGTCGACGGCGGCCACGGCCGGGCGGCCCACCAGGTTGTATCCGGAGGCCATGGACAGCTGGTACGCGCCGGCGGCCGGTACGGCGAGCAGGTCGCCCGGGCGCAGATCTCCGGGGAGGCGGGCACCGCGCACCAGCACGTCGCCGGCCTCGCAGTGCCGGCCGACCACCTCCACCTCGCGAAGAGCGGCCGCCGAGGCGCGGCCGACCAGCCGGACGGCGTACTCGGCGTCGTACAGGGCCGGGCGCGGGTTGTCGCTCATCCCGCCGTCGACGGCGGCGAAGACCCGCCCGTCCGAGCCGTGCTTGACGGTCAGCACCCGGTAGACCGCGACCCCGGCCGGGGCGGCGATCGCCCGGCCCGGCTCCACCAGCAGCCGCGGCACGGCCAGCCCGTGCCGGCCGCAGGCCGCGGCGAGGCGCGCCGGCACCCGGCGGGCGAAGTCGGCCAGGTCGAGCTCCGGGTCGCCCGGCCGGTAACGCACGCCGTGTCCGCCGCCCAGGTCGAGTTCGGGCAGTTCGACGCCGTGGCGGTCACGGATCGCGGCCAGCAGCCCGGCCAGCCGGTCCACGGCGGTGAGGTACGGCTCGACGTCGGTGATCTGCGAACCGAGGTGGCAGTGCAGGCCCGCCAGGTGCAGCCCGGGCTGCCCCAGCACCCGGCGGACGGCCTCGGCCGCGTCGCCGCCCTCGATCGGGAAGCCGAACTTCTGCCCGGCGACACCCGTCCGGACGCCTGCGTGGTGTCCGGCCGCGACCTCCGGCAGGACCCTGACCAGGACCGGCTGCGGGCTGTCGGCGACGGTCAGCGCCGCCAGCCGCGGTATCTCGGCAAGACCGTCGACGACGATCCGGCCCACCCGCAGGCGCAGCGCCAGGCGCAGCTCCTCCGGGCTCTTGGCGTTGCCGTGCAGCACGATCCGCTGCGGCGGGAAGCCCGCGGCGACCGCCAGCCGCAGCTCGCCGGCCGAGCAGACGTCCAGCCCGAGGCCCTCCTGGCCGACCCAGTCCGCCATCGCGCTGCACAGGAAGGCCTTGGCCGCGTAAAGGACTTCGGCACCCGGCAGGGCGGCGCGGTAGGACCGGGCACGGTCGCGTACCTCCTGTTCGTCCAGCACGTACAGCGGTGTCCCGAACCGGTCGGCGGCCTCGGCCAGGCCGACACCGGCGATCAGCAGCTCGCCCTGCGGGCCCGTCCGGGCGGAGGAGGGCCAGGGGCTGCCGGCCGGCTGCCGGGTCAGGGGTGCGGCAAGGGCGGTGGTCATGGCGTGCTGCTCCTCACGACTGCGGGAACGTGGGTGACGGTGCCGTGGGTGACGGTGCCGTGGGCGGCAGGGCTGCCGGCGGTGCGGGTGAGGGTGCGCAGGACGAGCTCCACCCGGACCTGGGCGGCCCCGGCGCGCAGCAGTTCCGCGGTGATGCCACGCAGCTCCTGCGGGCCGGTGCAGGCGAGCTGCAGCTCCAGGTCGGCGTCGCCGGCCAGCGCGAGGCCGCTCTGCACGGCCGGGATGCGGGCGGTGAGCCGGTCGAAGTCCAGGGGGACGGGGCCGGACCTGATCCGGGCCAGGGCCCGCAGCGGCCGGTCCTCGACCGGAGCCGTGGGGCCCGGCCGTCCGGAGGCGACCAGGTGCAGCGCACGGGCCGGTACGAGCGGCGGGCCGGCCGCCTCCTCACCTGCCGCCTCCTCACCGGCCACCGGGTGCGGCGCCGGCGTCACCGCTGGTGCTGGAGCTGGGCGACGGGGACGCTGAAGGGTGCGGCCGGCGGCGCGGTGAACGGCGGCGCGGTGACGGGCGGCGCGGGCACGGGCGGCGCCACCAGCTGCGGGTCCAGTACCAGGGTGTGGACGCCCATCGGGGCGGCCAGGTCGCGCAAGGCGGACTCGCTGAGGACGACCGACGCCTGGTCGGGACCGAGCAGTGCGGCGAGCGCCTCGGCGGAGCCGAACCCGACGGCGCAGCGGCCGCCGTCACGCAGCCGGAAGAAGCGCAGGACGCGGGCGGTCCCGGTGACGCGCACCGGGACGTGCCAGCCGGTACGGCCGGCAGGCTCCGGAGCGGCGGTTTCGGTGTGGACCATGGTGGTGCTCCTGGGGGAGTGGTTCTGCCGGGTCCGGGTCCTCGTCGACCCGTACGGGAACCAGGCCGACGCTAGCCGGGCCGGCCCCGCCGGAACGCCGCTCTGACGCGCCCTTGACTGCGTACGGCCCGGTCCTGACGGGGCGTTGACGCTCGCCTCACCCGGACGGCCGATCGATCGGCCGTCGTACCTTCGCCCCGATTCGCTGCGGCCTCCGCTCCGACCCTCCGTGCACCCCGTGCGCGGCCCGGCCTCCGGCTCACATCCGGGGGTCCGGCTTCAGCAGCGCGAACACCGCACCGAAGGGGTCCGCGAGCCAGGAGATCCGGCCGACGTCCGGCACGTCCGCGGCCGGCATCAGCACGGACCCGCCCTTCCCCTCGGCCTTCGCGACGGTGGCGTCCACCTCCGTCGCGTGGAAGTAGGGCACCCAGCGGGGCCGCCCGGCCCCGCCGCCCGCACCGTCGCCCAGCGGCGCGACCCCGCCGAAGGAGGCCTCCTGCAGGTCGCCGTCCCGGACGCTGAGCACCCGGTAGGTCATGCCTGGCACCTGCATCTCCTGGCTGCGCCAGCCGAAGAGGCCCTGGTAGAAGGCGATGTCGGCGACGGGATCCGGCACGTGCAGCTCCGCCCAGATCAGGGTGCCGGGGGCGGAGGTCAGCCCCAGTCCGACGGTCTTCCCGGGCTGCCAGAGCGCGAACTCGGCCCCCTGCGGGTCGGTGGCCTGCGCCAGCCAGCCCTCGCCCATGACGTCCATGGGCTCCATCCGGACGGTTCCGCCGCCGGCCGTGACGGCCGTGACGGTGGCCTGCACGTCCTCGGTCTTGAAGTGCACCATCCAGGCGGAGGTCGCCCCCTCCTCGGTGAGCGGCCCGAGCGCGGCGACGGTCCTGCCGCCGGCCTGGAAGAATCCGTACCCACCCGCGTCGGGCCCGGCCGACACGAACTCCCAGCCGAGGACGGCGGCGTAGAACGCGGCCGCCGCGTCGGTGTCGGGGCTGCCGAGGTCGAGCCAGTTGGGTGAGCCGGTACTGAAGTCGGTGCCGAGCATGCGGGTCCTCCCGGGAGACGGGGCGATCGGGTCAGGGCCACGATGCCAACCCCGGCCGGAGCTGTCCGCGTCCGAGTGCCGGCCGGGCGCCGGTTTCACCCGCTCGGCGGCGACGGGCGGCAGGGGCGGCACGGGCGGTAGGGGGAGCGGGCCGTGGGTCGGTGTGCCGGTGCCGGTGCCGGTGCCGGTGCCGGGCGTGCGCGGCGCGGCGTGGGACGTGCGTCGGCCCCGGCACCGCTCGGGTACCGGGGCCGGGGCCGACGCGTCGGGAAGGGCGCCGGGTGGGTCAGCCCTCGCCGTCCTCGAACGAGCCCGCGTCGCCGCCGACCGCCAGGGCGATGCCACCGGTGGCGGCCGCGTTGCCGCCCACCGCGAGGGCCCAACCGTCCTCGGCGGAGGCGTCGCCGCCTACCGCAAGGGCGCCGGCCGGCCACTCGGCGGCCTCCTCGGCCTGGACGGCGGTACGCGGGGGCTGGTGGTGCGCCACGGCGGCGGTGGCGGTGCCGAACAGGGCGAGGCCGGAGACCGCGGCGACGGCGGCGGCCTTGGCGAGGGTGGAACGCATGGAGATCCTCCAGGAGCGGGCAAATGGGACGGCACTCATGCTTCAGCACCCGCCCCTTTCCGCGTACGAACCGCTCCGTGGTCTCACCCGTTCGGACCGCCCGTGCCCGCGAACGGCCCAGCCCGCAGGCCGGCCGCTGCCCGGGTGAACCACAGCCGTTCCGGGGCCGACTGCCCCAGGAGGTCCAGGCCCTGAGCCGGCCTGCGGGCCGAAGCGGCCCCGGGCCACGACGGCGGCCAGGACCAGCAGGACCAGGCTCGGCGGGACGGCCTACGCCTGGCTCGGCGGGACGGCCGACGCCTCGCCCGGCGCAGGTGCACGGCGGCCGCGCCGATCATGGTGATCGCGAGTCCGGTGGCCGCCCAGGCGATCGGGCGACCAGGCTCATCGATGCCCTGGCGAAGGCTCAGTACAAGCAACTGCGGGAGATCGGCCGCCGGGTCGACGGTGCCATCGGCCCGATGAGCGCCTGCCCGTCGACGCGGACGACCCGAGCACGGCTGGCGCGTCCCCCGGCCCGTGCTGGAGCGGCCTCCTATCGCCTGGCGCGGTTCGTGATCTTTTTCCGGAGCGCCTCCAACCGCCGGTTCAGCTGCTCGGCGTGGGCCGCGGCCTCCCCGGCCCGGGTCGCCGCCGTGGCCGCCTCCTCGCGTCGGGCGCGGGCGGCCGCGGAGGTCGTCCCGTACGCGGCCCGGGCCTGCTCCAGGGCCGCGCGGGCCCGCTGCACGGCCTCGTCGCTGTCCTCCGCTGCGTACTGGGCCCGGTCGGCCTCGCCCTGGGCGGCGGCAGCACGCTTCTCGGCCTGCTTGGCGTCCTTCCTGGCCCGCTTCAGCTGGTCGGCCAGTTCGGCCGCCTCGGCTTCGAGCCGGTCGTGGTCGGCACCCGGCCGGGGCGCGTCGGGCGTGGAGTCGTCGCGCGTACGGCCGTCACCGGGTGACGAAGCGGCTGCGGCGCCCGGCGCACCGGTCGGGCGGCCACCGGTGCCGTTGCCTGTGCCGCCGGCGGGCAGACTGGGCTCGGCGCCGGGGTTCAGTGCGGTGCTGAGGCGCCCGGCGGCGAACTCGGCCGCGGCGGACTCGTCGGCGAGCGTGGCCTGGAGGGTCTCCGCCAACTCCTGGGCCGGTCCGTCCCCCGCCGGCCGGCCGGCTTCCCGCGCCTCGTCGAGGGCCTGCGCGACGAGGGCGAGGACGACCTGCCGGCGCCGGCCGAGGAGTTCGCGGAGTTGGGCCCCGGCGAGCTGGTCCTGGGCGGCGCGCAGGGCCCGGCCGAGGTCCAGCAGTGCCGTGGTCTCGGTGGGGTGGGTGCGGACGAGGAGGTTGGCGAGCCAGGCCGCGGTGGTGGGCCGGCGCAGGGCGCGGATCCGTTCGGCGAGCGGGCGGTCGCCGTCCCGGCGCGCGCGGTCGGCGGCCTGGTCGCGGGCTTCGGTGAACTCCGCCGGGTTCAGCCCGTACAGTTCGTCGGCCACCTGGTCGAGGTCCATGCTCCGGTTCCTTCCTGGGTACGTCCGGCCGGCGGTCCGGCGGTCCGGCGCGCGCGGTGCGCGGCGGGCACCCGTGGGCCGGTTCTTCCTAACGGCCCCGGGTCGGTCGGGGGAAGCGCTCCGGGCGCCGGTTCACCCGGGTGGGGAACAAGTCGTACCGGAGTCCCTTGCGTTGCTCCGGCGGTCCGGGCCCGGTCCGGGCGGTCCAGGGGCGACCGGGGGCGCTGATTCCGGGCGCTGTCGGGTCGGTCGAAGCGCGCGGGCGTCCAGATCGGGGGCCGGTGCGGCATTCGGCGAATCCTTTTCGGATCGCAGGCCTCGGGGGCACCCGGAACAGTGCCTTGCGGGGCCCCGGCGGGGCCTCGGACGGCCTCCGGCCGCGGCCCGTGACCCCGACGGCGACCCCCTCCGGACAGGCGCCCACCAGCCCGCCCATGCCCTCGCCGCAACGGCTCTGACCTGGTGTTTTCCCGAAAATCGCCTAGGCTTTGGAGTTCCGCCGCACACCTTCGGAGGGGATTCTTGTGAGCGAGGAACCGATCAGCTACGACGCCAGCCGGATCCAGGTGCTGGAGGGGATGGAGGTCGTTCGGAAGCGGCCCGGGATGTACATCGGATCGACCGGTGAACGCGGTCTGCACCACATGGTGTTCGAGGTCACCGGCCGGGCGGTGAGCGAGGTTCTGGCCGGCCGCGCAGGATCCGTCCGCATCACGCTCACACCCGACGGCGGCGTGTGCGTCGCCGACGACGGGCCCGGAGTGCGCGTCGGCGGGGCCGGTGGTGGTGGCGGTCCCGACCTCGAAGCCCTGCTGACCCGTATCGAGCCCTGGGTCGGGCCCGACGTCCGCCATGACGTGACCGCCGGTTTCGGGATGTGGCTCTTCGTCGCCAACGCCCTGTCACGCCGCCTGTTGGTGGAGGTGCGGCGCGAAGGGGTCCGCCGGGTCCAGGAGTATGCGCGCGGTGTCGCGGTCACCCCGCTCACCGAGGCGGGTCCGGCGGACGGCAGCGGGACCACCCTCACCTTCTGGCCCGACGCCGAGATCTTCGGGGAGGTGGAGTGTTCCTTCCAGGGGTTGGCGGACCGGTTCCGGGAACTGGCCTTCCTGAACCGGGGCTTGGACATCTCGCTGACCGATCGTCGTCGATCGGACGAGCCCCGGTCGGTACGCCTGCGGTTCCCCGGCGGAGCACGGGACTTCGTCGCCCACCTCGACGAGCAGGCCGGGGCGGCCGTCCACGGGGAGGTCATCGGCTTCGAGCGGGAGGACCCGCGGATGGCGGGGACGCTGGAGGTGGCCCTGCGGTGGCGCGGCTCCGGCGCGGAGCGGGTCCGCGGCTTCGCCAACAGCCGGCCCACTCCGGGAGGAGGCTCGCACGAGACGGGCCTCCGGGACGGGCTGGTGGCCGCGGTCAACGCGTACGCGCGCGGGCGGCGGCTGCTGACGGAGGCGGACCCCGACCTCGACGAGGAGCGGATCGGGAAGGGCCTGACGGCGGTCGTGTCGGTGAAGCTGGACGACCCCCGGTTCGAGGGCTGCACCCGCGACAGGCTGGGCAACGGCCCGGTCCGCGCCTGCGTCGGACAGGCCGTCCAGGAACACCTCGGCAGGTGGCTGACGGAGCATCCGGCGCAGGCCGCAGCCGTCGTCGGCCGGGTCGTCCGGGGTGGCCGCCGGGACTGACCGCCGCCGAACAGCCCTGCCCGTCCCCGGACTCGGGATCGGGAAGGTCAGGCCAGGGCAGGGCAGGACGCCGACGGCGACGGCGACGGCGACAGGGCGTACGCTGCGGCAACGGCGGCGTCCGGCCGCTGTCCCGATGATCTTCCCGTCAGGCATGTCCGGGGCATTATGGCTGGTCAGGGGGCGGGCGTCGCAACGCCGTCGCTCGGCGGGCGTGGAGCGCGGCCCGGCGGGTCAGGGAACGCCGTGCCCCCGTCCGCCCGGTTGCGGGCCGACGGGGGCGACGGCCGGCGTGGGCCGGGGCCGGGTTCCCGGGCGCGGGTCGGTCGGGCGTGCGAGGGTCAGTCGGCGAACTCCTCGAACGCGGCGGTGAGGTCGGCGGCGACCGCGCGGGCGTCGCGGCCCTCGATGCGGTGGCGCGGGATGAAGGCGACCAGCTCGCCGTCCTTGAAGAGGGCGAAGGAGGGGTGGGACGGCGGGATGTCGGCGAAGTAGGACCGCATCCGGGCGGTCGCCTCGACGTCCTGCTCGTCGAAGACCGACAGCAGCTGGTCGGGCCGCTTGGCGGCCTCCTCCAGGGCGATCCGCACCCCGGGCCGGGCCATTCCGGCGGCGCAGCCCGTGACGGAGTTGACCGCGACGAGGGTCAGGCCCTTCTTCGCCTTCTCCATGGCGGCGTCCACGGCCTCGGGGTGGAGCAGTTCGGTGAACCCGGCCTCGGTCAGTTCTTCGCGCATCGGCTTGACCAGCATCGGCGAGTACGGCATGCCAGGACTCCTCACTTAAAGGAACGGTTCAGCTACCCACTGTAAGGATTGCGTGCGGGCGGGTACGGCAACCCGCCCCGACACGCCCGGGCCCCGCGATGGGGCCGTCGCCGGTGCGCACCCCCGCGGAACCGTCGGCCCGCCGGGGTCCGGAGCAGGCGTACGCGAGGTCCCCGGCGGGTGGACACCGGGCGTCGGCGTCGGCTGCGCGCCGTCGGCGGAGTTCTCCGGGGAGGCCTGCGCGGCGTGGCCGCTCGCGACCGGGGAGTGATGCTCGCACACTGACCTCGCGGCCCCGGTGCGAGGAGCCGGACCGTCCTCGCGCGCGGCGAGCGGCCGCCGACGATCCCGTCGGAGCGGACCCGTCCCCGTCGGACGGGAGGACCGCCGACGGCCCACCGAAGCGAAGGAGAACCCGGCATGTCGGAGGAAGCAGTTGGTGTCATCACGTCCGGCGGGCACCCGCCCGTGCGGCCCGGCGAGGAGGGTCCCGCCCTGTCGGTACCGGTGCCGCTGCTCGCCGGCGTCGAGGCCGAGGACGACATCGAGCCGCACATCTGGCGGGGCATCGACTGAGGAACTGCCGCCCGCAGGGTCGCGGCGCGGACGGCGGGGGCCGTAGGGCCTGCCCGGCAGGGTCCGCGGACCCTCGACGCCCGCCCGCGCCGCGGCCCATCCTGGAGGGAGAACACCCGGGTCGACGCAGGTCCACGCGGTTCCGGCGGCACCTCGGGTGCCGTCCCAGGCAGCTGCCGGCCGGCCTTCGCCGGGTCGGCGCGCCTCCGGGCAAGGAGGATCCCACGATGACCCTGTCGGCACTCACCTCGGACGACTTCCACCTGCTGGCCGCCGCCGCCGGCGCTGCTCCGTCCCTGCACAACAGTCAGCCGTGGTTGTTCCGGCCGACCCCGGACCTCCGCGGTCTGGCCGTGCGACTCGACCTGACCCGGGCCGTGCCGACGACCGACCCGGACGGCCGGGCACTGCACGTGTCGGTGGGAGCGGCGCTCCTCAACCTCCGGGTCGCCGCCGGACGGATCGGCAGGCGGGCGACGGTCCGGCTGCTGCCGGACCCGGACGACCCGGACCTGGCCGCGGAGGTCGACCTCTCCGGGCCCGCGGGGAGCCCGCCGGCGTTCGGCCGGGACCTCTACCCGGCGGTCACGCTGCGGCACTCCAGCCGCCGGCCGTTCGCCGACCGCTCCGTGCCCCGGGTCGTCGTCGACGAACTGCAGGCGGCCGCAGAGGCGGAGGGCGCCTCCTTGGCGATGCCGGACGGGGCCGGTGTGCGCCGGATCCTGGAGCTGACGGCCGAGGCGGAGCGGCGCACGGCCGTCGACCTGGCCCGCCTGCGCGAGACCCGGAGCTGGCTGCGGGCCGAGGCCCCGGCAGCCGACGGGATCCCGCTGGGTGTCCTCGGCCCGCTGGACCACGACGCCCGGGTGCCCGTCCGCAGCTTCACCGGCAGCCCGCCCGGGCCCGGCGTCCACACCGAGCGGTTCGAGGCCCTGCCGCAGGTCGCCACCCTCAGCACCCGGACCGACCTGCCGGCGGACTGGCTCAGGGCGGGTCAGGCGATGCAGAGGGTCTGGCTGCTGGCCACCGATCACGGGCTGTGCGCCTCGGTGCTGCATCAGGCCGTCGAGTGGCCCGACACCCGTTGGCGCCTGCGCGACGCCTCCGAAGGCCCGGGGCACGTCCAGCTGGTGCTGCGCCTGGGCTACGGGCTGCCCGGGCCGGCCACGCCGCGACGCCCGGTCTCCGAGATCCTCACCACGCCGGACGGCCGACCGGCGGGCGACGAACGGTGATGCGCCACCCGGGCGTCGCGGACGTGACGCCCGGCGGGCCCGTCCGGGCGGTGAGCGGCCGGACGTGCGGGAACCCGGGGGGTCACGCAGTGCCCGCCCGGCCGGCTCCGGCGCGTCCGCCGGGGTCCGGGAGGAGCGGGGCCGGGCGAGCAGGTGGAGCAGGAGCCGGCCGGGGCGGCGATCCCGGTCCACACGCCGATCGCCCGGTCCCGCTCCTCCTCGGGCAAGGTCGGGGTGATGACGGCAAGGGTGATCGGCATGATCGTCGCTGCGCCCGCACCGCTGGACAGGCGTGCCAGGGGCATGACTTCGGCCGAGCGGGCGAGGGCCGCGCCGACACCGGCGAGACCGCGGACGGTCGGGCCGGCGAGCAGCACGGGTTTGCGGCCCAAGCGGTCGCCGATCGCCCCGAGCGGCAACAGGAGGGCCGCCAGGGCGAGGGTGTCACCCGGACGGGCTGCCGGGTACGCATGGGTTCCTCGCCGCGGGCAGGCGGACGGCGGCGCCGGGGCGGGCCGGCGCGCCGGGGGTGACGGGGGCGGGCAGGCCCGGCACGGTCAGCCGCGGACGGTGTCGCGCCGGGCGGCGGCGAGGGCCGCGTCGGTGTCGGCGGCGACCAGTTCGGCGTTCAGGTGGGCACCGGCCAGGGCGCCGGCCGCCGCCGAGGCGCCGACCTGGGCGGCCGGGTCGGTGGCGTTGCCGGCCACCCGCACGCCCGCCACCTCGGTGGCACCGGCCGGGCCGGTGACGAAGTGCCGCCCCATCCCGTCGGGCAGGTCCCGCATCGGCAGCCCCAGGGCCTCCAGCCCTTCGCCGCGCGCCCGCATGGAGGTCGCGACGGCGACCACGCGCCGCGGGACGAGCTGTCCGTCCGTCAGGCGTACGCCCGCGATCGAGCCGTTCCCGGCGGTCACGACCCGGTCCACCGGGGTGTCGACGATCCGGATGGCACGGGCGGCGAAGCGGGCCCGGGTGTCCGGGGCCAGAACGGTGCCCCGGGTGAAGTAGACGAGGTCCTCGGTCAGCTGGCGGAACAGCAGTGCGTGGTGGACCGAGGCCGGCCCCACGGCGAGGACCCCGACGGGCTCGTCGCGGACCTCCCAGCCGTGGCAGTACGGGCAGTGCACCACGCTCCGGCCCCAGTGCTCGGCGAGCCCGGGGACATCCGGCAGGACGTCCCGCAGGCCGGTGGCGACCAGGAGGCGGCGTGCGTGCAGGGTGCCGCCGTCGGCCAGGGCGACCGTGAAGCGCGGATCGCCCTCGGCGGAGGGTTCGGAGGCGGCGGCCCGGACCACCTCGCCGGTCCGTACCGTGCCGCCGTACCGGCGGACCTCGGCGCGGCCCCGTGCCAGCAGCTCCGCCGGGGGAGTGCCGTCCAGGGCGAGCAGCCCGTGCACCTCGGCGGCGGGCGCGTTGCGCGGGCCGCCGCCGTCGATCACCACCACCGAGCGGCGGGACCGGGCGAGCATCAGCGCGCCGTTCAACCCGGCGGCCCCGCCGCCGATCACCACGGCGTCCACGGTCCCGTCCGGCAGTTCCTCGGCCGCCTGCGCGGCATTCGTCCTCGTCATGTCGTGGTCCCCTGGTGGCTCGTCGTCGCTGTGTCGTCGCGGCCCCCGTTGCGGGGCCGGACACGGTCGACGCTAAGCGCACCTTGCCGTACGGGCATACGATGTTGCCCATGACGCAAGAAAGTGGCGAGCTGGACAGCCTGGTACGCAAGAGGATCCGCGCCCTGCGGGTGGCCCAGGGCTGGTCCCTGGAGGAGCTGGCCACCCGTGCGAAGGTCAGCCAGTCCACCCTGAGCCGCATCGAGAACGGGCAACGCCGCCTGGCGCTGGACCAGCTCGTCACCCTCGCCCGCGCCCTGGACACCTCGCTCGACCAGCTCGTCGAGACCGCCACCGACGACGTCGTCTCCAACCCGATGATCGACGCGGCCCACGGTCAGATGCGCTGGCCCCTCAAGGCGGATCCCGGCATGACCGTCATCCGCCAGCGCCTGACCGCCCCGCCGCCCGACAACCCCGCCCGGATGCGCGCCCACCCCGGCCGCGAATGGATGGTCGTCCTCTCCGGCACCGCGATCCTGCTCCTGGGCAACCGGCGCCTGCGGATCGAGACCAACCAGGCGGCCGAGTTCCCCACGATGCTCCCGCACGCCATCGGTGCCGAGGGCGGCCCGTGCGAGATCCTGGGCATCTTCGACCGGGACGCCCGCCGGGGGCACCAGCGCGGCGAGGACGCCGAGAAGGCGAAGCGGCCGGCGCCGTGACCCCTTGCGCGTCCCGCCGCCCGGCCGGCCGTCTTCTTGCGCATTCCGGGACTCGTCGGGCCTCAGGCGCACGGCCCGCTTAGCGTGGGCGCATGAGCCACCCCTTGCCGCACACGCAGCACGACGTCCACCAGCACGACGGTCACCAGCACAGCAGTCACCAGCACGACGTCCACCAGCACCAGGCCCACCAGCACGACGGTCACCCCCACAGCAGTCACCAGCACGACGGTCACGGGCACCAGGGCCCCGAGGACGACGCCCACGACCAGGCGGAACTGCTCGACCTGGACGCGGAGGTGCTCGCCGAGCACACCGCGTCGGTCATCGCCTGGCTGCCCGTCGGGACCGGCCCCCGCCGGATCGTCGACCTGGGCTGCGGGACCGGAGCCGGCACCCTCGCCCTGGCCGAGCACTTCCCGGCAGCCGAGCTGACGGCCGTCGACTCCTCGGCCGCCCACCTGGAGCGCCTGCGGGAGAAGGCGGCCGCGGCCGGCGCGGCCGACCGGGTGCGCCTGGTCGAGGCCGACCTGGACGCACCGGCCTGGCCCGACCTCGGCCGGCCCGAGCTGGTCTGGGCCTCCGCCTCCATGCACCACATGGCCGACCCGGACCGCACCCTTCGGCAGGTCCACGACCTGTTGGCACCGGGCGGCCTGTTCGCCGTCGTCGAGCTGGCCGGGTTCCCCCGGTTCCTGCCCGCGGACGCCCCGGCGGACGCCCCAGGTCTGGAGGAGCGCTGCCATGCCGCGCTCGACCGCCACCATGCCGAGCGGTTGCCCCACCGGGGTGCCGACTGGGGGACATTGCTGAGCAAGGCGGGCTTCACCGTGGAGGGCGAGCGCACCCTCACCGTCGACATCACCGTCGGCATCGACTCACCCCGCACCGAGGCGGTCGGCCGCTACGCCCTCAGCGGCCTGCGCCGGATGCGCGGCGGCATCGAGTCCGCGCTGTCGCCGGAGGACCTCGCCGCGCTGGACCGGCTGCTCGACACCGACGGCCCGCACAGCATCCTGCGGCGCGACGACCTGAGCGTGCGGACCGAGCGCACCGTGTGGGCCGCCCGCCGCGCCTGACCGTCAGCGGTACCGCGGGCGGGCCCGTTCCGCGCTGCCGCGGTGGCCGGTACTCCGCTTCGCACCGGGACCGCACCGGGACGCACCGGTCCCGGGCCGGCGGCCGGCCCCTCGGCCGGCCGCCGACCCCGGGGCGACCGTCAGACGAAGGCACCGATCCCGGTCACCGCCCGGCCGACGATCAGGGTGTTGATCTCCCTGGTCCCCTCGTACGAGTAGAGCGCCTCGGCGTCGGCGACGAAGCGTCCGATGCTGTAGTCCAGCACGATCCCGTTGCCGGCCAGCAGCTCCCGGCCCCAGCCGACGGTCTCCCGCATCCGGGTCGTGCAGTAGGCCTTGGCCAGCGCCGAGTGCTCGTCGCGGAACGTGCCGGCGTCCTCCAGCTGGGCCAGCCGGGTGACCATGCCCAGGCACGAGGTGGCGTTGCCGAGCATCCGCACCAGGAGGTCCTGGACGAGCTGGAACCGGGCGATCGGGCCACCGAACTGCTGGCGCTCCAGGGTGTAGTCCAGGGCGATCCGGTAGGCGCCGAGCATGACGCCGATGGCCTCCCAGGCCACCCCGCTGCGGGTGCGGCGCAGCACGTCGGCGGTGTCCCGGAAGCCGTCGGCCAGCTGCAGCCGGTCGCGCTCCGGGACCCGGCAGTCCGTCAGGACGATGTCGGCGTTCTCGACCGTACGCAGGGCGATCTTGTTCTCGATCCGGGTGGCCGCGAAGCCCTCGTTGGCGCCCTCCACGACGAAGCCCAGCACCCGGTCCGTCTCCTCGTCGCGGGCCCAGACCACCACCAGGTCGGCGAAGGTGGCGTTGCCGATCCACCGCTTGGCGCCGTTGAGCACCCAGGTGTCGCCCTCGCGGCGGGCCGTGGTGCGCAGCCCGGCCGCGACGTCGGAGCCGCCCTGCGGTTCGGTGAGGGCGAAGGCGCCGATCTGCTCCATCCGCCCCATCGCCGGCAGCCACCGGCTGCGCTGCTCCGGTGATCCGCAGCGGGCGATGCTGCCCATGGCCAGGCCGGAGTGCACCCCGTAGAACGTGGCCATGGAGGCGTCGACCCGGGCCATCTCCAGGGCGATGAAGCCGTTCAGCATGCTGCTGGCGGGCGCACCGCCGCACTCCGGGTAGGGCAGGCCGGCGATGCCCAGTTCGGCGTAGCGGGGGATCAGGTGGTGCGGGAAGGCGGCCCGGCCCCACCAGGCGTCCGCGTGCGGTGCCACCTCGGCGCTGAGGAAGTCGCGCAGACGCCCCAGCACCTCGCTCTCGGCGGGGGAGAGCAGTTCCTCGAACCGGTAGAGATCCTCGGCCGGCATGTCCTGCGGCATCGCCGCTCCTCCCTGTTGGCGGTGGTTCCACCCTGGCGGACCGCCTACCCGGAGCCGTGCGGGCCACGCCGCCGTGGGGTCCGCCAAGACGCGGATGCCGGGCGCCCGTCCGCCGGGCCCGCCCGGGCCCCGCCCCGCGCGCCCGCCCCCGGCCGGTTCAGGTGCAGCCGCCCGCCCCCGTCGCGTCCCTGACCTGGTCGCGCCGCAGGCCCAGCTTCTTCAGGGTGTTGGCGACGTGGTGCTCGGCGGTGCGGGTGGAGAGCCCCAGGACGCGGGCGATCGCCTGGTTGCCGGCGCCGGTCGCCAGCAGCTCGGCGACCTGCCGCTCCCGGGGGGACAGCTCCGGCCCGTAGCTGTGGCGGCGGCCCGGATCGGGGCTCCGGACCCCGGTCTCGCGCAGCGCCTGCCGGCAGCGTGCCGCGTCGGCGGTGGCGCCGAGCCGGGTGAACACGTCGAGGGCCTGCCGGAGGTGGTGGCCCGCCTCGTCCGGGTCGTGGGCGAGCCGGAGGCAGCCGGCCTGCTCGGCGACGCGGGCGGCGGTGTGCAACCGGCCCAGCGCCTCGTACCGGGCCTGGGCCCGCGTCAGGTGGGCGAGGGCGGCCAAGGGGTCGGTGGCGGCGGTGGTCATGCCGCGGCACCAGAGCACCTCCGCGGCCGCCGCCGGGGCGTCGCGGCCCTCGATCCCGGTGGCCGCCTCGTCGGTCAGCCGCTCGGCCTCCGCCGACAGGCCGCAGGCCAGGGCCGCCTGCACGGCGGTCGGCGTCAGGTCGTGGGCCCTGACCCAGACGCCCTTGTGCCGGCGGGCCGCCAGCGGCCGCCGCAGCCGCTCCCAGGCCGCCTCCGGGTCGCCCTCCAGCAGGTCGATCCGGCCCAGCAGGGTGACTCCCGCCTGGCCGACGTCCCAGCTGGCGTTCTCCTCGTCGGTCGTGGTGAACGTCGCCAGGTTCTGCCGGGCGGCGGCCCAGTACCCGCGGGCCACCTCCAGGGCCGCCCGGACCATCAGCGCGGCGATCCTGAACTTGGTGCCCTCGGCCGTCTGCGGCAGGACCGCCGCCAGCCGGTCGTCCAGGCCGGACCACTGCCCTTCGGCGAGGTCGAGACGGAGCCGGATCACCGCACAGCCCTGTTCGATGACCTGGTAGCCGGTGCGGCGGGCGGCCTCCTCGGCCTCGTCGTGCAGGGCGCGGGCCCGGTCGTTGCCGCGCAGCATCGCCCCGTAGGCGGCGTTGTAGAGCGCCCGGGCGCACTCGCGCTGGACGGCGCGGTCGGGGCTGCTGCGCGGCAGTTCCGCCAGGAGTTCGCCGGCCCGGGCGTCACCGGTCATGCCCATCAGGGTGATCCGGTTGGTCAGGACGGTCGCCCGGGCCAGCGGGTCCTCGCTCCGGGCGACGGTGCGCACGGCCTCGGCCATCAGGGCCTGGTCCTCCGCGGTGGTGCTGATCCGCGAGCCGCGGCCGGAGACCATGCTGAGCGCCGACATGGCGACGGCGGCCAGTCCGGGCCGGTCCGCCAGCTCGGTGATCGCCTGCTGCATCTGCGCGACGCTGTGGCTCCGGTCGGCGCTGCTGTCCACCAGGGCTCGGCTGAGGTTGAAGCGGATCTCGCCGCGGACCACGGTGGGCAGGGCCGGGTCGGCGATGATCCGGCCCAGGATCGCCGTGCTGGTCGAGGAATCGGCGCGGTACATGGCGATCCGGCTGAGTTCGAGGGCGGTGCGGGCCCGCTCCCCGGACGGCAGGGCGGCCTCGGCGAGGAGCTGCTGGAGGAGTTCGGCGGCGACGCCGTCGTCGCCCACGGCGACCGCGTGGTCGGCGGCGGCCCGGGCGGTGGGCAGCCAGGCGGTGACGTCCCCGAGCCGGCGGGTGTGGTGGGCGATCTGGACCAGTGCGGGCGTCTGCCGGCCGGTCAGCGCCTCGATGGCGCGGACGTGCAGCCGGCGGCGGCGTGGGCCGGGTATCCGCTCGTACACGGCCTGACGGGCCAGCACGTGGCGGAACCCGTAGCGGCCGGGGCCGCGTTCGACCAGCACGTCGGCCAGCAGGGCCGCGGTCAGCGCCTCCTCCGCCTGCTCGTCCTCCAGCCCGGCCAGCAGCGCGAGTTGTTCCTCGCTGGTGGGCACCGCCAGCACCGCGGCGGCCTCGACCACCGCGACCGCACCGGGGTCGAGCACCGCCACCCGGCTGTTCACCGCCTCCTGCAGGGCGCGCGGCACCCCCGCCTCCTCCAGCAGCGAGGAGACGCCGGTGAAGGCGCCGTCCTGCACCCGGTCGGCGAGCACCAGCAGGTCCTCCTCGGCGGCCAGCGGGAGCCCGCCGCTGCGCTCGAACAGCTTGCGGCCGAGCCGGGCGGCGGCGGCCGGGCCGATCGCCGAGGCGGCGAGTTCGCGCACCTGCTCCTCGGTCAGCGGGGTGAGGGTGATCTCGGTGCCGCCGACCCCGACCGGCCGCCGGTACGGCACGCCGAGCACGTTGCGGGCGCCCGAGAGGTCGTGCGCACGGTAGGTGAGCACCAGGCGCAGGCCCTTCGGCGGGTTCCGGGCGAGCAGCAGGAGCAGGTCCCTGGTCGCGTCGTCCGCCCAGTGCAGGTCCTCCACCATCAGGACGACCGGGCCCAGCGAGCCCAGCAGGTCCTGGACCGCCCGCATCAGCTGCTGCTGCGGGCCCGCCCCGGGCTCCTCCGTCCGCTCCGGCAGCCGCCCGGTGAGTTCCGGCAGGTAGGGGTGGAGCGCCGCGGTCGCGGGGCTGAGGTCCGTCCCGGGGCCGAACAGGGCGTGCGCGTCGCGCAGCGCGTCGACGACCGGCCCGAACGGCAGCGGTTCGCGCAGCGGATGGCACCAGCCCCGAAGGACCACCAGTCCTTCGCCGTCCAGCCGCGCGGCGGCCTCCCGCAGCAGCCGGGACTTGCCCACCCCGGCCTCGCCCTCGACCAGGACCACGGCCGGCCCGTCACGCAGAGTGTCCGTGAGCGCACGCAACTCGCCGCCGCGTCCGACGAACGCGAAACCCGCGCGGCGGCCCGTCCCCGGCCCGCCGACCCACTCACCTGGCACGTCTCACCCTCTTGACCTGACCGACCGGCGGAACCGACCCCTCCACGCTACTCTGCGTCGCGGCGGGCCCGGTCACTCCACGTAGGCCTCGGGGTGGACTCAGAGGCCGGGGCCGCCGCCGGCGCGGATCGCCTCGCCGACCCGCGCGCGGGTCACGCCGAGTTTCTTGAGGGTGTTGGCGACGTGGTGCTCGACGGTGCGCGGGGAGAGCCCGAGGGTGCGGGCGATCTCCTGGTTGCCGGCGCCGGTGGCGAGCAGGGCGGCGACCTGCCGCTCCCGGGGGGAGAGGTCCGCGCCGTAGGTACGGCGGCCGCGCGGTTCGGGCCGCAGCTGTCCGCCGGCGCGCAGGGCCTGGCGGCAGCGGGCCGCGTCCGCGGTGGCGTCGAGCCGGGTGAAGACGTCGAGGGCGTGCTGGAGGCCGCGGGCGCCCTGGCCGGGATTGCGGGTGAGCTGGAGGCGTCCGCCCTGTTCGGCGACGAGGGCCGCGGTGTACACCCGGCCGATGGCCTCGTAGCGCACCCGTGCCCGCTCAAGCAGGGCGGCGGCGGCCTCGGGGTCGGAGCCGGCGGCCAGCAGCCCCCTGCACCAGAGGATCTCGGCCTCGGCCCCGGGGCTGTCCCGGCCCTCGATCCCGGCGGCGGCCTCGGCGGTCAGCCGTGCGGCCTGCTCGGGCAGGCCGCTGGCCAGCGCGGCCTGTACCGCGGTCGGCACCAGCTCGGTCGCCCACCCCCAGCCGCCCTTGTGGCGCCTGACCGCGAGCGCCCCCTGCACCCGCTGCCAGGCCCGGCGGGGCTCGTCCTCCAGCAGGTCGATGCGGGCGAGGACGGCGACGCCCTCCTGCCCGAGCTGCCAGTAGGTGTGCTCCTCGTCGCCGGTGTCGAACGGTGCGAGGTCCGCCCGGGCCCGGGCCCACCGGCCGCGCGCCACGTTCAGCATGGCCCGCACCATCACCGTCTCGGTCTGGAAGCCGCTGCCGTCGGACGTCTCGGGGATCATCGACTCGATCCGCTCGTCCAGGCCCTCCCAGCGCCCCGCGCCGAAGTCCAGCCTGAGCCGGGCCACGTCGCAGCCGTGCGCCATCAGCTTGTAGCCGGTGTACCGGGTCAGCTCCTCGGCCTCGTGCAGCGGGGTGCGGGCCCGGTCGTCCTGGCCGAACAGGAAGGCGGCGTAGGAGAGGTTGTGCAGGGCCCGGGCCACCTGGCGCAGGACGTCGCGGTCCGGGCTGTCACGGGGGAGGTCCGGCAGGAGGTCCCAGGCCAGCGGGTCGCCGGCCATCCCCAGCAGGGTGATCCGCAGGGCCAGCACGGTCGCGTGGGCCAGCGGGTCGTCGCTGCGGGCGACCATCCGTACGGCCCGGTCCATCATCTCGCGGTCCTGCACGAGGGTGCTGTCGGCGCGGTGGCCCATGCTGAGGGCGGCCATCGCGCCGGCGGCCAGGCCGGGCCTGCTCTCCAGCTCGGTGATCGCGCGTTCCAGCTCCTCCATCTGCCGGACCCGGTCGGTGCTGGTGTTCATCAGGGTGCGGGCGAGGTTGAGGCGGATCTCGCCGCGGACGGGGGTGGGCAGGGCCGGGTCGGCGATGATGCGGCTCAGGATCGCCGTGCTGGCCACCGAGTCGGCGCTCCAGAACGCGACGTTGCTCAGGGTGAGGGCGGTCCGGGCGCGGTCCTCCGGGGGGAGCGCGGGTTCGGCGAGGAGTTGCTGCAGGAGTTCGGCGGCGACGCCGTCGTCGCCGACGGCGACCGCGTGGTCGGCCGCGGCCAGCGCCCTGGGCAGCCAGGCGGTGACGTCGCCGAGCTGGCGGGCGTGGTGGGCGATCTGCACCAGTGCCGGGGTGTCCTGCCCGGAGAGCGCCTCGATGGCGCGGACGTGGAGCCTGCGCCGCCGCGGGCCGATGATCCGCTCGTACACGGCCCGCCGGGCCAGCACGTGGCGGAACCCGTACCGGCCGGGGCCGCGTTCGACCAGCACGTCGGCCACCAGGGCCGCCGTGAGCGCCTGCTCGGCCTGCTCCTCCTCCAGCCCGGTCAGCAGCGCCAACTGTTCCTCGCTGGCGGGCACGGCCAGCACGGCGGCCGCCTGGACGACCGCCACCGCCCCGGGGTCGAGCACCGCGACCCGGCTGTTCACCGCCTCCTGCAGGGCGCGCGGCACCGCGGCGTCCTTCAGCACCGAACCCTTGCCACCGCCGAGGGCGACCTGGTCCGCGAGCACCAGCAGGTCCTCCTCGGCGGCGAGCGGCAGCCCGCCGCTGCGCTCGAACAGTTCCCGGCCGAGCCGGGCGGCGGCGGCCGGCCCGATCGCCGAGGCGGCGAGTTCGCGCACCTGCTCCTCGGCCAGCGGGTTGAGGGTGATCTCGGTGCCGCCGACCCCCACCGGCCGCCGGTACGGCACACCGAGCACGTTGCGCGCGCCCGGCAGGTCCTCCCGGCGGTAGGTCAGCGCCATCCGCAGCTGCTGGGGCGGGTTCCGGGCGAGCAGCAGGAGCAGGTCCCTGGTCGCGTCGTCCGCCCAGTGCAGGTCCTCCACCATCAGCACGACCGGGCCCAGGGCGCCCAGCAGGTCGTGCACCGCCCGCATCAGCTGCTGCTGCCGTGGCTGGGCGCCGATCTCCGGGCCGGGCGCCGGGAGCCGCCCGGCGAGTTCCGGGATGTGCGGTGCGAGGAGGGCCGTCGCGGGGCTGAACCGCGTCCCGGGGCCGAACAGGGCGTGCGCGTCGCGCAGCGCGTCGACGACCGGCCCGAACGGCAGCGGCTCGCGCAGCGGGTGGCACCAGCCGCGGAGCACGGCCAGTCCCTGGTCCTCCAGCCGCGCGGCGGCCTCCCGCAGCAGCCGGGACTTGCCCAGTCCGGCCTCGCCCTCGACGAGGACCACGGCCGGCCCTTCGCGCAGGCCGTCCACCAGCGAGCGCAGTTCGGGCTCGCGGCCCACGAACGCGAAGCCCGCGCGGCGACCGGAACCGGTCCCGCCGACCGACAGATCTGCCATGGCAACCTTGGGGACGAATCAGCATCCGGTGAAACGGAACTCCATGCTATCCCGCTCACCGGCCCGGTCCCGGGCCCGGCCTGCCCCGCGGGGTGCCGGCCGGTGCGCCGGCGTTCGTGGCGTCCTAGTTCGTGGCGTCCTAGAGGCCGAGCAGGCCTATGACGTGGCCGTCGTGGTCCACGACCGGCCACAGCTCCAGGCCACGGGAGCGCATCGCGGCGGCCGCCTCGCCGGCGGGCATGTCGGCGGTGGCGAACGGGGCGCGGTCGAGGACGACGTCCCGGATCGGGGTGCGCTCGGTGTACCAGGACCTGGCCTGGAACGGTGCGAGGTGCAGGCGGGTCAGCAGTCCGGCGCAGCGGCCGTCCTCGTCGCGGACCAGCAGGTGGTCCGCTCCGGAGCTCAGCAGGATGTCCATCGCGGTGTCGACCATGATGTCGTCGCTGATCTGCAGCTCCGGGCCGGTCATCCGGTCGCCGACCGTGGCGGTGATGACGGGGGGTTCGAGAGTAAGGGTCATGGGCGGACTCCTTCGCGTGTCTTCCGCCGGGGCCGGCGGTGGTCGGGGCCTGGCGGTGGTGCGTCCGGGGTCGTTCGCCCGGGTCGTGCGTCCGGGTCGTGCGTCCGGCGGGGTGCCCGCCGGGGCGGGCCGTCGCCGCGGCCGCCCACCGGTGGGTCGCGTGGGCCCGGACCGCGGTGGTCCGGGCCCACGCGTCGTCCGCTACGCGGCGAGCGCGACCCGCCTCGGCGCCCGGCCGCGGGAGCCGGTGCCGGCCTGCTGGTCGCGGCCGGCGTGGACGGGGCGGCCGCGGCGGCCACGGCCGGCCGACGCGCTGCGGCGCGGACGCTCGACGACGGGGTCGGAGATCACGGTGGGGATACCGGTGGGCACCCGGGCGCCGGTGATGCGGGCGAGCTCCTCGTCACCGGAGTGGACCCGGGTGGAGGTGGGGGTGATGCCCGCCGTGGTCATCATGCGGGCCATCTCGCGGCGCTGGTGGGGCAGCACCAGGGTGACCACGGTGCCGGACTCGCCGGCCCGGGCGGTGCGCCCGCCCCGGTGCAGGTAGTCCTTGTGGTCGTTCGGCGGGTCCAGGTTGACGACCAGGTCGAGCCCGTCGACGTGGATGCCCCGGGCCGCCACGTTGGTCGCGATCAGCGCGGTCACCCGGCCGGACCGGAACTGCTCCAGGGTCCGGGTGCGCTGCGGCTGCGACTTGCCGCCGTGCAGGGCCGCGGCCTTCACCCCGTTGGCGAGCAGCTCCTCCACCAGCCGGTCCGCGCCGTGCTTGGTGTCGACGAACATGATCACCCCGCCGTCCCGGGAGGCGATGTGGGCGATGGTGGCGTTCTTGTCGGTGTTCTGCACGTGCAGCAGGTGGTGCTCCATGGTGCTGACCGCGGCGGCCGACGGGTCCACCGAGTGGGTGACCGGGTCCTTGAGGAAGCGCCGCACCAGGCGGTCGACGTTGCGGTCCAGGGTGGCGGAGAACAGCATCGTCTGGCCGCCTTCGGCGACCTGTTCGAGGAGCTCGGTGACCTGCGGCAGGAAGCCCATGTCGGCCATCTGGTCGGCCTCGTCGAGGACGGTGACGCCGACCCCGTCCAGCTGGCAGTCACCACGCTGGATCAGGTCCTTGAGCCGGCCGGGGGTGGCCACCACGACCTCCGCCCCGCGGTTGAGCGCCTGCGCCTGGCGTCCGATCGACATGCCGCCCACCACGGTGGCCGTCCGCAGCCGCAGCGCGTGGGCGTAGGGGGTGAGGGCCTCGGTGACCTGCTGGGCGAGCTCGCGGGTGGGGACGAGGACCAGGGCGAGCGGGCGCCGGGGCTCGGCCCGTCGCCCGGCCGTCCGGGCCAGTACGGCGAGACCGAACGCGATGGTCTTGCCGGAGCCGGTGCGGCCCCGGCCGAGGACGTCGCGCCCGGCGAGCGAGTTCGGCAGCGTCGCGGCCTGGATCGGGAACGGCGAGGTGACGCCCTGGCGGGTCAGCGTCGACAGCAGGGCCTTCGGCATGTCCAGCTCGTCGAAGGACTCGACGGCCGGCAGCGCCGGGGTGGTGCTCACCGGCATCGCGAACTCGCCCTGCAGGGAGGATTCCTGACGGCCACCGCGACCGGAGGAGCGCCGGCCGTCGGAGGGCCGGGAGCCGTAGAAGGAGCTGCCGCCGGAGCGCGACCCGGAGCCGGTGCCTCCCCCGGAGCGGGACCCGCGGGCGTCGGCGCCGGAGCGGGAATTGGCGTTCTGGTACGACGAGCGACTGGAGCGATTCATGCGGGAGACCTTCCTCAGGGCGGCACGTCACGAGGAAGGCTCCGCGGCGCGGGGCGCCGGGCGGAGACCACGAGGGAACGGGCCGGAAGTACGACGGGCGGAGCGTGGACGGTAGAACCGTGCGGCTCACCTTCGGGCCGGCGCTCACCGCGAGGAGCGGGAGCGGAGAGCCTCGAACCGTGCGATGTCACGGCAGGGCGCCGATCCGCACGCGGCGCGGTGCGCCTCGCGTGGGGACGGCCGCCGGTGGCGGAGCCAGGGGGCCTTGACGGCCGGGGGATGCGTCGTTGCGCAAAGCCGAGGGGCCCGCACCGGGCATGTACGCGGTGCGGGCCCCTCGCTACCAGGCGGGTGCCTAGGCAGAAAAACTACAGCGGACGAATGTTCTCGGCCTGCGGGCCCTTCTGGCCCTGCGTGACGTCGAACTCGACCTTCTGGCCCTCGAGCAGCTCACGGAAGCCGTTGGCGTTGATGTTCGAGTAGTGGGCGAACACGTCAGGACCGCCGCCCTCCTGCTCGATGAAGCCGAAGCCCTTTTCCGCGTTGAACCACTTCACAGTGCCATTAGCCATAAAAAAATCTCCTTCAAGGGGCTGTCCGAATTCCGCACCGTGCGGCCTTCGAGTCGCCGCGATGAGCACCCACCCGGGGAAAACCGGGCAACAAAAATGCGCCTGCGACACATCAGCAGGCGCACACAAGTTCATGGGAACCACTACTGCAACTGATGAAGACTCTAGCAGTTCCGGGCCCGTCGTGGTGAAGAATTTCGCCCCCGGTTCGGCGGGAGCCTCCCGCCGAACCGCCGGCCGCAGCCGACATGACTCCCAAGTCACCCAGGGCGTGCGGACGTTGATGGACAGAGCGGACGCCCCTCGGCTGTCGGCCGCCCCGGGGAGGGTGGGCGCGGGGAAGGGGGCGGCGCCCGTGCTCCCGCGCCCGTCCGATTTTTTTTGTGATGCCTCCGAAGCAGCCGCGCTCGTGCAATCTGGCGCATACTGAGGAGGATGACGAAATCTGCAGCACTCCGCCGCCCCCTGCCTACGAGCCCCTTCAAGGCCCCGATCGAGGCTCCGCGCAAGTACTTCGCCGTCGGCGACCGCGTCACCCACGACAGGTACGGCCTCGGCACGGCCATCGGTGTCGAGGACGACGTCGCGGTACTCGTCGACTTCGGATCGCGTCAGGAACGGATCACCCAGCCGTACACCGCGATGTTCAAGCTCTGACCCTGCTGTCCGTCCACCGCCCGGGGTGCCCGGCCCCGCGCGGTGGACGGACCCGTGGCAGGACTCGATCCACCCACGCGTTCACACGACCGTGCGCCCTGCCCGCCGTCGCGAGCCGCGTCGCGCCCGGGTGACGGGCCGACAGCCGGACCGCCACGGCCCGCGATCCCGCCGCAGGGACGCCCGAGGGGGCGCACCGCCGCGCCCGGGCGCGGGTGCGCCTGCCGGATGAGCTGGACCGGCCGATCCGCCGCGGCCCGGCACCCTCCACCGCCCACGCGCCGATCGGGTGACCGCCGCCCCGATCGGCCACCGCGCCCCAGTCCGGCCGTGCGGTCACCCGGTCGCCTCGCCGGCTGCCGGTCGGAGCAGGGCCCGCACGTCGGGGACGGAGAGCAGTTGCACGCCGATGCCGGTCGCTTCGCCGAGCCCCTGCTCGCCCGGCCTGCGCATTGTCCCCGGCACGGCGGCCCCCGGTGTCGGCCGGCTCCGAGGCTCCGGCCACGACGGCTCCCGGCCTGCGCGACCGGGCAGCCACGGGCGGGAAGGCGCCGCACGGGCATCGCTGACGATCGCTCAGGAAGTCACTGTGTACGCCGCGTTACGGTCGTATGGCGGGTTGACCGGGTGCTCTACCGGCCGGTACGGCGGCGGTACTAGCGTTCGCGTGCGCCCCGACCCGGGATGCGCCGACCACCCCCACCCCGCCCCAAGGAAGAGGCTCAGGTGCCCCCAGCTCCTGTCCCGCTCCGCCGGCCGCGCCGCCGCCTGCGCTCGGCCGCCGTCGCGGCCCTGACCGCCGCCGCCCTGCTGCTGAGCGCCGCAGCGGCCACGCCCGCCGCCCCGGCGGCCGGCCCGGCCCCGGCCCCCGGCGACCCCTGCCTCGGCCAGTGCCAGGACATCCTCACCGCAGGCGAGAACGGTCACGCCACCCTCGCCGGGATCCTGCTGCACCAGAGCGTCGGCACCCGGCCCGCGCACTCCGCCGACCAGGTCGAGCGGTACGACAACCTGCTGCACGACTACTCCGGGCTGACGGACGACCAGCTCGCCGCGTACTTCAACGACGCCTCGTTCGGGGTGCCGGCCGGTCAGAGCGAGAGCACCCTCGCCCCGCGGCCCGGCGTCACCATCACCCGCGACAAGGCCACCGGCACCCCGCACATCAAGGGCACCACCCGCGCGGACACCGAGTTCGGCGCCGGCTACGCCGCCGGACAGGACCGCCTCTGGCTGATCGACGTGCTGCGCCACGTCGGGCGCGGGCGGCTCTCGTCCTTCGCCGGCGGCGCGGCCGGCAACCGTGCGCTGGAGCAGAGCCTGTGGGCCGTCGCCCCGTACACCGAGGCCGACCTCCAGCAGCAGCTGGACCGGGTGCGCGCCGCCGGCGCCCGCGGCGCCCAGGCCTACCAGGACATCCAGGACTACGTCGCCGGCCTCAACGCCTTCGCC
Organism: Kitasatospora herbaricolor; assembly: GCF_030813695.1. Classification (NCBI taxonomy): domain Bacteria; kingdom Bacillati; phylum Actinomycetota; class Actinomycetes; order Kitasatosporales; family Streptomycetaceae; genus Kitasatospora; species Kitasatospora herbaricolor. The sequence continues at coordinate 8,126,549 of NZ_JAUSVA010000002.1, forward strand.
ACGGCGGACGTCGCCGCCGACACCTACCCGGGCGAGTACGTGCTCACCGGCCACGGCTCCACCATCCAGCCCTTCACCGCCACCGACGTGGTCGCCGTCTCCTCGGTGATCGGCGCGATCTTCGGCGGCGGAGGTGGCGGCGAGGTGGAGAACACCCTGGCCCGGATCGCCCTGCGCCAGCGCCTCGGCACCGCCGAGGGCGACCGCGCCTACGCCGCCTGGCGGTCCGGCGACGACCCCGAGGCGACCGCCACCGTGCACGACGGCACGACGTTCCCCTACGCCGCCTCGCCCGCGAACCCCGTGGGCAGCGCGCTCCCCGACGCGGGCTCGGTCGCGGCCTTCGCCCACGCCCGGAGCGGTACCGGGACCGGTGCGACGCCGGCCCCCGTCGCCGCCACGGTCTCCGCCTCCGCCGCCACCGCGGACCCGGCCGCCGAGGGCGTGCTCCCCGCCGACCTCATCACCGCCAGGAAGGGCATGTCCAACGCCCTGCTGGTCTCCGGCGCGCACACCGCCTCCGGCCACCCGGTCGCCGTCTTCGGCCCGCAGACCGGTTACTACGCCCCGCAGATCCTGATGGTGCAGGAACTCGACGGGCCCGGTCTGCGCAGTCGCGGCGCCTCCTTCCCCGGCCTGAGCTTCTACGTCGAGATCGGCCGCGGCGCGGACTACGCCTGGAGCGCCACCTCCGCCAACCAGGACATCACCGACACCTTCGCCGTCGACCTGTGCGAGCCGTCCGGGTCCGCCGCGACGACCGCCTCCCGCAGCTATCTGCTCGACGGCGTCTGCACCCCCTTCGAGTCGCTCCTCCAGCACAACGCCTGGGCCCCGACCACCGCCGACTCCACCGCCGTCGGCGCGTACGACCTGGAGACGCTGCGCTCCGCCTACGGCCTGGTCACACACACCGGTACCGTCGCCGGCCGTCCGGTCGCCTTCACCGCGCTGCGTGCCACCTACCGGCACGACCTGGACCCGGTGATCGGCTTCCAGGAGTTCAACGACCCGTCGGCGGTCACCTCCGCGGCGACCTTCCAGCAGGCGGCGCAGCACGTCGGCTACACCTTCAACTGGTTCTACGCCGACGCGGACCACACCGCCTACTACAACTCCGGCACCGACCCCGTGCGCGCGGCCGGTACGGATCCCGACCTGCCGATCCTGGCCGGCCCCGGGTACACCTGGCAGGGCTGGGACCGCGCCGGGAACACCTCGGCCGTCGAACCGCCGGCCCGGCACCCGCAGTCGGTCGACCAGGACTACTACGTCAGCTGGAACAACAAGCAGGCGCCGGGCTTCACCTCCGCCTGGGGCAACGGCGCCGTGCACCGCGCCGACCTGCTCGACGAACGGGTCTCCGCCCTCGTCGCACGCGGCAAGGTCACCCGTGCGGATCTGGTCACCGCGATGGAGGACGCCGCCGCCGTGGACCTCCGGGCCGACCAGGTGCTGCCGGAGCTGCTGGCCGTCCTCGACTCCGCGCCGGTCACCGACCCGGCGCAGGCCGCCGCCGTCGCGAAGCTCCGGGCCTGGCAGGCTTCGGGCTCCCACCGGCGCGAGGCGCACAAGGGCGACGGCGTGTACGCGGACGCCGAGGCGGTCCGGATCCTCGACGCCTGGTGGCCGCTGCTGGTGGAGGGCGAGTTCCGGCCCGGGCTCGGCGACGGCGCCTACCGTGCGTTGACCGCCGTCGCCCCGGTCAACGAGTCGCCCTCGGGCGGCCAGCAGGGTTCGGGCGGCGGCGGCAGCACCATCGCCGCGGGCGAGGCCCACAAGGGGTCGGCGTTCCAGCACGGCTGGTGGTCGTACGTCGACAAGGACCTGCGGAGCGTCCTCGGGCGGCCGGTCCGGGGGCCGCTGGACCGGTCCTACTGCGGCAGCGGCTCCCTGCAGGCCTGCCGGCAGGTGCTCCTCGACACGCTGACCGCGGCCGCCGCCACGCCCGCCGCCACCACCTACCCCGCCGACAAGTACTGCGGCGCCGGCGAGCAGCTCTGCGCCGACTCGATCGTCCACCGGGCGATGGGCGGCATCACCGTCCCCAGGATCGCCTGGCAGAACCGCCCCACCTACCAGCAGGTCGTGGAGTTCCCGGCCCGCCGCGGCGACGACCTGGCCAACCTGGCGACGGGTGCCGAGGCGACCGCCTCCGACTACCAGGACGCCGTCGTGGTCGCCTACCCGCCCCGCCAGGCCGTCGACGGCAACACCGGCACCCGGTGGGCCAGCAAGACGGTCGCCACGGCCTGGATCAGCGTGGATCTCGGTGCGGTGCGCAAGGTCGGCCGGACCGTCCTGGACTGGTCCGACCAGTACGCGAAGTCCTACCGGATCGAGGTCTCCACCGACGGCGCCGGCTGGCGCACGGTGTACAGCGCGACCGGCGCCGGCGGTGGACTGGAGAACCGCTCCTTCCCGCCGGTCGACGCCCGCCACGTCCGCCTCACCCTGCTCGAACGGGGGACGGACAACCGGTACTCGCTGGACGAGATCGGCCTCTACGCGCGCTGACTGCGCACCGCGCCGGCACGCCGAAGGCGGCCCGGCCCCGTCGAAGGACGGGGCCGGGCCGCCCGACGAGGGTCAGCTGGTCCGGATGAGGGTCCAGGCCTGCCCGGTGGCGACGGGCTGCTGGGTGAGGACGGAGTTCTTGACGCTACCGCTCGGAGTGACGGCGAGGCCGCTGCTCTGGGCGACGAGCTTGTATCCGTTGTTGCCGGCCGGCGTGAGGGCGAACTTCTGGTTGGGCTTGGCCGAGTCGCACGTGTACTGGATGACGGCCGCGCCGGCTGCCGTGGAGCCGCCGCGGATGTCGAAGCACTTGCCGGAGACCTTGTTCTTCACGGCGTAGGTGCCGTCGGGGTTGGCGGTGAGGATCCAGCGCTGGTTGTCGTTGTTGTTCCGGTCCCAGGTGAGCAGCTGCTTGCTGTTCTCCAGGGAACTGTTGGGGTCGTCGATCACCTGTGCGGGGCTGGTCGCGGAGGCGATCTCGTAGGTGCCGTCGGCGGGCGGCGCCTGGACGGTGCTGATCGTGCCGCCGGGGGTGATGCGGTACATGGCGGTCTCGTGGGAGGCCAGGCTGGCGGAGAGGGCACCGGTCGTGCTGCTGGAGGCCCCGGTCCACAGGTTCTTGACGGTGTAGGAGGGGGCCCCGGCGATGCCGAGTTCGGCGACCGTGGTGGACACCGTGGCCGTGCTCGCACCGGTGTTGGTGAGGGTCACCGACCTGTCACCGCCGGCCAGTTCACGGACCGTCAGCAGTTGGGTGTCGGAGTCGGTGACGATGCGGGCCTGACGTCCGAGGCTGTCCTGGTCGACGGCGATCACGTCGTGGTTGGTGAGGACGCCCTTGATGTCGGACGTCATGGTGGTGAGCTTGTTGCCCGCGACGAGGGGTGAGGCCATCTGGGCCCAGAGGCTGAAGTGCGAGCGGGCCAGGACAGGATCGCTCAAACTGCCGACGCCGACCTCCATCATGTCCGGGTCGTTCCAGTGGCCCGGGCCGGCCTGGCTGCCGAGGCGGCCGTTGTAGCCGACGATGTCCATGACGCCCATGCTGTACGAGTTGCTCGTCTTGGCCTGGTCCCAGTCGGCGCTGATGTCCTCGGTGGTCCGCCACATGTTGGCGACGGCGGACCAGTCGTAGGTGGCTCCGGTCTTGTCCGCGTGGAAGCTGTTGGGGTTGATGCTGTACACGATCTGGCGGCCGGTGTTGTGCAGGGCGTCGCGCATCGTGCTGAAGGCGGCGACCTGCTGGTCAAGGGTCTTGTCCGGGGAGCACCAGTCGTACTTGAGGTAGTCGACACCCCAGGCGGCGAACGAGTCCGCGTCCTGCTGCTCGTGCCCCTGGCTGCCGGTCGCCCCGGGGTAGGGGTTCTTGGTCTGTCTCTGTGCACAGGTCTTGTCGGTGGGCACCTCGTAGATGCCGAACTTCAGGCCCTTCGAGTGGATGTAGTCGCCGAGGGCCTTCATCCCGCCGGGGAAGCGCACGGGGTCGCCGTGGATGTTGCCCTGGGCGTCGCGCTGGGGGTCGAACCAGCAGTCGTCGACGATGACGGTGTCGTAGCCCGCGTCCTTCATGCCGGAGCTGACGAGGTTGTCCGCAGCGGTGCGGATGAGCTGCTCGCTGATCCCGCAGCCGAACGAGTTCCAGGTGTTCCAGCCCATCGGCGGGGTGATGGCCACGCCGTTGTCCAGGGCGGACGCGGGCTGGGCACCGATGGTCGTCAGCGGGCCGACGGCCAGCACGAGCGCGGTGGCCAGCAGCGCGACGGCTCTGCGGGAACGGGAGGGGGAGGCGGGGGAATTCATGGTGGACATGGGGGTCCTAGGGGTGCTGTGGGTGGGGGGTGGGATTGTGCCCCGTCGGGCGGTCGCGGCTCTTCCGGAGGCAGGCGGCTTGGGGTTCGTTGCCGATGGAGGAGACGCCCTGCAGGGCGGGGAGCCCGGCCGGGAGCGGAGGAGGGCCGTGTGTGGTGACGGCGGACCTTCGGACGGCGGACAGCCGGCTGCAGGTGGGTAGCGAGCGCGCTCCTTGTCGGGACTGACTGCGCGGGCCCGTCGACTACGCTGAAGTTCCAACAAGAAGCGACAGAATCGATTCGAAATCACCAGGATCGAACTGGTGCGTCACAGGAAACGCCCCGTTCGCCCTGACCGTCAAGAGTTTTCGACGATCTGCTGCCATCCGAGACGGCCCCGTGATGTGGCCCCGGGCTGCAGGTGTCCCGCCCGGCGGGGTCGGCTCGCTCGACAATCCTTCCCCCATAGGCCTGTTGAGCAGGGATGGGACTGCGGTCCGGTGCCCCTGAGGCCAGACCCCCTTTCGCGGGGAGATGGGAAGGGATGCTCCCGCTGCGCGGTGTCAAAGGGTCGTGGGTGCTTCCCGGCCCGCAGATCCGCTCGCAGGAGACGGTGTCGCGCAGGTGACGCCCGAGTGCCGCAGTTGTTAGATCGTGTTTGCTTCTGTGTAAACTCGGCGTCGAACCCGAAATCAGGGGACAGCAGGGCCTTGTTCGACGGTGCGGGGGAGCTGACGTTGTCGGTGGCAGTCCTGACACCCATGGCGCGCGGCTCGCCGGACAGGGCCGGGCATGCCGAGGCCCTCCCGGGAGCGTCGGTCGTGACAACCGCCGTTCCAGGAAGGGCCGGGCCGAGCAGGACGGACCAGCAGGGCCGGGTGCTATCCGCCGTAGACCTCGAACTCCCACAGCGAATAGCCCCAGCCGGTGCCGCGCTGGGTTCCGTACATCCGGATGTACCGGCCCGAGCCGTTGAGCCCGGTGAGGTCGTTGACGCCGCCGGAGCCGGCCGTGGTGGAGTAGAGGGTGGTCCAGGTGGTCCCGTCGTTGGAGACCTGGATCTGGTAGGCCTTGGCGTAGGCGTTCTCCCAGGTCAGCTTCACCTCTCCGATGGCCGACGTGGTACCGAGGTCGACCTGGAGCCACTGGGGATCGGTGTAGTTGCTGGCCCAACGGGTGGTGTTGCTGCCGTCCACGGCGGCGGACGGGCCCAGCGTGGCGATGTTCGACTCGATGCTGGACGTGGTGGCCGGCCGTCCCAGTGCCAGGTTCGGATTCGGGTGCGAGGGGCCGTAGACCTCGAACTCCCACAGGGAGTAGCCGTAGGTGGTGCCGCGCTGGGTTCCGTACATCCGGATGTACCGGCCCGAGCCGTTGAGCCCGGTGAGGTCGTTGACGCCGCCGGAGCCGGCCGTGGTGGAGTAGAGGGTGGTCCAGGTGGTCCCGTCGTTGGAGACCTGGATCTGGTAGGCCTTGGCGTAGGCGTTCTCCCAGGTCAGCTTCACCTCTCCGATGGCCGACGTGGTACCGAGGTCGACCTGCAGCCACTGCGGGTCGGAGTACTGGCTGGCCCAGCGCCTGCCGTAGCTGCCGTCGGTGGCGCCGCCGGCGGGGAAGTCGGCGGTCTCCGTCGAGGACGCGGTGGTCGGCCTGTTCAGGGCCAGGTCACCGGCGGCCACGTCGGTGGGCCAGCCGGGGGCGTGGCCGATCGCGGCGATCACCGGCTGGAAGGCGCTGAACGTGGAGACCTGCTTGGGGGATCCCCAGGTCTGCTGGGCCAGCGCGCGCAGTGGCTCCATGATGCCGCCCGCGATCTGGCTCTCGGTCTCGGCGTTGGGGTTGTCGCACCAGACGTGCAGCGTCGACCCCAGGTTCTTGGACGGGTCGGTCAGGGTGGCGCCGCCCTGGAAGATGCCGGGATTCCACTGCTGGTACATGTAGGCCGTGTCCGGCTTCGCCCCGCCGAGCACGTAGTAGGTGGGCGTCCAGGAGCCGTTCTGGACGAGGTGGCCGGCGCTCACGAGCTGCTGGGGGCTCAGGCCGTAGGTGTACCAGTAGTCGACCGTGATGTCGGCGGCCACCGGAATGGTCCCGTCGCCGGAGGCGATGCCGTCGTTCCAGGTCCGCATGGTCCGGTTGGCGCCGCGCACGATGGCGTCGGCCCAGCGGATGAACCCGTAGAACACGTCCTTGGGCTTGGCGGAGGCCCCGTACTGCTGCTTGGCGTAGGCGGCCAGTTGCGGGTAGCGGGCGTAGTCGACGCCGTACTCGTCGGCGCCCAGGTGCCAGTACTTGGCCGGGAAGAGCGGCAGGTACTCGGTGATGAGGTCCTTCATCAGCACGTACGAAGCCGGGTTGGACAGGTCGATGTTCCCGCCGTCCGGGGTGCTGCCGTCGGCGGTCCTGAGCTTGAGCTCGGGGTGGGCCGCCAGGATCGTGTCCATGTGCCCGGGCATGTCCAGCTCCGGGACGACGGTGACGTGGTACCCGGCGGCGAACGCGATCAGGTCGGCGATCTCCCGCTTGCTGTAGTGCTGGGCGGAGACGATCTCCGGGTGGGTCGAACTCTCCAGCCGAAAGCCGAGGTTGTCGGACAGGTGGAGGTGCAGGTAGTTGAGCTTCAGGTAGGCCATGTCCCTGACCTGGTTCTGCAGCCAGGACACCGAGAAGTACTTGCGGCCGGCATCGACCATCAGGCCGCGTTCGGTGTAGGAGGACCAGTCGCGGGCCGTGCCGGCCGGGATGGTGGCGGACTGCTTGAGCAGTTGCAGGACCGTCCGGGTGCCGTAGAAGGCCCCGGCTCCGGTGGCGGCCTGGACCTTGACCGAGGTGCCCACGGACAGCGAGTAGCCCTCGGTGCCGAGAGCGGTGTCCGTCGATCCGAGGGTCAGGAAGATGTCTCCGGCCGTGACGGATCCGGCCGCACCCGTCGTCGTCGGCGCGTTGACGCCGGTCAGTTGCTTGACGTCCTGGGCGAAGGTCGCAGCCTCGCCGGCGAGTTGGGCGGCGTAGGCACTGTCCACGACGATGTGGGAGGCCGGGCCGAAGGTGTACGAGGTGCCGGTGCCCGGCGTCCATTGCTGGAGGGCGGGAATCGTCCGGGGCGGCGACGCTGCCGCGTGGGCCTGCGGTGCGGTGGTGCCGGCCAGCCCGGTCACGGCTAATCCGAGGATCGCGAGCAGCCCGGCGAGGCGGTGGTGCGACTTCTTCACTGCTGACTCCTTGAGGGCGAGTGATGCTGGTGAAGTCGGCTGATATTGGTATAGACCTATGAAGAGATTGGGTCTATACCAGTGCTCGAAAGTAGACTGAAAGGCGCCCAAGCTGTCAAGAGTGCGCAGAAATACGGGGTGAAAGGGGCGTGTGGTACCGCTTTCCGGACTCTTTCTGCACTTGGTCTGAGCCAAGCTGATGGCCGGGCCCACGGGCGGGCCGCGCTCGACCGGGCTTCTCCGCGGCCCGCACACGACACCGCCCGCCCGGAGACCCGGACGGGCGGTTTCCTGTCGGCGCTGTCCCCGGGGCCGGGCCGGCGCTCGCTCGCCGGCGTGCGGGTCCCGGTCCGGAGCCTGCCGAGGGGTCAGATCCGGAAGATCGACCCCACGAACTCGGCCAGCAGCCGCTCCTTCAACGGGCCGGGCAGGGCGTCGAGCAGCACCAGGACGGGAGCCGTCCGGGTCGGCAGCCCGCCCTGCGGGTCGAGCCCGGCGAAGGCGAGCACGCCCGCGATCTCCTCCGGGCCGAGTGCCGCCGGGTCCAGCCCGGCCGCCAGCTCCGCCAGCGCCGGGTCCACCGCGACCGGCGGCAGGACCCGGGCGGCCTTGAGCGCGTCCGCCAGGTCGGCCAGCAGCGCGTCCACCTGGCCGGCCGTCGCCGGGGTCAGCGTCAGGTGCAGATTGGGCGGCAACCCGTCGAACGACAGCTGCGGCTGGAGGTACCAGCCGCGCTCGCGCATCTCGTCGGCGAGGTGCAGCAGCAGGCTCAGGTCGGGGGCGCCGTCCGCGCCGTCCAGTGTGAACGCGACCAGGCCCGCCGCGGGGTCACCGAGCACCCGCACCCCCGGGGTGGCCCGCAGCCCCGCGAGCAGCCGGTCGGACGCGTCGGCGACCCGGCCCGCCAGCGCGGTGTAGCCGTCCTCGCCGACGTGTCGCAGCACGGCCCAGGCCTGGGCGAGCAGCCCGCCGGACTTGGTGCCCTGCACGGTCGGGTTGACGACGGGGTAGCCCGGCCAGCCCGCGTGCGCGAAGTACTGGTGGCGGCGCAGCTCGGCGTCCCGGTACAGCACCACGGAGGCGCCCTTGTCGGCGTAGCCGTACTTGTGCAGGTCGACGGAGAGCGAGGTGACGCCCGGCACCGACAGGTCGAACGGCGGCACCTCGCGGCCCGTCCGCCGCAGGTACGGCAGGATCCAGCCGCCGATGCAGGCGTCGACGTGGCAGAGCACGCCCCGCTCGGCGGCGGCCGCCGCGATCTCCGCCACCGGGTCGACGACGCCGTGCGCGTACGACGGCGCGGAGGCGACCACCAGCACCGTCCGCTCGTCGATCGCCGCCGCGACGGCCGCGGCGTCGGCCCGGAAGGTCACCGGGTCCACCGGTACCACGACCGGCCGGACGCCCAGGTAGGCGGCGGCCTTGTGGAAGGCCGCGTGCGCGGTCGACGGCAGCACCAGCCGGGGCTCGGTCACCCCGCGGGTCGCCCGGGCGTGGTCACGGGCGGTCTTGACGGCCAGCAGGATGCTCTCGGTGCCACCGCTGGTGAAGGTGCCCTGGACGCCCGGGGCTCCGAGCACCGCGGCCACCGCGGCCACGATGTCGTTCTCCAGCCGGGCGACGCTCGGGAAGACCGTCATGTCGAGCCCGTTGACGGTCGCGTAGGCGCTGTAGGCCTGCGCCGCGAGGGCGTCCAGGCCGTCGACGCCGGCGTCGTACACGTAGGCGAAGGTGCGGCCGCCGCGGGTCGGCGCGTCACCCCCGCGCAGGGCCCGTAGCTCCGTCAGGACGTCCTCGGCGGGGCGGCCGGGCGGGAGTGTGGTGGGCGGGAGTGCGGTGGGCGGGGTGGGTTCAGGTGACACGGGTGCTTCCGTCCTCGGGTGCGGGTGCGGGTGTGTGTGCGGGGGCTGCGGCGGGCAGGGTCACGGGCGTGGGCGTGGGCGTGGTGGCCGCCGTGGGTCCGGGATCGGTGCCGGCGGCGTCCGCGCAGGCTTCCGGTACCGGCGGCGGACCGGCGGGCCGGGCCTCCGTCCGGTACCGGTGCAGCAGCCACAGGCTCGCCGCCGCCAGCACGGCGGGGACCAGACCGGTGCCGGCGGTGATGGCGGTGAGCGCGGCCTGCGGCTGGACGCCCCGGTGCGCCGCGTCCGACGGGTGGAAGCCGCTCAGCGCCAGCAGCGCGGCGAACACCCCGGCGCCCACGGCGAGGGCCAGCGTCTCCGCGGCCGTCCAGAGCCCGGTGAACGTCGCGGCGCGGCGGCTGCCGGTGCGCGCGGCGTCCGCGGCCAGCGTGTCCGCCAGCATGGTCAGCGGCAGCAGTTGCAGGCCCGCGTACGCGACGCCGACCACGGCCGCCGCCGCGTACCCGAGCCACGGACCGGCCACGCCGGTCAGGGCCAGCGCCACCGTGCCCGCCACGAACAGCACCGACGCGCAGCCCTGCGCGTAGCCGGTGCCCCGGCGCCGGGCGAGCCGGTTCCACAGCGGCATCACCAGCACCAGCGGGCCGATCATGGCGGCGAACAGCGGCGTGACCGCGCCCGGCGAACCGAGGGTGTACGTCGCGAAGTACTGCACCCCCGCGAGCAGGACGCCGACCGCCAGCGCCTGCACCGTCCACATGCCGGCGAGGTACCGGAACGGGCGGTTGTCGCGGACCGCGGCCAGCTGCGCGCGCAGCGACGGCTCGGCCCGGCTGCGGGCCACCACCGGGGCCCGCCGGGTCGTGTGCCAGGCCCCGAACATGCCCACGGCCAGCAGCCCGGCCACCGCGACGCCCATCAGCCGGTAGCCGCCCGGGGTGTCGCCGCCCGCGTGCGCCAGGGCCGGCGCGACCGCGCCCGACAACAGGATCGCGGCCCCGAGGAACCCGACGCGCCAGCCCAGCATCCGGCCACGCTCGGCGTCGTCCTCGGTCATCTCGGCGGGCATCGTCACGTACGGCACCTGGAAGACCGCGTAGGCCGTGGCGGCCAGCAGGAACACCACGGCGACGTACCCGGCCGCGGCCGCTCCGCGCACCGGCGGGGCCGCGAACAGCAGGGCGAACAGCGGCGGCAGGGTGCAGGCACCGATCAGCAGGAACGGCCGCCGGGGCCCCTGCCGCCAGGTGCTGCGGTCCGAGACGGCGCCGACCAGCGGGTTGACGAGCACGTCCCACGCCTTCGGCAGGAACACCGCGGCGCCCGCCACCGCGGCCGGCACGGCCAGCACGTCGGTCAGGTAGTACAGCAGGATCAGGCCGGGAACCGTCCCGAAGGTGCCGGTGCACAGCGACCCGAGGCCGTAGCCGATCCGGACCCCGGCGGGCAGCGGGCCGGCTCCGCCGCCGGCCGCCGGCGCGGCCTTCGCGACGGCGCTCACCGGGCTCCGCCCACGGAGGCCGACGCGCGGAAGCGGGGCAGCACCTCCTCGCCGACCCGGTACGCCTCCTCCAGGTGCGGGTAGCCCGACAGCACGAACTCGCTCACGCCCAGCGCCGCGTACTCCGCCAGCCGCTGCGCCACCTCGTCGTGCGAGCCGACCAGCGCGGTGCCGGCGCCCTCCCGCACGAGACCGATCCCGGCCCACAGGTTGGGTGCGATCTCCAGCGAGGTGGCGTCCGCGCGGCCGCCGTGCAGGGCCGCCATCCGCGCCTGCCCGGTCGAGTCCATCGCGGCGAACCGCCGCTGGGTCGCCCGGACGGCCTCCGGGTCCATCCGGGCCAGCATCCGATCGGCCTCCGCCCAGGCCTCGGCCGCCGTGTCACGCGCGATCACATGGATGCGCAGACCGTGCCGCAGCACCCGGCCGGCCCCCGCGGCCAGGGCGTCGAGGCGTGCGATCCGGGTGGCCAGCTCCCGCGGCGGCTCCCCCCAGTAGAGCTGGACGTCGGCACGGCGGGCCGACACCGCCTCGGCGGCCGGGCTGGCGCCCCCGAGGTACAGCGGCACCGGATGCTCGGTGGCCGGGTCGACGAGGGTGGCGCCCTCGGTCCGGACGTGGCGCCCGGCGAGGTCGCCGCTGCGGCCGGCCAGCAGCTCCCGCAGCACCGCCATCACCTCGTCGGTGCGCTCGTAGCGCTCGTCGTGCGCGAGCCGGTCGCCGTACGCCCGCTGCTCGACGGGATCGCCGCCCGTCACCACGTTGAGCGCGAGCCGGCCGCCCGCGAACCGGCGGAACGCGTCCGCCTGCTGGGCCAGCAGGGTGGGGCTGGCGAACCCGGGACGGAAGGCGACCAGGAAGCCGATCCGCTCGGTGTGCTGGGCGACGGCGGTGGCGATGATCCACGGGTCGACGCAGCCGAGGCCGACCGGTGCCAGCAACGCGGTGAAGCCGCACTGTTCGGCGGCGCGGGCGACCTGGGTCAGGTAGCCGACGTCGGCGCGTCGGCGGGTCGCGGCGGACGTCCGGCCCTGGACGGCGGTGACTCCGCCGGGGTCGCGGCCGTCGCCGCCGGTCGGCAGGAACCAGTGGAACACCGGCTCCCCCGGGCGGGCCGGTACGTCTGCGGGCACGGGAACTCCTCACCGGGCGGTGCGCGGGCGGCACCCCCGGGTACGCGGGCCCGGCCGGGCGGGCCCGGCGGGAGGACAGGGGGGGAGGGCGGAGCAGGGAGCACGGTCCGGTGCGGGGCCCGCGGCGCACGGCCACCAGGCCGGAACGCCCGCCGCGCCGTCCGTGGCGAAGGCGGTGCGCCGGACGGCGGGAGGTCAGCGAGCGGTGGGACAGGAACGCTGCCGACAGGCGCCCGGGCAGCCGTCCGGGTCACCGGAGCGGTGCGCGGGGAGGACGGCGGGTGCGTGGGGGCCTGGCCTGGCACAGATCATGAACGACATCCGCCCCGCCCACAAGAGCCGACCTCGGGAAACCGCGTCCTGCCCCTCGGGTCGTGCCGGGGACGGAGCCTGTCAGCGCGTCGGCGGAGGTGCCGCGGGCGCCCGGGAGCGTTGCCCGTCGGGGAGCGGAGGCGTGCCCGTCGGGGACCCGTGCCCGCCGTGGCGCCGTGCCCGCCGTGGCACCCTGCCTGCCGGGCCGGTGCCCGCCGGGCCGGTGTCCGCACCGGCCTCAGGGGGCCGACGGGATGCGCAGGGCGAGCACCGCGACGTCGTCGTGCCCGTCGCCGGGGCGGGCCTCGGCCACCCGCCGGCCGAGCTGCTCCACCGGCCGGTCGGCCATGGCGGCCGCGACCGCGGCGACGCTCCGCAGGCCCTCGTCCAGGTCGCCGCGCGGGTGTTCGACCAGACCGTCGGTGAACATCACGACGGTGGCGCCGTCGGGCAGCGGGCACCGGTGGTCGAAGCGCGGCACGGCGGTGTCGACGCCGAGCGGTACGTCGGGCGGTTCGTCGAGGTACCGTGCGCGGCCGTCCGGGGTGACCAGCAGGGGCGGCGGGTGCCCGGCGTTGCTCCAGCGCATCGCCCAGCCGTCCTGCTGCCGGTCGAAGCGGGCCAGGCAGGCGGTGGCCATCGGTACCTCGGGCAGCGCGTGCAGCGTGCGGTCGAGGCGCCCGAGCACCCCGCTGGGCAGCGCCGCGTCGTCGTAGATCAACGCCTGCAGCATGTTGCGGACCTGCGACATGGCGGCAGCGGCCGCCACGTCGTGGCCGACGACGTCGCCGACGATCATCGCGCGGCCGCCGTCGGGGAGGACCAGCGCGTCGTACCAGTCACCCCCGAGCAGGGCGGGTTCCGCGGCCGGCTGGTACACGGCCCAGGCGGAGAGCGGGGCGAGGTCGGGCAGCCGGGGGAGCAGCAGCCGCTGGAACTGCTCCGCCCCCGCCCGGAGCCGGCCGTAGAGCCGGGCGTTCTCGATCGCCACCCCGGCCGCGCCGGCCAGTGCGGTCACCACGGCCTCGTCGTCGGCGTCGAACGGCTTCCCCCCGTGCTTGTCGGTCAGGTACAGGTTGCCGTAGACGCGACCGCGGACGGTGATGGCGACGCCGAGCAGGGTGCGCATCGGGGGGTGGCCGGCGGGGAAGCCGGCGGAGTCCCGGTGGGCGGAGAGCTCGTCCACCCGCAGCGGCTTCGGATGGTCGATCAGATGACCCAGCAGGCCTCGCCCGAGCGGTAGTTCCACGCCGCCGAGCTGGGCGAGCTCGTGACTGTCGAGGCCGACGGGTATGAAGTCGGCCAGCTCCCGGCCGTCCTCGTTGAGGACACCGAGGGCTCCGTACCGGGCCTCGACCAGCTCCATCGCGGTGGTGACGATCCGGCGCAGGACGACGGACAGCTCCAGCTCCCGGCTGATCGCCAGGACGGCCTCCAGCAGCCCGCCCATCCGCCCCTGGGCACGGGCGAGTTCCTTGAGCTGCTCGCTGAGCCGGTTCAGGTCGGAGTCGAGGGTGAGGAGCCGGGACGGGAGGGGTGCCGTGCCCCGGGGCCGCTCGTCCATCGTGTCGCGCCTTTCCGCCGCCGTACCGCCGCCCGGCCCGGCCAGGTGGCACCGTGCCCGCGTGCATCGTCCGTTCGAGGCTATCGGCCGGCCGGGCGCAGGACGCGTCGATTGCCCGCACACGTCCTCAGCAGGACGCTTATGTCCGTTCCGGTGCGCGGACGGTGCGGATCCGGTCACGGGTGATCAGGTGCTCCGGCCCGGCATCCGGGTACTCGCGTCGGGAGACCCGGACCGGAACGCCGAGGGCGGCGGGACCGGCACGTTGCCGTGGGCCGCCTCCACCCAGCTCTGCGCCAGTTCCAGGCCCGGCGGCACCGTCCCGGCGGCCGGTCCCCCGAGGGCCGGCGCACCGGCGGGCACCCGGAGCGAGCCGTAGCGCTCCATCCGTTGCCAGCGCAGCCGGGAGCCGGCGATCGCCGTGAACACCGACTGGATCACGACCAGGTACATCAGCTGGCGGTAGACGAACTGCTGGAGCGGCAGGCTCCACAGCGGTCCGGCCCGCTCCTTGTCCAGCCGGAAGGCGTAGAGGCCCATGAGCACCTGGAGGAGAAGGAAGGCGCCCCACAGCCCGAGGATGCGCACCGGGTCCAGGAAGACCAGGCCGTACACCGCGAAGATGTCCACCACGGGGGCGAGCAGCGGCAGCAGGACCTGGAACATCAGCAGGTAGAGCAGCCCGCGTCGGCCCAGCTTGCCGGCCTGCCCCCGCTGGGTGAGAGCGCCGCGGTGCTTCCACATCGCCTGCAGGGTGCCGTAGCACCAGCGGTAGCGCTGCTTCCAGAGGGCGCCGAGCGAGGCGGGGGCCTCGGTCCAGGCCTTGGCGCGCTCCTCGTAGACCACGCGCCAGCCGTCGCGGCACAGGGCCATGGTCAGGTCGGTGTCCTCGGCGAGGGTGGTGTCGCTGACTCCGCCGACGCGCAGCAGGGCCTCCCGCCGGAACGCACCCACCGCGCCCGGGACAGTGGGCATGCACTCGGCGAGGTCGAAGAGCCGGCGGTCGAGGTTGAATCCGACGACGTACTCGATGTGCTGCCAACGGCCCAGCAGTCCACCGCGGTTGACGACCTTGGCGTTGCCGGAGACGGCGCCGACCCGACGGTTGGCGAAGGGTTGGACGATCATGCGGACGGCGTCCGGCTCGAAGACGGTGTCGCCGTCGACCATGACGAGCAGGCTGTAGGAGGCTGCGGCGATACCGGTGTTGAGGGCGGCGGGCTTGCCGGCGTTCCGCTGCCGGATGACCCTGACGCCCGGCAGGCGCAGCGATTCGACCAGGTCGGCCGTGCCGTCGGTGGAGCCGTCGTCCACCACGACGACCTCCACCGGATGGTCGGAGGCGAGCAGCGAACGCACGGCCGACTCGATGCCGGCGCTCTCGTTGTAGGCGGGGACGATGACGCTCACGGGCTCGGTCACCGCGACCCCCCACGGCCTGCGGCGCATCCGCACGTGCCGGCGGGCGGCGACGAACACGGCGACCGCCCGGACGAGGCTGATCGCGCCCGCGGCCCAGAGCAGCCAGGAGATCCCGTCCAGGATCCCGTTGCTGGCCCGCAGGGCCGTGATCAGCGCGGCGCCCTGCCAGTGCTCGATCGACGCCGCGGGCCGCACCGGATCGGTGAGGGACACCGCCTCGCCGACCGTGGCGAAGCGGAAGCCCGAGGCCTTGAGCTGCGGGATCAGCAACTCCAGCGCGGACACGGTCTGTGCGCGGTCGCCGCCGGAGTCGTGCATCAGCAGCACCTGGCCGCCGGTGCCCCGGGGCGTCGATGCGGCGACGATCTGCGCGACGCCGGGCCGGCGCCAGTCCTCGCTGTCCTGGGTGGAGAGGACGGTGAGGTAGCCCTCCCGCCCGGCCTGGAGGGCGGCGCTCCAGTCGGCGTCGTCCAGCGCGTCACTGCCGGAGGAGTACGGCGGGCGCAGCAGGGCCGTGGTGACGCCGGTGGCACCGGCGACGGCCAACTGGGACTCCCGCAGTTCCAGGGAGCGCCGCCAGGCCGGGGCCGCGCCGAGATCGGTGTGGGTGAAGGTGTGCAGTCCGATCTGGTGGCCCTCGGTGACGATCCGGCGGGCCAGCGCCGGGTGGGCCGCGACCTGGGTGCCGACCGTGAAGAAGGTCGCGCGGACGTCGTTGCGGCGCAGCACGTCGAGGATCCTCGGCGTCCAGACCGGGTCGGGCCCGTCGTCGAAGGTCAGCGCGATCGTACGCTCCGCCGGGCCGGCCGCGCGGGTGGCGCCGGCGTCGATCACCGGGCCGCCGGAGGTGATCTGCGCCGGTACCGTGCCGGCCGGGCCCTGCGTCCGGGGCGCGGCATCGGCGGTGGTGTCGAACATGTGCTGGGTGTACCCCTGCAGCAGGAGCGCGGCGGAGAGCGTGAGGACGAGCGTGCTCAGCAACAGCCAGTGGGTGCGCAGCGGGACGTTCCGGACGGAGCTGTGCCGGCCGCGGGGCTTGCGGCGACGATTCTTGGACACGGGTGGTGGTTCCTGCCTGCAGCGGTCTCGGTCGGTCAGGGCTTGGCGGTGGGTTTACCGCTCCGACCGGGTGCGGAGGTCGGTTTGCCGTGGCCGGCGGCGCTGGTCGGGAGCGAGTCGCTGTTCCCCGGCGCGGTGGTGGCAGGCGCGGCGCTCGCGCCCGCCGTGGTGGCCCCGGGGCCGGTGGTGGTGGGGGCGGTCGCCGCCGTAGCACCGCGCGCAGCGGACCTGGTCGGGGCCGGCCTGGCACTGGGCTGCGCCTCGACCGTGGGGGACGGGGCCTCCGGCGTCGTGGGGGGACCGCTCACGGACGGGCGGGGCGCCTGGGCCGAGGGCAGGAACGGGGACTGCACGGTGGGGCCGCCGAGCAGGGTGCTGACCAGCAGGATCACGTAGCCGACGGCGGGGACGACCAGCAGCCGGCCGAACCGGCGGACCTGGCGCTGCCGGCGGCCCGAGGCGTCGACGAAGACCGGGGTGGGCTCGGCGGCGCCCTTCCGGCCGTGCCGCGTCCGACCGGGGGCGACATCGTCCACGAGGGGCATCGTCACCGTGTCCTCGTGCCCGGCATGGAGTCGGTGTTGTTGCATTGCGGGGGTGGCCTCTGCGGTAGCGGGGTGTCATGACGGACGGGTCGCCGGCTTCGGCCGGTGCGCGTCCCATGTCCTTCAGCGCCGCGGGTGCCACTGCCGTCACTCCTGTGGCGAAAGTTCCCCGGCTTCGGGTCCGTGACGGCCGGGCGGCCGGCCCGCTCCGGTGCCCCCGTGGGGGACCGGAGCGGGCCGGCCGGGAGCACGTCGAGCGGTCGGACGTGCGGTCGGACGGTGCTGCGGTCAGACGGTGCTGCGCTGCCACTGCTGGTTGGTGCCGGTGTTGCAGGTCCACTGCTCCAGTGCCGTACCGTCGGCGGTCGACTGGTTGGTGACGTCGAGGCACTTGTTGCTGTGCCGGGCGAGCAGCTTGACGTACGTGGTGCCGGTGACCTTCTGGACCTTCCACTGCTGCGAGGTCGCGCCGTTGCAGGTGTTCTGGACGACGGCCGCACCGTCCGCGGTCGACCCGCCGGCGACGTCGAGGCACCTGCCGCTGTGCCGCGCCATGATCTGCACGTAGCCGGTGCCGAGGTCCTTGAACCAGAAGTTCTGGTTGGCCCCGGCGCCGCAGCCCCACTGGATGAGCGGGGAGGACGGGGCGAAGTCGTAGTTCGCCACGTCCGCGCACTTGCCGCTGCTGCGGGCGCTGAACCTCTCCCACGGGCCGCCCACGCCCGCCACCGTGCCGGCGGCCGCGTCGATCGTGAGCTGCGGGGCGTAGTCCATGGTCATGGTGGTCGCGGTCGGGAACTTGAGGGACGACCACACGTACTGGGAGTCGTTCACCGTGCCGCCCATGGAGTTGCCCCACCGGTCGCCCATGTACAGGTAGCCGGTGCCGGCCGTGCCCTGCACCGGCAGGACGTAGGCGGTCTGGCTGCGGTACGTGGTCGGGTCGCCGGCGTCCTGGAGACCGCTCCAGGAGCCCGTCAGGCTGGTCGCGGTCTGGTACTGCTGCTGGTTGGGGGCCCAGCCGGTGGCGCTGGAGGTGAGCAGGAAGTAGACGCCGCCGCGCTTGAACAGGGCGGGGGCCTCGCGCCACTGGCCGTTGGACGGGCTGGCGATCAGGGCCTCCACCGAGAGGTAATCGGCGCTGAGGCGGTAGACGTGCAGGTCGGCGTTCCCGCTGGAGGACGAGATCAGGTAGGCCGTGCCGTCGTCGTCCTTGTACAGCGTCATGTCGCGGGAGTCGTAGCCGAGCGGGCGGAAGCTGCCCTGGTAGCTGTAGTCGCCGTCGACCGTGCCGGAGGTCGCGACCGCCACGCGGCCCTCGCTGTAGTCGGTGCTGCTGCCCTCCTTGTGCATCCACATCACGAACTGGTTGGTGCTGCTGTTGAAGATCACCTTCGGTCGCTCGATGTTGGCGCCGGCGGCGAGTTCGGCGCCGGAGGCCACGGTCAGCACGTGGTTGCGGAACTCCCAGGTCTTCAGGTCGGTCGAGCGGTACGCCGAGACGTAGTGGAAGGTGTTGTCGGCGTTCCGGTCCTCGCCGAACCAGTAGTAGTACTGGCCGACCTTGATGACGCCGCCGCCGTGGGCCTGGACCGGGTTGCCGGTGGTGTCGCTGAACTGCGTCCCGTTGGTGACGGTCACCGGGGCGGCGTGCGCGGAGCCGGCGCCCCCGAGCAGGCTGAGGGACAGGGTGAGGGCGGCGGTGAGGAGGACGGACGATCTCTTGTGCGGCATGGGTCCGAATACCTTTGCTCTGTCGTGCCGGCCCGGGGGCCCCACGGCGTGGCAGCGCGAACATGCCAGGCATGGGGGTGCGAGGTCCTCGGGCCGTGCGAGGTCCGGACCTGCGCCCTCGGCGGCCCCGTGGCGACCGGGGGCGTGGAGTGGGCGGTCCTTCGCGTGCACGTGGTGGGTGGGGGTGATCCGGGCCGGGGACGGACGAGCGTGCCGGCCTTGCCCTGCTGGGGCGTCGACGGCGGGCGCGCGCTCGGGTGGCGAGGCGCGCCGGCTGGGCGGCGGGATGATCGTGGTCGGCCCGATGCCCGCCTTCTCCTTCCCGTGGAGTCGGCAGGGCTCGGTGGCTACTTGACGCACCCTCGGGGGTTAGCCATGTTGGCGCAAACAAGCGGCCGTGTCAGAGTTTCGGAGCAGCGCCCGGCGCTGTCAAGGGTTCCGGTCGAGCCGTGATGGTCCGGACCCGAAGGGCCGCCCCGGGGCCCGGGGCGGGGCCGAGGGTGCGGCCCGGATCCGGTGGGCTGCCGCGCGCGGTTGCGGCGTCGGACGGTTCGCGCCGGTGGCGTCGGGCGTTTCGCGGGTGGGGCGGTAGCACGACGCCCGCCCCCGGCGCTGCCGGGGGCGGGCGGGGAGTACGGAGCCCTGCTTCAGGAGACGTTGACGGCGATGTCGTCGAGGACGAACGAGGTCTGCTTGGTGTAGTCCTCGGCGCCGGTGAACTTCAGGGTGACGCTCCGGCCGGCGTAGCCGGCCAGGTCGAAGGTGCGCTGCTGGTAGCCGTTGGCGGCGTTGAGGTTGGAGTAGGTCGCCAGGGTGGTGCCGTTGGCGGTCACGGTGAGCCTGTCGTACGCGGTGGTCGCCGACGACGCGGTGTCGATGTGCAGCCAGAAGCTGAAGGTGTACGCGGCGCAGCCGGCCGGCAGGGTGACCGTCTGGGCGAGGGTGTCGGTGTTGGTGACGCCGTAGCCGTCCAGCCAGGCGTCGTAGCCGCCGGAGTGCGGCGGCTCGGCGGAGCTGCTGCTGACGGCGCTGGAGCCACCGCTGTTGGTCTCGGTCCAGGAGGAGGCGGAGCCCGTCTCGAAGCCGGGGTTGGCGATCAGCTGTGCGGCGGTGCAGCCGGTGCCGCCGGCGGGGCTGACCGTCCAGGTGAAGGAGGCCGAGGAGGACGGGCCGGTGGAGTCGGTCGCGGTGGCCGTCACGGTGAAGCCGCCGGCGGTGGTGGGCGTGCCGCTGATCAGGCCGGTGGCGGAGTTGAGGGTCAGACCGTTCGGCAGGCCGGTGGCGGTGTAGCTCAGGGTGCCGCCGGCGGTGTCGGTGGCGGAGAGCTGCAGGCTGGTGGCGGTGCCGACGGTGGCGGTGCGGGCGCCCGGGTCGGCGAGGGTGACGGCGCCGGTGGCGCTGCCCTGGGCGAGCCAGGCGGTGGTGTTCAGCGCCAGGGCGGCATCGGTGCCCGCAGGGTCGTTCCAGCCGTCGTAGAGGGTGTTGCCGGACTGGCCGGTGCCGTCGTCGATCGGGGAGCTGTCGCCCCAGACGGCGACCCGGCCGCTGCCGAAGGCGGAGGTGACGAAGAAGGCGCCGGTGGTGCCGCTGTAGCCGCTGCGGTAGAGCAGGCCCTTGACCGCCGGGTTGTCGGCAGGCTTGAGGGTGAAGGTGGTGCCGTTGCGGATGATGGAGCCGGTCACCTGGCCGAAGGGGCCGTTGAGCACGGGGTCGGCCGGGTCGGTGACGGCGCGCGGGTTCTCGTTGGCGATGTTCAGCAGGTCGACGGAGAAGCCGAACGGGTCGGTGTTGTCGACGCTGTTGGTGGTCAACAGGTCGTTGATGATCGCGGGGGAGTCCCAGCCGTCGTTGTTGCGGTCGCTGACGGTGTGGTCGGAGATCAGGAACAGGCCGCCACCGTTCTGCACGAACTTCATCACGGCGGTCTTCTCGGCGTCGCCGAGCCGGATGTTGGGCTCGGGCAGGACGAACTCGTCGAAGTTGGCGAGGTCGAGTGCGCCGCCGGTGCCGTACGTGACGGTGGAGCCGGCGGGGAGGGTCTTCAGGCTGTACCGGCCGGTCTTCTGGAGGGCCACGCCCCAGGCGGAGATCGCGCCCGTCCAGGACGTCTCGGTGGTCGGGTCGGCGTTCTGGGTGAGCGGGTCGGGCTGGCCGGTGGAGATGATCCAGTCGGCGTTGCCGGCGGTCTCCCCCTTGCTGTTGTCGAAGAGCACCCGCTTCGGGGCGACCGCCGTGGTCGCCCCGGTGGTGGCCGTGGTGGTTGCCGCGGGCGCCGTGCTGGCTGCAGAAGCCCGGTACGGCACGGCGCCCGCGCCGGCCAGCAGCACCAGCCCGGCGGCGGCGACGGCCAGGGGCCTGGTGGTTTTCGTGGCTCTGATCACGTGTCAACACTCCTCGTGCCTGGGGTGACAAGGGGTGCGCGCTACGCGCGTAGGCGCGGCCACACGGTGTCATGTTCGGGTAAGCGGAGCTTGAACGGAACACGTCGGTTCAACATTTTCCGCCCCCCGGCGGAGCCTCCCGGGGGCGCGCACCCGGGAGGCCACGCCCGTCGCACCGTGGCGGGGGCACTGGTTCCAGCGAGGAGTCGGGTGCAAGGCTCATGGCGGACGTTCCTGAACAGCGGTCAGGAGTGACTACCACTGTCTTCGTCCGGGATTCTGCCGTGGGCTCGACGCGGCGTTCCTGTGGGAGCGGTCGACCCGTTGTGCCCGACCCGGTCGGTGGTGGGCAGCCGTCGCACGCCACCGTGAGAATCCCGCTCCCGGGACATCCGGTCCGTGTGCCAGGCGACCGGTCGACGCAACTCGCGTGACCCCGAGCCGCGTTCCGGATCGATCTCGTGTCGAACGAGACCTTGACGGGGGAAGCGTCAACTGTCACCGTTTGTTTGAAGTTGCTCATAAAGTCCATTGATAAAACAGATTCAATCATCGTCCACCGCTCTCAGGGCGCCCCATGAGATGGCACCACCGTCTGGTCGGCCTCGATCCTGCGGTCACCTGCGGATCGCCTGACCGAAGCAGCTGATTCGAGCCCTGCCCGTGAGCACCACGACTCGGCGGAAGCCGTTGGTGGAGCGGAGGGACGGGCTCTGCGGCTCCCCTCGACAGAAACCGCACAGATCCGGACGGATGGAAGCCGGGACGCTCGAAGCCCGTTACTCGCTGACGATCGGGGAGTTCTCGCCGCGTATGGATGACGTTTTCACGCCCGGCCCGTTCCACACGGCACTACGCTCGGCGATCGCGGCTCGGGGCCTCGGTCTGGAGCGCCTCCGTGATCGGCTGGCCGCCCGCGGCCTGTCGGTAAGCATCTCCACCCTCAGCAACTGGCAGCGCGGAGTCAGCCGCCCGCGCCGGCCGGACAGCCTGCACCTCGTGGCCGTACTGGAGGCCGTGCTCGACCTGCCCGGCGGGGCCCTCGGCCGACTGCTGGACGAACCCGTCCGGGGCGGCCGCGCCGCCAGGCCACCCGGGGCTGAGGGCGCGCCCCTGTGGCGGGCCCTGCGCCTGCGGGCCCTGTTCGACGAACCGGCCGACGACGGACTGGATGTCCTCGCCGTCCAGGAGGATGTGACGGTGACCGGTGCCGGGTCCACGGCGACGGTCCGCCTCGTTGTCCGGGCCCGCCGGCCCGACGTGTACCGGCACGTGGTGCTCACGCACGGCAGCGGCGCACTGCCCGAGATCCGGGCCGGCCGCGACTGCCGCCTCGGCCGGGTGCGCACCGATCCGGAGGCCGCCCTGGTCGCCGCCGAGTTGCTGTGGGCCCCGCTCGGCGCGGGCGAGACCTTCGCGTTGGAGTACCACCTCACGGCCGGTCGGCCGGAGCCCTGTCACGGCCGGTGGTTCCGCCGTGCCGGGCAGCACCTCGACCTGACGGTCCGCTTCGCGCCCGGCACCGGTGTCGGCCAGGCGTACCGGGTCTGGCGGCTGGACGGCGCCTCCCCGCACAAGGACGTGGCCACGTTGCGCGTCATCGACGACCGGGTGCACCTGGCGGACTACGACGTACCGCCGGGCTTCCACGGCATCCGCTGGAACCCGTGACGCATCGCCGGGTCGCGACGAGCGAACGCCTCGCGCTCTGCCCTCGGCCGCGTGCAGCCCGGGCCCGACAGCGCGGAACAACGGAGACCCGGGCGCCCCCGTCGGACGAACACCGCTTCTCCGAACCGCACTTGAGGCGTCGAACCTGTAATTCAACCGAGGAGCAGACGAGTGACGCGGACATGGCCACACCGCCACCCTGTCGAAGCATGAAGCGAACTCTCCTCATCGGCTCGCTGACCCTCGTGGTCGGCAGCCTCGCGATAGGCGGCACGGGCGTCACCGCGTCCGCCACCCCCGCCGCTTCGGCAGCCGTGCAGCCCAAGCCCTCCGACGCCCAAGCCCTCCGGGATGCGACGGACCAGGTCACCGCCCACCCCCAGGCGGTCCTGGCCGGTTCCCACGACACGTTCCGGGCCCGCAGCGTGCAGGTGGACGCCGGCGGTACCCGGCACGTCCACTTCGACCGCAACTACGAAGGCCTGCCGGTCCTGGGTGGTGACGTGCTCGTCCACTCCGCCGCCGCTGGCCAACTCGACGCCGTCACCCTCAGCCTCCGGGCCCCGCTCAGCCTGTCGGTGACCCCCTCGCTCACCGACAAGGAGGCGATCGCCGCCGCCGCCCCCCTCTTCAGGGGCACCAAGGACAGCACCTCCAGCACGCTGACGGTGGATGCCCTGGGCGCCGTCCCGAAGCTGGTCTGGGAGGTCGTCGTCCACGGCACCGCAATCGACCAGTCGCCCAGCCACCTGCATGTCCTGGTCGACGCCAGAACCGGTGCCGTCGGGCAGAGTTGGGACACCTACTCGACCTTCCTGCCCGGGGGTGTCCACGCCGCACCCGCCAACGGCAGCATCGCACCGGCCGCCACGGTCGCCGCGTCCGGCGCCGGCAGGGGCTACCAGGTCGGCGCCGTCAACCTGTCCACCACCGCCTCCGGCGCCGGGTACACCCTCGTCGACCCCGACCGCGGCAACGGAGAGACCCGCGACGCCCGGAACAGGACCGTCTTCCACGACTCCCCGCCGGCCGGCTGGGGCGGCGCCTTCACCGACGCCGACAACGCCTGGGGCGACGGCACCCTGAACGACCGCGCCACCGTCGCCGTGGACGCCCACTACGGCATCCAGGCCACCTGGGACTTCTACAAGAACGTGCTGGGCCGCAACGGCATCAGGAACGACGGGGTCGGCGCCCGTTCCTTCGTGCACTACGGCACCAACTACGCGAACGCCGGCTGGGACGACGCCAGCTTCTCGATGGTCTACGGCGACGGGGCGGTGGGCTCGAAGCCGTTCACCGCGATCGACGTGGCCGGCCACGAGATGAGCCACGGCGTCACCGCCGCCACCGCCGGGCTGCTCTACTTCGGCGACGCCGGCGGCCTGAACGAGGCCACCTCCGACATCATGGGCACGATGGTCGAGTTCAACGCGAACAACCCGGCCGATGCTCCCGACTACCTCATCGGCGAGAAGATCGACATCAACGGCAACGGCACCCCGCTGCGCTGGATGGACGATCCGAGCAAGGACGGCCGCTCGGTCAAGTGCTGGTCCCCCACCACCAAGAACCTGGACCCGCACAACTCCTCGGGCGTGGGAAACCACTTCTTCTACCTGCTCGCGGCCGGCTCCGGCCAGTCCCAGTGGGGCAACAGCCCGACCTGCAACGCCTCGGACGTCGCCGGCATCGGCAACGACAGGTCCACCAGGATCTGGTACCGGGCACTGGCGACCTACATGGTCTCCAACACCGACTACCCGGGCGCCCGCACCGCCACCGTCAGGGCCGCCAAGGACCTCTACGGCGCCGGCAGCACCGAGTGCGCCACCGTGGAGAAGGCCTGGAGCGCCGTGAACGTCGCCCCGACCAGCACCACCTGCGGCGGCGTCGCCCCGACACCCACCCCGACCCCGACACCCACGCCGAGCGGCAATCTGCTGCTCAACCCCGGCTTCGAGTCCGGCGCCACCTCCTGGAGCGCGACCTCCGGCGTCATCACCAACGACACCGGCGCCACCCCGCACACCGGCTCCTCGTACGCCTGGCTGGACGGCTACGGCACCGCCCACACCGACACCCTCTCCCAGACGGTGGCCGTCCCGGCCACCGCCACCGCCCCCAAGCTGACGTTCTGGGGGAAGATCACCACCCTGGAGACCGGAACCACCACCTACGACACCCTCAAGGTCCAGGTCGTCGACGGCACCACGACGACCACCCTGGCCACCTACTCCAACGCCGACGCCAGCACCGGATACGTCCAGCGCACGCTCGACCTGTCGGCCTTCAAGGGCAGGACCGTCACGATCAAATTCACCGGCACCGAAGACGCCGGCTTCGGGACCAGCTTCCTGATCGACGACACCGCTGTCACCACCGGCTGATCCCGCCGACGACCGGCGGCCCGAGCGGGGGACCACAGGCCCTGCTCGGGCCGTCCTCGCTGCCATGAGCGTCGTAGTGGTTGAGGCACTCGCCCTCTCCGGGCGGCGTACGTCGTTTCCGGCGCGGACGGCTCCACCGCACAGCCCGGACACGCTCGCCGCGAGATTCGTCCCCTCACGAACTGTCGACGCTGGTGTGGGAGCCGGGGACGTCGTCGCGGGTGGTGCGGAGCTTCTTGAGCGTCCTGGCGACGTGATGCTCGACGGTACGGGGCGAGAGGGAGAGGGCTTGGGCGATGTCCTTGTTGGTGGCGCCGGTGGCGAGGAGTCGGGCGACCTGGGTCTCGCGGGGGGAGAGCCGGTCGCCGTAGCCGCGGCGGCCACGCGGTGCCGGGCGGCTCAGGCCGAGCGTGCGCTGGTGCTGTTGACAGCGGCTCGCGTCGGCGGTGGCGCCGAGTGCGGTGAAGGCGGTGGCGGCGTGGGTGAGGTGGCGGGCGGCGGTGTGGGGGTCGGTGGGGGCGAGGGCGAGGGCGGTGAGTTCGAGGGCGAGGGAGGCGTAGTAGGGGCGGCCCATGGCGGTGAGTATGCGGTGGGCACGGTCGAGGCATGCGGCGGCGCCGGCAGCGTCGCCGTCGTACAGCAGGATCCGACCGCGGCCGTATGCGAGGACTGCGAGGAGAACAGGGGTGTCCTCACCCTCCAGAGCCACTTCGGCCTCGGCGACGATGCCCCGCGCGGCCTCGGGATGACCGTCGGCGAGCGCAGCATTGACGGCAGCTGCGATGAAGAGGGAGGACTGCCCCCAGTCGGACGTGCCGCGCAGCTTCTCCAGGGCGGAAAGCACCACGGCCCAGGCCTCCTGCGGCTGACCGCGGTGAATGTGGATGGTGCTGATGGCGGTCGCCGCACGCAGGGCGCAGTCGGCCTCCAGGGCCGTTTCCCCGAGGCGGGCGGCGTACCGGAGGTGCTCCAGGGCAAGCTCCCACTGCCCCCGGACCGCAGCCACGGCTCCACGGCCCAGGCAGGCCTCCATCAGGATGTCGGCGTTGTCGGGATAGCGCGCGAGCAGGGTCGCATGGTCCTCCTCCAGGTGTTCCCAGCGGCCTGCCATCCAGTCCAGCCGCAGCAGTTGGCTGGCACTGCAGGACTCGATGAGAGGGGCCGTGCCCAGCCGTCGGGCGAGGTCGAGGCTCTCCCGCAGCAGGGCTTCCGCCTGGCGGTCGTGCCCGGTCGCGAGGGAGTAGTAGCCGACGTTGAAGAGGGCACGGGCGCTCTGGCGCAGGACTTCGGGATCCGTGTCATGGCGGGGCAGCCGCTCGACGAGGTCCCGGACGGCCATGTCGTTGGCCCTGGCCATCAGCGTGAGACGGGTGGCGTGGACGGCGGCGCGCGCGCCACGGTTGGGGCTGTCGCGGACGGCGTCCTCGGCACGCGCCATCCACGCCTGCACCTCCCGCGGGGGCCGGCTCGGGTTCACGGCCAGGGCGACCATCGCGCGGGCGGCCACGTCGGGCCGGGCGGCCAGTTCCTCGATCGCCCGCTCCAGTTCGCGTTCGCCGCCCGCCGTGTCGCCTCCCTGGTTGACCATGAGCAGGCCGAGAGCGAGGCGGATCTCGCCGCGTGCGGCAGCCGGCAGGTGGGAAGCGGCGAGAATGCGGCGCAGCGCGGTGGCGCCGATGGTGTGGTCGACACCGTTGACGGCGATCCGGGACAGCGCCAGGGCGGCGCGGGTACGCAGGTCACCCTCCAGGCGGGGTAGGGCGAGGATCTCGTGGATGAGGGTGGCGGCCGTGCCGTCGTCGCCGAGGGCGATGGCCTGGTCGGCAGCGGCTTCCGCCTGACGCAGCCAGGCCGCGGTGTCGCCGAGGGCGCGGGTGTGATGGGCGATCTGGACGAGGGGAGGCGAGGGGGCGGAGGAGAGTGCCCGGACGGCTCGACGGTGCAGATCGAGGCGGCGGGGGCCGAGGATGCCCCGGAGCACGGCCTGTTGGGCGAGCGCGTGGCGGAAGGTGTAGTGACCAGCGGTGCCTTCGCGAAGGACGGTGGCCCGCAGGGCTTCGGTGAGCGCCGCGCCGGCGCGGTCGGGGTCGATGCGGGCGACATCGGTGAGCAGGTGCTGGTCGGCGGGTACGGCGAGGACGGCGGCGGCTTCCACCAGGGCGACCGCGGAGTCGGACAAGGTCGCCATGCGCGAGGCCACCGCTTCGCGCAGTCCCCGTGGGACCTCCGCTTCCGCCAGCACCGCCACGTCGTCCACCGGACGGCCGTGATCGAGGTGGCGGGGGCGCGGCTGCGCGGTGAGGGTGAGCAGGTCCTCCTCCACGACGAGGGGCAGGCCCGCGCTGCGTTCGAACAGGGTCCGACTCAGGGCCGTGCTCACGCGTGGGCCGAGCACGGCGGCGGCGAGCTCGTGCACCTCGTTCTCGGTGAGGGGGCCGAGGTGGATGTCCGCGCCGCCGGTCCCCGGCGGGCGGCGGTAGGGAACTCCGAGCACGGGGGTGTCGTCGGAGAGGTCCTCTCCGCGGTAGGTGAGCACCAGGCCGAGCCGTTTGGGGAGGTCACGGGCGAGGAGCAGGAGCAGCTCGCGGGTGGCTTCGTCCGCCCAGTGCAGGTCTTCCAGCACCAGGACCAGTGGACCCACGGCGTCGAGCACGGAGCGCACCGCGCCCATCAGCTGGAAGCGTCCGGCGCGTACGTCCTGCAACTGCGCCGTGGCGGGAGGCAACCGGTGGGCGAGCGCGGGCAGCAGCGGCGCCAGTGCGCCGGCCTGCGGGTTGAGGCGCTCGGGAGGGGGCAGCCAGTCCGTGGTGTCGCTCAGGGCGTCCAGGACCGGGCCGAACGGCAGCGGTTCACGCAACGGGTGGCAGAGGCCGGTGACCACGCGCACCCCGCGCCTGGTCAGGGCCAGGGTGGCTTCGTGGATCAGGCGGGACTTACCCACTCCGGGCTCGCCCTCCACCAGCACCACGGCCGGCGGGACCTCCAGCGCAGTGAGCAGGAGATCCAGTTCCCGGCGTCGGCCGACCCAGGCGAAACCCCGCCCCGAAGCGGCGTCGGAACGACGGTCTACTGCCACAGCCGGCCTCCAAGCGGCACAGCCTTTGCGCGTGCCCCTCTGGATCCCAACGTAGTCGCCGCCGGCTTCCCTGCCAATGTGCGGATGAGGTGGCCCGGGGCGGGGGCCGGGCTCGGTGCGGTGCGGTGCGACAAGGCTGATCCCGGGTGCCGGTTTCTGTCGGAGGTGTTGGTCATGGGGAGCGAGGAGGCTGGTCTGGGTGAACGGCGAACTCCGGTGGTTCGGGGCGTCTTGTGAGGAGCGCCCCGAACCGCGGGAGCCGTTGTGCGGGTGAGGCGGGCCGGTCGGACGGCTCGGGTCTGCGGCCTACGTGATCACTTGTTCATCCGGGGCTTGCAGCAACCGCCCCGTCGGGCCACGGGGGTGCTCCGGTATCCCTACCAGCTGTACACCTGGAAGGACCAGAGCGAGTAGCCGTAGCCGGTACCGCGGCTGGTGCCGTTCAGCCGGATGTAGCGGCCGGAGCCGGTGAGGCCGGTGAGGTCGTCGGTGCCGCCGTCGCCGGTGGTGGTGGTGTAGACGGTGGTCCAGGTGGTTCCGTCGTTGGAGGTCTGGATCTGGTAGGTCTTTCCGTAGGCGGCCTCCCAGGTCAGCTTGACCTCCTTGACGGACTTGGTGGTGCCGAGGTCGACCTGCAGCCACTGCGGGTCGGTGTAGGTGCTGGCCCAGCGGGTGGCGGGGTTGCCGTCGGTGGCCTTGTCGGCGGTGAGGCCGGTGTTGTTGCCCTCGACGGAGGATGCGGTGGTCGGCCGCCCCAAGGCCACGTCGGTGCCGGTGACGGTCCAGGTGAAGGTGGCGTGGCCGGAGGCGCCGGTGGTGTCGGTGGCGGTGACGGTGGCACTGGCGGTGCCGACGCCGGCCGGGGTGCCGGTGATCCGGCCGGTGGCGGAGTTGATGGTCAGGCCGGTGGGCAGGCCGGTGGCGGTGTAGGTGAGGGTCTGGCCGGTGGCGGAGTCGGTGGCGCTGACCTGGACCGGGGTGATGGCGGTGCCGGGGTTAGTGCTTCGGGCGCCGGGGTTGGCGACGGTGACGGTGTTGCCGGTTCCGGTGGTCCAGATGCCGGTGATGTCGGAGGCGCTCGCGGCGTTGCCTGCGTGGCTGGTCAGGCCGGCCAGGTCCTCCAGGGTGCGCAGCATGTTGTAGTGGTTGTATGTAGTGGCAGTAGAGCTTCCGGGTGTGACATTTGCGCCGTAGAACACAGTCGGGATGCGGTTGCCGGAGAGCCGGTTGTCTTCGTCGAAGGTGACGACGAGCAGGCTGTTGTGAGCCTTGGCCCAGGTCGCGTAGGCGCCCAGGTTGTTCTGGATCCAGCTGTCGCCGGTGCCGACCGAGCAGTCGTGCATGTCGTTGCAGAGGTCCGGGACGACGAAGGAGACCTTCGGCAGTGAGGCGAAGTCGGCGGTGGGGAACTGTGTCATGGTCTTCGCCGTGCTGGTCGGCACGTTGTTGAAGCCGAACCACGGGTTGTGCTTCTGTGCGTAGTCGCCGCTGCCGCACACGGTCGAACCCTGGCTGGGCAGGCCCTCGTTGTAGCTTTCCCAGGTCTTGCCGGCGGCGATCAGTTCGGAGGCCAGGTTCGGCGCGGACATCGAGCCGACGGACACGCAGCTGTCGTCGGTGCGGCCCTGGTTGGAGCCCGAGAACAGCTGGTAGTAGTTGGGCTCGCTGGGATGGGTGATGCCGTACGACTGGGTGAGGCTGGCCCCACCGGCCTTGAGGGTGTTGTTGATGTACGGCGCGTTGGCGCTGTCGACGACCTGCGAGTAGGCGTGGTTCTCCATCACCACGACCACGATGTGGTCCGGGGCCGGAAGGGTTGCAGCCTGGGCGGTGCCGCCGGTGGCGGCCCAGGCGCCGAGCGATCCGGCGGAGAGGGCCACCGTGCTCGCGAGGGCGGTGAAGGTGCGCCGGGTGGGCTTCGGGGGGCGAACGGTAGTCATGTCCGTGAACTCCTCGGAAGGGCGAATGATGTTTCCATCCTTCGCAATGAGCACCCTTGAATGTAAGGCGTCGAAGGGAAACGCTATGCGAATCTGCCATTTCCAAAGAATACGTAAGTCGTATGCGCTCCTATGAATTCGTGCGAATCCTTTGATGCGGTGGAGATTCTCGCTGAGAAAAAATCCGCCGCTTGGATATCGGTAGCTCGTAAGGTCCCGCCGCATGCGGCGGGACCTCGCGACATGAACGGTGAGCCTCGAATTCGGCGCACGCGCCGAATAATTTCGACGGGTCCTGTGCCTTCCAGATTTCCGGGGCATCTGCGAGTGCTGTTTGATCGGCCGCCCCGAAGGTTTCCTGGTCGTCCGGTAGCGGGACATTTGGCGGGCTTCTCACGGGTCAGGGCCGGCGACGTGAGGAGACAGCTGGTGCCAGGCTGCCGACACACCGAACTCCGGTGGTTCGCGGGTGCCTTTGGAAGGCCATCCCTGAACCACCGGAGCTGATGCGCGGCCCGTTCGGACGGTTTCCCGCCTGCGGACCTATGCGCTCACTTGGTCACCGACAGCGGGGATCCTGCAGGAGCTGTTGATCAGACAACTGGGGTGCCGGAATCGTCCCGCTACCAGCTGTACACCTGGAAGGACCAGAGCGAGTAGCCGTAGCTGGTGAGGCCGCGGGTGGTGCCGTACATCCGGATGTAGCGGCCGGAGCCGGTGAGGCCGGTGAGGTCGTCGGTGCCGCCGTCGCCGGTGGTGGTGGTGTAGACGGTGGTCCAGGTGGTTCCGTCGTTGGAGGTCTGGATCTGGTAGGCCTTTCCGTAGGCGGCCTCCCAGGTCAGCTTGACCTCCTTGATCGGCTGGGTGGTGCCGAGGTCGATCTGCAGCCACTGCGGGTCGGAGTGGGCGCTGGCCCAGCGGGTTGTGGGGTTGCCGTCGGTGGCGAGGGCGGCGCCGAGGGTGCTGACCTCGGTGGAGGAGGCGGTGGTCGGCCGGCCCTGGGCCAGGTCGGTGCCGGGGACGGTCCAGGTGAAGGTGGCGTAGCCGGAGGCGCCGGTGGTGTCGGTGGCGGTGACGGTGACGGTGGCGGTGCCGACGCTGATGGGGGTGCCGGCGATCTGGCCGGAGGCGGAGATGCTGAGACCCTGCGGCAGGCCGGTGGCGGTGTAGGTGAGCGTCTGGCCGGTGGCGGAGTCGGTGGCGCTGACCTGGGTCGGGGTGATGGCGGTGCCGGGGTTCGTGGTCCGGGCTCCGGGGTTGGTGACGGTGACCGTGTTGGTGGCGGTGCCGCCGACGGCGGTCAGGGTGAGGGTCTGGGCGTTGGCGGGGCGGGTGTCGGGGCCGGTTCCGGCGTTGTCCCAGTTGCGCTGGGGGGAGGTCAGGACGGACTGGGTGCCCTGGTTGGTGAGGCTCAGCGCGAGGCCGCTGTAGCGGTTGACGAGCCGGACGGCGCCGGTGGGGGTGGAGGCGCCGCTGGGGTTGGGCGTGGTGCGGGTGGCCTGGATCGACCACTGCTGGCCGATGCCGGCGGGGGTGCTGAGGGAGCCGAGGGTGACGGCGGCGCCCCAGGCGCGGCCGGCGTTGCCGGTGCCGACGCCCAGTGCCTGGCCGGAGGCGGAGTTGGTGATGGTGTAGAAGCCGTCACCGGTGGCGGTGAACCTCCACTGCTGGGAGGAGGCGGTGCCGCTGGTCGCCAGGCTGCTGCCGCTCTGGTCGAGGTAGCGGCCGTTGCCCGCGGCGATCTGGTAGGTCCGGCCGGTGTCCACCGGGGACGGTAGGTCGGCGCTGCTGCGGGGCGAGACGCTGATCTCCCGCGAGCTGGTCCCGCACTCGATGGTGCAGTAGGAGCGGAACGTCTTGCCGAGGACGGTGTTGTCGGTCTTGTTGCCGGAGTCGACCAGCCACCGGTACCAGGAGCCGTTCTCGGTGCCGGGCACCAGGCCCATGTCGGTCCACTTCTGGGTGGCCAGGTCGTCGGTGGAGTAGAAGTGCAACGGGGTGCCGACGCCGGTGTTCTGGGCGACGTTGTTCTGCGGGGTGCCGATGTACTTCCCCAGGTACGCGTTCCAGGCGATGTTCATCACCGCGAGCTGCGAACTGTCCGGCAGGGTGCCGGCTGCGACCTGGGCAGCGGCCCCGCCCGTGGTGGACGGCTTGTAGTCGTCACCCGACGGGATGTAGCCGAGACCGCTGCCGTCGGCGGGGATGATGTTGCTTTCGGCGCCACCGACGCCGGGGGTCTGCCAGGCGCCGTTGTACCACTTCTTCCAGGAGGACGCCGCCATCTTTCCCGATATCGGGGCACGGGCGACGTGCTGCTCCCAGACGTTGCCGCCGGTCGTGCCGGGCTTGGTGACGACGCGGGTGGCGTGGAAGACGTAGAAGTAGCCGGAGGCGTAGTCGACGAACAGGCGCTGGTCGCCGTCACCGTAGT
Source organism: Kitasatospora herbaricolor (assembly GCF_030813695.1). Lineage (NCBI taxonomy): Bacteria > Bacillati > Actinomycetota > Actinomycetes > Kitasatosporales > Streptomycetaceae > Kitasatospora > Kitasatospora herbaricolor. Next base: position 8,159,092 of record NZ_JAUSVA010000002.1, read on the forward strand.
AGTAGGTCTGGTTCGGGAACGCCGCGGTGTCGCCCCGGGTGGTGCTGTAGGGCGAGGTCAGGGCATGCTCCTGGATGGTCCAGGTGGAGCCGTGGTCCTTGGAGACGGCGGAGTCGATGGCGTCGAAGTGGAGGCCGTCGCCGAAGGGCGAGCCGGTGAACTCGTTGTGGACCAGGCCGTACCACCAGCCGGTGTCGGGGTCGACCCACACGCCCACGAGGTCGCAGTAGTTGGGCTGGGAGTAGGTGGTGCCCGGCGCGGTGGCGGTGGCGGTCAGGCCGGTGGGGCTGTTGTTGCAGCGCGTGGTGCTGTCGCTGTTGTCGGCGGTGTTGCTGATGGGGTCGAGAGTGGCGCTGTCGTAGTTCGCGCCCGAGTAGAACTTCCAGTACCGGGGACCGTCGCCGTACTGCGCCAAGGCGTTCTGGAAGTAGAACTTCCCGTCGGCGTCGGTGTAGCCCGAGCTCGGGGCGTCGCTCCCCTGTCCGAAGGAGAGGCTGTTGCCGGCGGTGAGGACGACGCCGGGCTGGGCGGCGGCGGCGGAGCCCCACTTCTGGGTGGTCTGCGCGGGGTCGCAGGAGGCCAGGCCGATCCGGGCGTAGTTGACGACGGCCCCCTGGACGGCGAGGCACTTGCCGGACTTGGCGCTGTAGATGGTGCCGTCGGGCAGGTACTTGAACCTCTGCTGGGGGGCGCCGGCGTTGCAGTCGTAGAGCTGGACGAGCGCGCCGGTGGCGTTGGAGCCGCCGGCGACGTCCAGGCACTTGGTGGTGGCACCGACGGTGACGGTGAGGCTGCCGTTGTCCTGCCAGGTCCAGTTCTGCGCGGTGGCGCCGTTGCAGGTGAACAGCTGGACGGTCGCGCCGTTGGTGGTGATGAAGTCGGCGTCGTCCAGGCACTTGCCGCCGATGGTGACGGTGCCGGGGGCGCTGGCCGCGGTGGCGGCGGGGGTGACGGTCACGGTCACGGCCGCGGCCGCGGCCACCGCGAGGGAGAGGGCGGCGGCGAGGCCGGGCCGTCCCGCGGTCATTCTTCGGTACATGGCGTTCTCCGTACCTTGTGGGGGTGGGTGGTGGATGGTGCGCCGAGCGCTGTGGGGGGTGCGCTCAGACCTTGATGTGAGCGACCAACTGGTCGATGAAGGAGGCCCACTCAAGCCTGGTGGAGGGCTTGCCCTCGATGCCGGGCCGGGTCTGCCAGGGCAACGGGCCGGTCTCGCGGCGGTATTCGACGCCGATCGCCTCCAGCCGGGGCAGGTGCGTGGCGAGGCGGGTGCGGAAGTCGTCGAAGTCGCGTTCGCCGGTGCTCCAGAGCGCTTCCGCGATGGCGCACAGGCGGGGGAAGGCGTAGTAGTCGACGGTGCGGGGGGTGTCCATGTGTTCGGTCCAGATGTTGGCCTGGCCGCCGAGGACGTGTCCCGCCTCGTGGGGGGAAAGACCGGAGGGGACGGGCTCGAAGCCGTAGGCGTCCTGGAGGGTCAGCGGGACGGCGAAGGGGATCGGCTCGTCGGGGCGTTCGGACTGGCGGTAGTCGAGGTAGACCTGGTCGTCGGGGCAGGAGACGACGTCGTGGCCCCGGCGGGCCGCGGTGCGGGCCCCGGTCATGCCGCGCCAGGAGGCGACGGCCGTGCCGGGCGGGACCGGCCCCTCCAGGAGGTCGTCCCAGCCGAACACGCGGCGCCCGCGGGTGGCGAGGTGCTCTCCGAGCCGGCCGATGAACCAGGACTGGAGCGCGTTCTCGTCCGCGAGGCCGCGCTGGCGCATCAGTTCCTGGGTGCGGGGGTCGGTGTGCCACTGGTCCTTGGGGCACTCGTCGCCGCCGATGCCGATGAACCGGCTGGGGAAGAGGTCGGTGATCTCGTCCAGGACGTCGCAGTAGAACGCGACCGTGCTCTCCTCGGTGTTGAGGACGTTCGGGTTGACGCCCCACCGGGTGTGGACCTCCAGCGGCTCGCCGCCGACGCCGAGCGCCGGGTAGGCGGCGATGGCCGCCTGGGAGTGCCCGGGGACGTCGATCTCCGGCACCACGGTGACGTGCCGGTCGGCGGCGTAGGCGACGATCTCGCGGATGTCGTCCTGGGTGTAGAAGCCGCCGTGCGGTCGGCCGTCGCCCGGAGCACCCTCCCGCGCCCCGAGTTGGGACTCCCTGCGCCAGGAGCCGACCTCGGTCAGCCGCGGGTGGCCGCGGATCTCGACCCGCCAGCCCTGGTCGTCCGTCAGGTGCAGGTGCAGGACGTTGAGCCGGTGCATGGCGAGCAGGTCGACGAACCGCAGCAGGTCGTGCTTGGGCATGAAGTGCCGCGCCACGTCCAGCATCGCACCGCGCCAGCGGAACCTCGGTGCGTCCTGGACCGTCACGGCCGGTACCGCCCACCGCCGCCCGGAGGCCCGGGCGCGGCGGTGGACCGCCGGCGGCAGCAGTTGGAGCAGGGCCTGGCAACCGTAGAAGACCCCCGCCTGGGAGCCGCCCTCGATGAGCACGCACTCGGCGGTGACGGTGAGGCGGTACGCCTCCTGCCCGAGGTCCGGGCGGAGCCCCAGGCGGATCGGCCGCCGGGCGACGGAGCTGATCGGGAGGGGAAGGCCGGTGGCGGGACGCAGGGCGCACTGGAGCCACAGGGCGGAAGGGGTGAGGTGATCGCCGGCGGCGATGACGGTGGACGCGTCGAGGAGGAACTCGCCTTCGCCGGTCCTGAGCGAGGCGGGGCGGGGCAGCAGCATGGCGTGGGGTCAGCCTTTCACGGCGCCGGCGGAGACACCGGAGACGAGCTTGCGCTGGATGATCAGGAAGAAGACGACGACCGGGAGCGAGAAGACGACGGAGCCGGCCATCTGGCCGCCGAAGTCCGTGCCGGTGATCGGGGTGCTGAAGGAGGCGAGCCACACCGGGAGGGTGTACTGGTCCTGGTCCTTCATGAAGGTGTAGGCCACCAGGTAGTCGTTCCAGGCCGCGATGAAGGCGAAGATGCTGGAGGCGACCATGCCCGGGGCGACGAGCGGAAAAAGGATCTTGTACAGGATCTGCCAGGTGGAGGCGCCGTCGATGCGGGCGGCCTCCTCGATCTCCACCGGGACGGCGATGAAGAAGCCCCGCATCACCCAGATGGAGAAGGGCAGGACGACGGCGACGTAGGCCAGGATCAGGCCCGCGTAGGTGCCCAGCAGCCCGACCCGGTTGAACACCAGGAAGGTCGGGATCAGCAGGGCGGAGCCGGGCAGCATCTGGACGATCAGGATCGCCACCATGATGGCGCGCCTGCCCCGGAACCTGAACCTGGAGAGTGCGGCGGCCGCGAACATCCCCAGCACGACGGCCAGCAGGACGGTGCCGCCCACGACGATCAGGCTGTTCCACAACGTGCGGTAGAACGTGGTCTGGTTGATCGCCGCGTCGAAGTTCGACAGGGTCGGGGACTTGGGAAGGAACAGCGGGGTGGAGGTCATCGCCTCGGAGCGGGGCTTGAAGGCGGTGTTGACCATCCAGTAGACGGGGAAGACCCACACGAGGCAGAACGCGACGGCGATCGCATTGGCGAGCGCGCCGCCCTTGGGATTGCCGGCCCGGCTGCGGCGAAGGCGGTTGTTCACAGGTCCTCCCCGGAGCGCAGCAGGTTGCGGATGTAGAGGGCGGTGATCGCCACCAGGATGGCGGTGGTGATGACCGACAGTGCGGCGCCCTGGCCGATCTTGAAGGCGACGAACGCGGTCCGGTAGGCGAAGATCCCCAGCGTCGTGGTCGCGGAGTCGGGGCCTCCCGAGGAGACGAGCCAGATCTGGTTGAACACGTTGAAGTCCCAGATCACCGACAGGAGTGCGACCAGCATCAGGGTGGGGCGCAGGAAGGGCAGGGTGACGGACCACCAGACCCGGAACTCGCCGGCGCCGTCGAGGCGGGCGGCCTCCTGCAGTTCCAGGGGCAGTTGGGTCAGCGCGGCGTACAGGGTGAGGGCGATGAAGGGGACGGCCTGCCAGACGATCAGCAGCCAGATCGACAGGTAGGCCAGAAACGGGTCGTTGGCCCAGTCGGTGTCGGTCATGTCGCCGAACACACCGGCCTGGGTGAGCAGCCAGTTGACGACGCCGTAGCCGGGCTGGAAGAGCCACTTCCAGACCAGGGAGGACGCCACGGTCGGCATCGCCCAGGCGAGGACCAGAACGATCGTCACCGTCAGGCGCATCGCGGTGGCGAGGCGGGTGAGGAGTTGGGCGACCGCCGTGCCCACCGCGATGCTGCCGGCCACCATGGCGGCGGTGAACAGGACGCTGCGCAGCAGGGCCTGCCAGAACTGCGGGTCGTCGAACAGTGCGGTGTACTGCCGCAGGCCGACCTGGTGGTAGGTGCCGGTGAACAGGGAGCGCTGACTGTAGTCGGTGAAGGAGGTGTAGATCAGGAAGACGATCGGCGCGGCGGTGACGGTGAGCATCACCAGGCCCGCGGGGGACAGCAGCCACCACGGGGCCCACGAGGGGCGACGGCGGGGCGAGGTGTGCGGGCGGAGCCCGCTGGTGCGGCTCGTGCCCGCCAGGGGTTGGGTCGTCATGGGTGTTCTCTTGTCCGGTCGGCGTAGGGCGTGCCTCACACGTCGCGTCGTGCGCCCGGCGGGAACGGTGAGCCACGCCCTGGGGCGGGAGGGGCGCCCCGGGATCGTCGGGGGCGCCCGAGGGCACTACTGACCGGCGTTCAGCGCCTTGGTCGCCGTGGCGTCGAAGGCACTCGCGGCGTCCTTGGTGCTCTTGCTTCCGGAGGCGACCGCCGCGAAGAGGTTGTTGATGTCCTTGTTGGCCTCGAGCTGGGCCCAGTTGGCGTTGGCGGGGGTGGCCTTGGAGCTGAGGGCGGCGTCGAAGAAGCCCTTCTTCAGTTCGCCGACCGAGGCCATGGCGGCCTTGATGCCTTCGAGGCTGTTGGGGATGAAGCCTTCGTGGCCGACGACCCACTTGCTCTGGATGTCCGGGCCGGCGGCGATCTTCGTCCACTGCAGGGCGAGGTCGGCGTTGGCGCTGCGGGCGGCGATGCCCCAGTCGGAGCCGCCGAGCATGACGGGCTGGGCCTTGCCGGACTTGCCGGGCAGGGGGAAGGTGCCGAGGTCGGAGTCGGTGAGGTTGGGGTTGGCCTTCTGGATGCGTCCGATGAACCCGCTGGTGGCGATGATCGCTGAGGCCTTGCCGTCGGCGAAGACCTGGACCTGGTCGGGGGTGGTGGTGTCGACGGTCCGCGAGGCGGCGGTGGAGAACTGGTTCTGGAAGGCCTTGAAGTCGGCGAGGCCGGCCTGTGCCGCGTCGGCGCCGAAGCCCGCGGTCCACTTCGATCCCGCCTCGGCGGCTATGTCGCCGCCCGCGTCCCAGATGAACTGCATGCCCGCGTACCAGTTCTGGCCGGGGAGGTAGAGCGGGGAGAAGTCGGTGCCGGGGTTGGCGGCCTTGACCTTGGCGAGGTCGTCGGTCAGCTCGGTGAAGGTGGTCGGGGCCTTGTCGACGCCTGCCTTGGCCCACATGGTCTTGTTGTAGATCACCGCGCGGGCGCCGGCGAAGCCGGGGACGGCGTAGAGCTTGCCGTCGACGGTCGCGGGGGCGACCAGGCCCGACAGCCAGGTCTGACCCTGCCTCAGGTCGGCACCGTAGGGGGTGAGGTCCTTGAGGCCGCCGTTGGCGGCGAAGCTGGCGATCTGGGTGTTGCCGAGGTCCAGCACGTCCGGCGGGTTCGAAGTGGCCAGCGCGGTGGTGACCTTCGTGGTGATTCCGTCCCAGGCCTGGACCTGGACATCGACCTTGGCGCCGGTCTGCTGGGTGAACGTGTCGTTGATCGCCTTGAGCGACTGGTCCGAGTAGTCGCCGTCCATCACCCACAGGGTGAGGGTCTTGCCCTCACCCTTGGCGGTGGCGACGGCCTGCGGATTAGTGGCCGCGGAGGGCGCCGTGCCGGCGGCCGAGCAGGCGCTCAGGGCGACGGTGACGGCCAGCGCGAGGATGGTGGCGGCAGCGCTTGATCTGTGGTTCATCGGATTTCCTAGCAGTATGTCCGGCGGGTAGGATCACCGGACTGTTGGGTAGTACTCACGGGTGTCTGGGTCGAGCCGGTGCACGCGGTTGCAGCCGCGGTGTCGCCGGGTGGTCTCGACCCAGAGATCTGTGGGCCGGTCGGGTCTCGGACAGGGTTCAGAGGACGCCGAGTTCGCCGGCGAGCACGAGGCAGACGCCGCCGAGCAGGATGAGGTCGTCGTCCCCGGCCAGTGACCGGACCGTCAGCGAGGCGCCGATCGGGGCGAGGGTGCGTGTCTGCACCGTCTCGGCGGCCGCGTCCAGTAACGGGCCGTCGATCAGGTCGGTGGGCCCGGTCAGGACGATCTCGTTCAGGTTCAGCGCGCAGGCGATCGGGGCGAGCACCGTACCCAGTGCCTGCCCGGCGGCGGCCAGGATCGCTTCGCGCCCGGAGTCCGCAGCGGCCGCCAGGCGTGCTCGCAGATGCCCGGCGTCGATCATCGGGTCCAGGCAGCCCCGGCGCCCGCAGACACACGCTTCGCCGTCGACGTCGACCGTGAGGTGCCCGATCTCGCCGGCCGCGAACTGCTCCCCGGTCACCAGCTCGCCGCCGACCACCAGGCCGGCACCGACACCGTGCTCGGTGGCGATCACCATCAGGTTCTGCGCCTCGGTGCCTCGGAAGTGCAGCACGGCCAGGGCTGCCGCGTTGACGTCGTTGCCGACGTAGGCCGGGATGCCGAAGTCCTCGGTGAGCTGACGGGCCATCGGCAGGTCGTGCCACTCCAGGTGGGCGGCCTGCCGGATGGCACCCGTGTCGTCCACGATGCCGGGCGAGCCGACGCCGATCCCCAGCACCCGGCGGGGAGCACGCTCCAGCAGGTCGGCGACCAGCTGGTTCACCAGGTCGCGGGCGGCCTCGCCGAGCGCGGTGCCGACAGCGACCTGCGACCGTTCGACGATCTCACCGCGCAGGTTCGTCACCGCTCCCCGGAACCAGTCGCCGTGCGACAGGTCCAGCACCACCAGGTTCACCGCGTCGTCCTGGATCTCCACCAGCATCGAGGGCTTCCCCCGGCGCCGGCCGCCCTCCTGACGGGGCTCGATGTCCGCGACCAGGCCGTCGGACTCCAGATCGGCCACCAGCGCGGAAACGGTCGGAGCGGTCAGGCTCGACACCCGCGACAGGTCCGCGCGGCTCATCGCACCCTCGCGGTAGAGCGTCGCCAGGAGGAGTGAACGGTTGTGCACCCGGTTGTCCTGGGTCTGCGCCTTCGTACGCTCCACCCGCCGACGTCGCGTCGGCGCTACATCGAACAGGCCTCGCGGCGGTCGGCGGCCGGCCGCCGGCGGGTTGTGGACCGACTCGCTCACGGCGCAACACTCCTTCCGGATCCAGCCATCCGCGCAAGTTCCTAAGACGGCTTTACTTAAGATGTTTTAAATAATCATCCCCTGGTCAACTCCTGTCAAGGGACCGAAACTCGGCGGTGGTAACGATTTCGCACACCCCGCCGAAGGGCTGAATCCGACCGAGGGAGACGGCAACGCAGCACCTGGCGCGGTCCACCTGTCCGCCGACGCACCTCGGCGACCGTCCCGGTCGGGCGGCGGCCCTCCGGGGGCGGCATCTACCCGGTGTGTTCGTCGGGTGCGTCGAACCGGCGGCGCCAGACGGTCGCGAGGGGTGTGGGCAGGATCAGGATTCGGCGGCATCCTGCGGCGATGAGCACCTGATACGCCAGCCGGACGCGGCGCTCCTCGCTGGAGAAGACCCAGGGCCCCGGTATCAGCAGCACCCGGTGCGAGCCGTCCATCACCGCATGGACGAGCGCCTCGAACTGGGGCCGGGGCCGTGGGCCGCGGGCGGGCGTGAGGTCGTCGAGGTAGAGCGCCGGTGCGGGCAGACCCAGGCGGGCGGCGAAGCGCCGAAGGGTCTCGCGGTGCACGTCCACCGCCGTCGCACCGGGCGAGGAGTGGCGGCGCAGGTAGGCCGCGGGCTGCGGAAGGGTGGACGTGTCAGACATGTGCATGTGCATCTGGGCGGCCTCCGGAGAACTCGGCCGAGCGCCGCCGGCCTGCACGCGTCGAAGTGGGACGGGTCGGTCGAAGGATCCGCAGTCGCCGGTGGGGGTCACAGGTCGGCCCAGTACGGGGTGCCGTGGCCTGACGGGTGGCAGCCGTGTGCGGTGGCCGGTCGGGCGATGACGGCGCGGCCTCGGCCGTGCTCCTCGGGTGCGCAGCCGGCGGTCCGGGTTCCTTCCCGGGCGGCGGGGCCGCCGTCGTCGACCGCGATGTGCAGCGGGTCGGCGGGAGCGGGGTGGCTGAGGCGGAGGACGATCGGAGGGAGGGAGTGCTCGATCGCCCTGGTGACGAGTTCGGAGAAGACGACGAGCAGGGCCTGGTCGGTGGTGTCCTCGTCGACGCTCCGGGCGCGGAGGGCGGCGCAGGTGATGCGGCGGGCGAGGCTCGCCGACGCGGGTCGGTGGGCGATCACCCGGACGGTGCCGCTCCGGTCGTAGGCCGGCCCGTCGGCGGCGCCGGGATTCGGGGTGGCGCCGGCAGCAGGCCCTGCCATGTGGCTCGCAGTGTCGGTGACCGATCTGACGGGAAGGATGGCGACGGCCTCCATGAACGTTCTCCTCTGCCGACCCACCGGTCGGAATGTCCGTTCCATCCCCCCGCTTCCCCCCATGAGGCCTCCAGGTGAAGATCGACGGGTGGTCGCGAAGGTCACAGAGAGATGACGGGCGGCATCGGTCGTAGGGGGTTCATAGGGGAAGGCCAAGTGGCCGGGGACGGAGCCGTAGGTACAACCACCGGCACCCAGGAGCTGCCCTCCACGAGGCGGCCGTCGATCGCCGTCACGGCTGCAGCCGGGCCTGTACCACCACGCCGCCCTGCTCGCCGGCCCGGCCCACCCGTCTGGAGCCGGGCTGCCAAGGGGGCGTCCGGCGCGGTGAACACACCAGCCATGGTCGTGCGCCGGCCGTACCGCCGCGGGTGCCGCCCGCCTGCGGTCATGGGGCCGCAGGTCAGGCCGCATGCCGCAGGGCTCCGGCCCCGGTCTGCCGATGCGGTGCGGCGGGCACGGCATCGCGCCGACCCGTGCACAGCGGTCAGGGCCGGTTCGCGGCGTGCGGCGGACTCCCCGGCCACACTTCGAACGCCTGCGAGATTCCCGCCGGCGGTCCGGCGCGGAAACGCCCGCGGATCAGCGCATCGATCTTGACCACGGCGTCCTTTCGACCGCTGAGTTCCACCTTCACCGGTCCGGCTCCGGCATCTGCGAGGGCGACCGGCCGTGCGGCGCCTTCTTCGAGCGGGGTCGACGTGTCCACCTGCCAGCGGGTGCGGACCACCTGATCGGAGGGTGAGACGTAGTCCCCCGCTGCGCCAGGACCAGGGACGACGATCAGCTTGAACGACTGCCCCACTGTGTCGGCGACCACGTTCGCCATCGGCGTTGCGCCGGAGATCGACATGTGCACCATGCCGCTCGGTTCCCGTGAGCCACTGGTACTGGTCATCTCTCCTCCGAGGTCGGCTCCCCTTCCAGGGTCTGCCCGCGCGAGGCCGCCCGCATCCGTTCAGCGGGCGGTCCCGCTTCGTGCTCGCCGCCGCCGGCGGCAGCCCGCGGGCAGGGGCGGCGTCCGGTCCGACGGTTCCCTGACGCGCGGCCGGGCCGCCCGGCACGCGCCCGGCGGCCCAGGTGAAGTCGCCCGGCGTCTGCTCGGGCGGCAGAGGTGCTCCACGGGGACGCAAGCGACGACTCCCCGCGAAGGAGGCCCGGCTCGGGCCGGGGCCCCGGCCCGAGCCGGAGCGTCAGAAACCCCCGTCGTAGACCACGGTGACCGGCGCGTGGTCGGACCACCGCTCGGCGTGGGTGGCCGCGCGCTCCACGACGGCCGTGGTGGCGCGGGCGGCGAGGCCCGGGGAGGCGATCTGGTAGTCGATCCGCCAGCCCGAGTCGTTGTCGAAGGCGCGGCCGCGGTAGGACCACCAGGTGTAGGGGCCGGTGCGGTCCGGGTGGAGGGCGCGGACCACGTCGACGTAGCCGGCCTGGTCGAAGACCTGGTCCAGCCAGGCGCGCTCCTCGGGGAGGAAGCCGGCGGCCTTCTGGTTGGCCTTCCAGTTCTTGAGGTCCTCCGGGCGGTGCGCGATGTTCCAGTCTCCGCACACCACCACCTCGCGGCCGCCCGCGGCGGCGCGCTCGCGCAGTTTGCCGAGGTGGACCAGGAACTCGGCCATGAAGCGTTCCTTTTCCTCCTGGCGTTCGGTGCCGACCTCGCCGGACGGAAGATAGAGGCTGGCGACGGTCAGGCCCGGCAGGTCGATTTCAAGGTATCTGCCCGAATTGTCGAATTCGGCCGATCCGAAGCCGATGGCCGTGCGTTCAGGTTCCGACCGCGAGAGCACGGCCACCCCGGCCCGGCCCTTCGTCGCCGCGGGCGCCCATGCCGTGTGCCAGCCGGGCAGATCCTTCAGCTCGGGCGGCAGCTGGTCCGCCTCTGCCCGCACCTCCTGAAGGCAGACGACGTCCGCCTCGGTGGCGCCCAGCCACTCGACGAAGCCCTTCTTGGCGGCGGCCCGGATCCCGTTCACATTCACACTCGTCACCACGATCACCCGGGAAGCCTACCGAGGGTCGGAGGCGCCCGGTGGCACCGGCCGCGGCGGGCGGTGCCGGTCCTGTCATGCGCGTTCACTTCATGAACACGGCATGAATCCCTGATTCGTCCCGTGCGAGGCCGTGCATTGGTCTTGACCATCTCCCGACACACCCCCTAGTGTCACTTACTGCAAAGACCTTTAATAAAGAAGGACGGATAAAGCCCGCTCTCCTACCTGCCGCAACACCGGGCACGGGCTGGCCGACCTTCCTTCAGGCCGGGTGGAGGACATGGTGGCCACGACAGGACAGCTTGAGGCGGTGCCGGAGCCGAAGTACTGGCACCTGCGCACCGTGCTTCTTCGCACCATTGACGCGGAGTTCTCGACCGGCCAGGTGCTGCCGAACGAGCGCGAGCTCTCGGCGCGCTTCGGGGTCGCCCGTGCCACCCTGCGCCAGGCCCTCGACCAGCTGGAGCTGGAGGGCCGGCTGGTCCGCCGCCGTGGCATCGGCACCCTGATCGCCGCCCCCCGGGTCGGCGTCCCGGTCAGCCGCCGCGAGGAGGGCTGGCCCGGCACCGCCCGCAGCCAGGCCTGGCGCACCGTCGACTGCACCAGCGCCCCGGCCGGCGCGCAGCTCGGCCAGAGCCTCGGCATCCCGGACACCGAGATCGTCCACACCGTCCGCCGGGTCCGGATGGTGCAGGGCCAGAACGTGGCGGGCGAGTCGCTGCACGTCCCCTCGTCAGCGCTGCCGCACCTGCCCGGCTTCCGGGCCGAGAACGACCGCGCCCGCTCGGTGCTGCGCCACCTGGAGCGGCTGGAGGTCGACGGCGAGTCCCGCTCGGTCGAGCTCGGCGTCGCGGAGGCGCAGGAGGCCGCACTGCTGGAGCGCCCGCCGGGCACCCCGGTCCTCGTGGTCACCAGCCAGTACGCGGCCGGCGGCCGGCTGGTCGCGCTGGCCGTCTCCACCTACCGGGCCGACACCTGCAAGCTCACCTTCGGCGAGACCGGCCTGGTCGAGGTGACCCCGGTCGCCGGCGGCGCCGTGGTCGCCACCGCCTCCTGATCCCGCACCCCTGAGCCCGGACGCCTGAGCCCGCGCCCCTGGTCGCGAACTCCTGATCCCGCACCCCTGAGCCGGACTTCTCGGCCCGAGGGCGTCGTACGGCGCGTACGTCCGAAGCCCGGCCCGACCTGCGAAGGGCCCGTTCACCTGATCCGGTGAACGGGCCCTTCGCATGGTCAGCGACGTTCTGCGGCGGCCGGGTCGAGCAACGGAGGGCCCGGAGCCGGGACAACACCGGTCCCGGGACGCGGACGGCGCGGCCCGGACGGCGCGGCCCGGACGGTGAGGCGCTCGCGGAAGGGGCGGGGCGACGGAGCCGCCCCGCCCCTCGGACGCTAGGGCCTGTGTGATGTTGTGATCAGTTGAGCGGTCGCACGAGGTCGTCTATCCAGATCATCGAGGCGCGGAGGTGAAGGCCTGCGAGGTAGCTCTCGGGCGTCTTGTCGAACCGGGTGGCGATGCCCCGCCAGGCCTTCAGCCTGTTGATCAGGCGCTCGACGGTGTTCCGCTCTTGGTAGAGGTTGATGTCGTGGCCGACGGGTCGCCCGCCCTTGCTGCCCTTCCGTTTCCGGCTGGCAGCCTGGTCCTTCTTCTCCGGGATGACAGCCTTGATGCTGCGTTTGCGCAGGTAGGCGCGGTTGGCGCGGGACGAGTAGGCCTTGTCTGCGGCGACCGCGCCGGGCCGGGTGCGAGGCCGGCCGACCGGCAGGCGCACGCGGACCTTGGCGAGGACGGGGACGAACTGTGGGCTGTCGCCGGCCTGTCCCGCGGTCAGGACGAGCGCCAGCGGCCGGCACCTACGGTCGGCGGCGAGATGGACCTTGCTGGTCAGCCCACCCCGTGACCTGCCGAGCAGGGCCTGCTTCAGACGGAGCTTGCGTCGCAGTCGGACCTGTCTGCGCTCGTCCTGTCCGTTCTGTTCCTGCGACTCGCCCCGTTACCGTTTTCGTGGCCCCGCAATGGGGTTCCCGGCCTCCCGGCCCGGCATGACTTGCGCCCCCAGTCGATCATGATCGAAAAGGTGGTGTCACCGGGCTCGGAGGCGTTGGCAGACCGCTAATGAGGGGCTTGAGCGCCGGATCCCGCACCGGGTGAGGCAGGCTCTCCGTAACGTGGATGCCGGCACGCCGATGCCGCAGGGCCGGGGAGGACGAGACCTGGGGAGGGCCGGTTGACCAGCACCGACGGCATAGATCTCTATCTCGGCCTGGACGTCGGCAAGGGCGAGCACCACGCAACCGCGCTCACCCCGGCCGGCAAGAAGGTCTTCGACAAGGCACTGCCCAACAACGAGCCCAGGCTCCGTGAGCTGTTCACGAAACTGCAGGCCAAGCACGGGACCGTGCTGGTGGTGGTCGACCAGCCGGCCACCGTCGGCGCCCTGCCGCTGGCCGTCGCCCGCGACACCGGCTGCCGCATCGCCTACCTGCCCGGCCTGACCATGCGCCGGATCGCCGACCTCTACCCGGGCGAGGCGAAGACCGACGCCCGCGACGCGCACGTCATCGCGGACGCCGCCCGAACCATGCCACACACCCTGCGCGACCTGGTGGCCGCCGACGAGACCGTCGCCGAGCTGGAGATGATCGCCGGGTTCGACGACGACCTCGCGGGCGAGTCGACGAGGATCAAGAACCGTCTGCGGGGCCTGCTCACCCAGATCCACCCGTCCCTCGAGCGCGTGCTGGGCCCGCGACTGGACCACCCGGCGGTCCTCGCCCTGCTCGAACGGCACGGCTCCCCGGCCCAGTTGCGCAAGGCGGGCCGACGTCGACTGATCACACTGCTGCGGCCCAAGGCCCCACGGTTGGCCGAGCGCCTTGTCGAGGACATCTTCACCGCCCTTGACGAGCAGAGCGTCGTCGTCCCCGGCACCGAGGCCGCCGCGCTGATCGTCCCCAGCCTCGCCGGCTCACTCGGCTCTGTGCTCGACCAGCGCAGACTCCTCGCGGCGAGGATCGAGGAACTGCTGGAGGCGCACCCTCTTTCCCCGGTCCTGATCTCGATGCCCGGCATCGGGATCAGGACCGCCGCCCGGATCCTCGTCGACGTTGGCGACGCAAGCGTCTTCCCGACCGCCGGCCACCTCGCGGCCTACGCGGGTCTGGCGCCCGTCACCCGCGCCTCCGGCTCCTCGATCCGCGGCGAACACCCCTCCCGTCGGGGCAACAAACAGCTCAAACGGGCCTTCTACCTCGCCGCGTTCGCCTCCCTGTCCCAGCCCGAGTCACGCACCTACTACGACCGGAAACGACGCGAGGGCAAGCACCACGTCGCCGCCCTCGTCGCGCTCGCCCGACGCCGCATCGACGTCCTCTTCGCCATGCTCCGAGACGGCACCCTCTACCAGCCCCCGACCGCCGCTACCGGTTGACGAAGACCATAGGGGCACCTTTTGTCGGGCCGCCTCCTGCTCGCGCGCGGCCTCCTCCAGGGCCTGCATGAGCTCCTCGTCGACGAGCATCCCGGCGGCGTCGTGGTGGGCGCGGACAGTCGTCGAGTCGACGCTGACCAGCGACAGGTCCGTCTTTCCCTCGCGGGCGGCCTCGGCGATCAGGCCTTCGAGCAGGGCACTGAACACGCCGGCGTCCCGCCAGACCCGAAACCGGCCGAAGACCGTGGACCACGGGCCGAACTCCTCAGGCATCTCCCGCCACTGAGCACTGGAGCGGAACCGCCAGATCACCCCCTCGAACTGGTCGCGAAGCCGTTCGGGGTAGGGTCCGAACCTGCCGATCGGCAGGTAGGGCTCGATCAAAGTCCACTGCTCGTCGGTGAGTTGCCTACGCGTCACAGTCAACATTCCTACCGGGTTCTGCCCCGGAGCAGGGGCAGAACCCGAAGATTGATCACAACACCACACAGGCCCTAGGCCCGGGCGCCGCCACCGCCGTTCGTCGGCGGGTCGACCGCGAAGAGCTGCTCCTCGACGTGGTCGAGGGCCACCCTCAGCGCCCCCATCGCCACCACCTCGGAGCCCAGGGCGGCGAGCGCGACCTCGGGGGCCCGCAGGGTGTACAGCGCCAGCTGCTTGCGCAGCGGCTCCAGCACGCCGTCGAGCCCGGCCGCCCAGCCGCCGACCACCACCAGCTGCGGGTCTATCGCCAGGACCAGCGCGGCGACGTCGTGCACCAGCCGGCCGAGGAAGCGGTCCATCGCGACCTGCGCGACCTCGTCGCCCTCGCGGGCCAGCCGCAGCACCCGGGCCACCGCCGCCTCGTCCAGCGGGTCCAGCGGCTTGCCGGAGGTGGAGAGCAGCCGCTCGGGGGTGGCCTCCCGGCCGAGCAGGTGCAGGGCGCCGATCTCGCCGGCCGCGCCGCCGAAGCCGCGGTGCAGCTTCCCGTTGATCAGGGAGCCGGCGCCCGGGCTGAGCCCGGCCATCACGAACACCACGTCGCCCATGCCGACCGCGGAGCCCTGCCAGTGTTCGGCGATGGCCGCCAGGTTGGCGTCGTTCTCGATCAGTACCGGACAGCGGAACGAGCGGCGCAGCCGGCCCCCGAGGTCGAGCCCGGTCCAGCCGGGCATCGCGGTGCCGAGCTGCACGGTGCCGTCCCGGTCGACGATGCCGGGGCTGCCGACACCGACCGCCCACAGGTTGTCCCGGGAGATCCCGGCCTTGCGCAGCACCTCGGCGACGGTGGTGCGGACGGCGCTGAGCCGCTCCTCGGCGTCCAGCGCCTCGTCCACCGGCTTGAAGTGGGTGCCGACCACCTCGCCGGCCAGGTCGGCCAGGATCACCCGGATGTCGTGGACGCCGATCTCGATCCCGAGGATGTGACCGGCCTCGGCCCGGAACCGGAACCAGCGGGCGGGGCGGCCGCGCTGGCGGCCGCCGCCGGGCTGCGCCGCGCCGGCCTCGTGCTCGACCTCGGCGACCAGGCCCGATTCCACCAGGCTCTCGATGACGCCTTCGACGGTGGGCCGGGAGAGGCCGGTGTCTCCGACGAGCTGAGTGAGGGTCACCGACTGACCGGATCGCAGTGCGCGCAGCGTGACGGCGGCGTTGATCCGCCGCAGCAACGAGGAGTCTCCTCCGGTGAGCCGATCCGACAAGGCGCTACCCTTCCGCGTTCGCGCGACAACTCTGGCGCGCGGTGCCGAGTTCGAGTGCGCGGTGGCTTCTGACGCACCGCGGAACACGCCCGCCCGGAGCGCGTGCGACAGTGCGGCGGTAACCGGAGGGCGTGAGCCGGATGCTACCGGTGACCCCTGTCGGCGGGCGAGCATTTCCGCAGCTCATAACGGCTTCGGTATCTAAATGGTACGGATCTGTGGGTACCTGCACCGGGCGCCTGGGCGGCCGCCGGTCACCCCGGTGCGGCGGCTCTCCCGGGGCTCGCCCGCCGAGGGGGACCGGGGCCGGCCCCGCGGGGGTGACGCCCGGTGCTCCTGGGGCGGCCGGCGTTTCACGGGCTGCCGGTGGCCCGTCCGGCCGCCCGGGCCGAGCCCGCGGGTTCAGCGGACGGCGCCGGGGAAGCCCGTCGGCCCGCGGGTGTCCCGTACGGGCCACAGGTGTGGTTCCTCCGTCCGCCGGGCCCAGAACGGGTGCCCGGCCCAACGGCCCTCCAGCCGGTGGACGCTGCGGTGTTCGCGGAGGTAGCCCGCGTACACGGCCCGCACCCCGTGCCCGTACTCGGCGAGGGCCGAGCGGTGGCCGCGCAGCCGGGCGTCGAGCGCCTCCCCGGCGTTCAGGCCGGTGACCAGGGCGGTCAGGACGCCCTGGGCGGAGAGCGGGTCGAAGGCGACGGCCGCGTCACCGGCGGCGATCCAGCCGTCCCCCCAGGGCCGGTCGAGATGCGCGCTGTGGGCGGGCGCGCGGCGCGGGGCCCGGCCGGGGTCGGCGGGGTGCGGCTCCGCGCGGGTGCGGACGTGACGGGTCCGCAGCATCCTGCGCAGGAACGGTCCGGCGTCCGTGGGCGCCGCGGCGGGCAGGTCGGCGTCGGTGAACCAGGTGACCAGGCGGTGCCGCGAGGGCAGCGGGGCGGTGTACCACCAGCCGTCCGGAGCGGACTCGACCAGGGAACAGCCGTCGACCGCCTCCGGGCCGGGCCCGAGGGTGAGGTGGGTGGCCGTCAGCCGGTCCAGGGTGCGGCGCCGGGCGCCGCAGCGGGTCGCGAGGGCGGCGGCGCGTCCGGTGGCGTCGACCAGCCAGTCGCACCGGACGGTCCGGCGGCCGGCGGGCCCGCGCAGCTCCACGCTCCAGTCGCCCTCCGGAGTGCGCATCGGCGGCCGGACGGCGCTCCGTTCGGCGAGGTCCGCGCCGGCCGTCCGGGCGGCGGCACGCAGCCGGCGGTCGAACAGCGCCCGGTCGAGGAGCCGGCCGTGACCGTACGGGTCGCGGATCGAGTGCACCGACCGGAGTTCCGCCGATCCCCAGGCGGAGAGCCTGCGGTAGCACGGCAGGTGTCCGGACCCGAGCACCTGCGGCCCGATCCCGAGGTCGTCCAGCAGCACCGCCGCGACGGCGGCCAGCGACTCGCCGGCCTTGGCGGGACCGGTCCCGGCGTCCGCCAGCAGGACGCTGCGGCCGGCCCGGGCCAGGGTCAGCGCGGCGGCGCTGCCGGCCGGGCCGCCGCCGGCGACCAGCACCTCGTAGCGGGCGGCGGGCTCCGAGGGCTCCGTGGGCTCCGAGGGCTCCGAGCCGTCGGCCGGGGCCGGGGGTTCCGCGGGGTCCGGGGTCGGTACGGGCATGAGGTCCTCCGTGGTCGCACTTCCTCCGGCTGCGAAGCTAGCGGGCCCAGGGCCGGGGGAGGCCCCGACGCCCCCGGTGTTCACGCGGAAGGGTCGTTCCCCGCGGGCCCGTGGGCGCCCGCGGCCGGTCGTGCGGCCGGTCGTGCGGCCGGTGGCGCGGGTGCCCGCAGCCGGCCGTCCGTCCGGAACGCGGTCGGGCGCGCGGTCATCGGGGGTGCCGGGCGGCCTCTATGCTGCGGGCATGCCGAACGAGCTTCGTCCTCTTCATCCGGGCACCACCACGCTGTCGGATCCGGCCTTCGTCCGGGAGAAGACCCGGCTGACGCTCGTTCCCTTCGTTCCCGAGGTCCGCCTGCACATGGCGGACGACGCCATCACGCTCTGGGAGTCGACCGAGGAGGCCCGCGGCGAGATCGGACTGCCGCCCCCGTTCTGGGCGTTCGCCTGGGCCGGTGGCGTGGCGGTCGCCCGGTACGTGCTCGACAATCCCGACCTGGTGGCCGGGCGTTCGGTGCTGGACCTCGCGGCGGGATCCGGGCTGGTCGGGATCGCGGCCGCGCTGCGGGGCGCGGCCTCGGTCCGCGCGGCGGAGATCGACGCCTACGCCGTGGCCGCCATCGGGATCAACGCCGAGGCGAACGGCACCCGGGTCGCGGCGGCCGTCGAGGACCTGCTGGACGGCGACGGCGCGCCCGCCGAGGTGGTGCTCGCCGGGGACGTCTTCTACGAGCGGACGATGGCCGCCCGGTTCCTGCCCTTCCTGGAGCGCGCGCAGGCCCGGGGCGCGGTCGTGCTGGTCGGTGACCCGGGCCGGGCGTACCTCCCGCGCGAGCGGTTCACCGCGCTGGCCTCCTACGAGGTGCCGGTGGTCGCCGACCTGGAGGACACCGCCCTGAAGCGGACCACCGTCTGGCGGCTCGGCGAGGCGCCGGCCCGACGTTGACCTTCGGTGCGGCGCCGTCCGGTGCGCCACCGCCCGGTGCTGCGTCGCCCGTTGCGGCGCCGCCGCCGGGGAAATCCCCTCGTGGCGGCCCCGGCCGAGCTGGTAGACAGTCGGCATGACCGATCCGATCATTCGTACCGCCGGCCTCCACGAGGTGCCGGACCTGCTGGAGTTCTGGGCCCGGGCGGCCGAGGGCACCAGCATCACCGACGACGCCGACGGCCTGGCCCGGCTGATCGCCAGGGATCCGCAGGCCCTGATCGTCGCCGAACTCGACGGCGCGGTGGCCGGCACGGTGATCGCGGGCTGGGACGGCTGGCGCTGCCACCTCTACCGGCTCGCGGTCGACCCGGCGCGCCGCCGGCAGGGGATCGGCGCGGCGCTGCTGGCCGCCGCCGAGCGGCGCTTCGAGGAGCTCGGCGGCCGCCGGGCGGACGCGATGGTGCTCGACCACAACGAGTTGGGGCAGCGAACCTGGCAGCGCGTCGGCTACGGGCCCCAGCCGCAGTGGACCCGCTGGGTCAAGCCGCTCGGCGGCTGAGCGCGCCCCCGCCGGCGCGCCCGCAGCCCGCGCCCGCAGCCCGCACCCGCAGTCCGCGCCTGCAGTCCGCGACCGGAGGGCCGTCCCGCTCCCGCCGGGGTCACCCGCGCTCCCGCATCCCACGAGGCGTACAACGCCGGGCCGGCACGGTGGCGCGGCGGCCCCCCGGACGCTCCCGGATCCCGGGCGATGTGACGGGCGGTGAGGTGAGTGTGGTGGAGACGGCGGCGCGGGTGCGCTCCACCTCATCGGTGAGCTGGGCGGTGATGGCCTCGACCGGGCCTCCCCGCTCCCTTCCCCGCAGGGCGGTGCGCACCGGGCGACGGGCCGCCGCGGCGGACTGTGGCTCGTCGGGCAGCAGCTCGATCGCGGAATCCGCGACCGGTGGCCGCTCCTGGGCCTCGACGGCCACGGTCACCGTGTGTCGGACAACAACGCCAGCCCTGCCAGGAGCCCGCCGTAGGCCAGGACCAGCAGCAGAGCGAAGAGGACCAGGATCCAGCCGGTCACCAGTCCGAGCAGCGCGAGGCCGCGGTCACGGCCGCCCAGCCGCTTGCCCCGGCGGCGGCCGAGGTGGCCGGCGGGGATCGCGACGGCACCGGTCGCGAACACGAGGAAGGTGTACAGCCCGCCGTACAGCAGCCAGAACAGCGGGGTCAGGAAGACTCCCGCGATCAGCGCTGCCCCCAGGGAGGCAGCCCCGATGCTGATCCGCGCAGGTGTGTTACGGGCGGTGCCTGCCGTTTCGGCCTCCTGGGCAACTGCGGTCACGTCCGAATTCCTCTCGCCGGCTTCGGCGGTCACTCTACGAGAGAGGGGGACTCGAGCTTGATGCCTTCTCCGGGGCAGAACCTGGTAGGAGACCGAGGAGACGGAGCTCGGCCCGACGGCGTCGCCGATCCCCCGCGTGCTCGGAGGCGAGCCGGGCTGCTCGACGGTGTGCTCCACGATGCGCAGAATCCTGGCCTTGCGGTCGGTCGGTCCGTCGCTGTTCCGCCTCCCGCCGGGGTCACGCCCCCGCGGGGGTCGCGAACGCGTCGAGCAGCGCGTCCACCTCGCGGGTGACGCCGGCCAGCGCGGCCTCGGGGTCGCCGGCCCGGGCGAGCAGCATGCCCGCTTCGCAGAGGGCGCCCAGCAGCAGGTGGGTGCGGATGTCGAGGTCGCCCGGGCGCAGCCGGCCCTCGTCGACCGCTGCGCCGAGGCCCCTGCGCAGCAGGGCGACGCTGTGCTCCGCCTCGATCTCCCGGACCTCCTCCCAGCCGAGCACCGCAGGACCGTCCAGCAGCAGGATCCGCCGGACCGCCGGGTCCAGGCAGCTGCGCAGGAAGGCCGCGCACCCGGCCCGGACGGCCGCCAGGGCGTCGGGGGAGCCGGCCGCGGCCTGGTGGAGCAGCAGGGCCCGGCGTTGCTCCTGGTGCAGGAAGGCGGCGCGCAGGAGGGCGGTCTTGCCGTCGAAGTGGTGGTAGACCGCGCCCTTGGTGACACCGGCGGCCCGGGCGATCCCGTCGATCGACACGGCCGGGTAGCCGTCCCGGCCGAACAGGGTGATCGCGGCGTCCACGATCTCACCGGTGGTGCTCTCCGAGCGGTCCGCCTGGGTCCTTCTGGCCATTGCTGCCTCCTCTTGACGCCACATACTAACGGTACGTAAGTTCCGTACCGCAAGTACGTACTGGTGGTACGTAACATTGGCAGGCATCTGGCTTCCCTTGGGGGAGAGGACAGTTCATGACGGACACCCGATCCGGCACCCGGCCGGACCCGCAGGACACCCCGCAGGACACCCCGTACCGCGCCCACCGCGCGGGCGACTTCGCCGACCGATGGGCCGCTTTCTGGGCGGCGCCCGACCCGGCCCGCCTCGACACCCTGAGCCATCCGGAGATCGTGCTGCACTGGCCCGGGCGCCCTGAGCCGATCGTCGGCCTGGACCAGTGGGCGGCCCAGGTGACCGGCACCCTGCAGCGCTTCCCGGATCTGCGGCTGACCGTGCTCGCCCACGCCCTGAACGAGGACATCGCCTTCGTCGGCTGGCGGGCCACCGCCACGGTCGACGGCACCGCCGCCGCCTGGGAGGGGGCCGACCGGATGCGGCTGGTGGACGGTTTGGTGGTGGAGTCCACCGTGGTCTTCGACACCGCCGGCCTGCGCGGCCGTTCCGCCTGAGCACGCCGCCGGGGCACGCCTGATCCACCGCGGTACCCGACCACCGCTCGGCGGCCCGACCACGAGGGCGGGCCGCCGAGACGGCGAGGCCGGGGTGTGTCCGGCAGGGCGGCGGGTCACGCCGCCGGCCGGTTCGCCGGTTCGCCGGTTCGTCGGGTGGTCAGGCCCTCAGGGCAGCGGCAGCGGCGGGACCTGGTGCGCTGCCGTGAACGCGTCCGCGTCCCAGTGCCCGCCCAGCCGGGGGGCCAGCGCCGCGAGCGCCGTCCCGGCGAAGCCGGCGGCCTCCCGTCCCGCGCCCTCGGGCAGGACGCCCAGCAGCGGGGCCCCGGCGGCGACCGGAAGGTCGGCCAGGTTGCAGCGCTCGGCCAGCCCGGCCTCCCGAGGCCAGGAGCCGACCAGCACGCCGAGCGGGGCCAGGCCCCGGGCGTGCAGTGCCTCCGCCGTCAGGGTGGTGATGTTGAGGGTGCCGAGGGCGGCCGCCGCGACCACCAGCACCTCGGGGGCCAGGCCGAGATCGGCGCTCGCCCGGGCCATGTCGGCCAGGGTGCGGCCCTGTTCGTCGTAGCGCACCAGCAGCCCGCCGGCGCCCTCGACCAGGACCAGGTCGTGCCCGGCGGCGAGTTCGGCCACCGCCTCGGCGACCCGCTCCGGGCCGATGGTCGGCAGCCCGCACCGCCGGGCGGCGGTGTCGGGGGCCAACGGCTCCGGGTAGCGCGCGAGTTCACGGGTGGTCAGCGGCCCGGCGAGGCGGACCACCTCCGCGGCGTCCCCGGGCTCGCCCGGCGCCACACCGGTCTGCCCCGGCTTGAGCACGGCCACCCGGCGCCCGGCGGCCAGCGCGGCCGCGGCGATCGCCGCCGTGGCGACGGTCTTCCCGACATCCGTGTTGGTGCCGGTCACGAAGAGCACCTCGGCGGTCATCCAGCCACCGCCGCCGCCGTGACCGCCGCGCCGATCCGGGCCAGGTCCTCGTCCCCGGTGATGTACGGCGGCATGGTGTAGATCAGGTCCCGGAAGGGCCGCAGCCAGACGCCCTCGCGGGCGGCCGCCGCGGTCGCGGCGGCCATGTCCACGGGGTGGTCGAGCTGGACGACGCCGATCCCGCCGAGCACCCGGACGTCCGCGACGCCGGGCACCTCGGCGGCGCCCGCCAGGCCCGCCGCCAGGCCGGCCTCCACCCGCTTCACCCCGACCTGCCAGTCCTGGCCGAGCAGCAGCCCGATCGAGGCGTTGGCGACGGCGGCCGCGAGCGGGTTGCCCATGAACGTCGGGCCGTGCGCCAGCACCGGCACATCGCCCTTGCTGATCCCGTCCGCGATCTCGCCCGTGCAGAGCGTGGCGGCCATCGTCAGGTAACCGCCGGTCAGCGCCTTGCCCAGGCACATCACGTCCGGCGAGACGCCGGCGTGGTCGGCGGCGAACAGTTCGCCGGTCCGGCCGAAGCCGGTGGCGATCTCGTCGAAGACGAGCAGGACGCCGTGCTCGTCGCAGAGCCGGCGCAGCAGCCGCAGGTAGCCGGGGGAGTGGAAGCGCATCCCGCCCGCGCCCTGGACCACCGGCTCGACGATGACCGCCGCCAGCTCGTCGGCGTGCCGCTCGATCAGGTCGGACAGCTCCGTGGCGTACGCCTCGTCGACCGGCGCGTCGAAGCCGGCCGGCGGCTCGCCCGCGAACAGCTGGCGCGGCAGCACGCCGCCCCAGAGCTGGTGCATCCCGCCCTCGGGGTCGCAGACCGACATCGGGTGGAAGGTGTCACCGTGGTACCCGCCGCGCCAGGTCAGCAGGCGCTGCTTGGCCGGCCGCCCCACCGACTGCCAGTACTGGAGGCACATCTTCATCGCGACCTCGACGGCCACCGAGCCGGAGTCGGCCAGGAAGACGTGCCGCAGCGGCTCCGGCGTGATCTCCACCAGGGTCGCCGCCAGCCGGACGGCGGGCTCGTGGGTGAGCCCGCCGAACATCACATGGCTCATCCGGCCGAGCTGGTCGCGGACCGCCTCGTCCAGCACCGGGTGCCCGTAGCCGTGGATCGCGGCCCACCAGGACGACATCCCGTCGACCAGTTCGCGGTGCCCGGCGACCGGCTCGGCCAGCCGGAGCCGGACCCCGGCCGCGGACACCACCACGTACGGGGTCGCGGTGCCGGGCATCGGCCCGTACGGGTGCCAGACGTGCGCCCGGTCGAGCGCCAGCAGGGACTGCGGGGACAGCTGTGCCACGGTGGTGGGTTCCTCGGTCGTCACGGTGTGCCGGCGCCGGGCCCTCGTGGGGCGGCCGGCGCCGGTTCGGTCCGGGTCGGGGCCGGTCCGGCTCAGGCGTTGGGGGCCAGCTCGGTCCCGGCGCCGCGCCGGCGCACCCGGACCAGGTCGCTGCGTACGGCGTCCTCCTCGGCGGAGCCCGCAGCGGCGACGCCGGCGGTGTCCTGGCCGGCCGCGACGGTTGCCCCGACGCTGGGGGCCGCCTCGCCGTGACCGCCGCAGGGGCCGCAG
Organism: Kitasatospora herbaricolor; assembly: GCF_030813695.1. NCBI lineage: Bacteria > Bacillati > Actinomycetota > Actinomycetes > Kitasatosporales > Streptomycetaceae > Kitasatospora > Kitasatospora herbaricolor. The sequence goes on from NZ_JAUSVA010000002.1 coordinate 8,182,577, forward strand.
CCGCCGCCCGAACCGCAGGCACCGCCGGCCGGTGCGCAGGCGTGCCCGGCCGCCTCGGCGGCGTCGACGCGGTGGCGCGGGAGGGTCACCTGGCCGGCGCCCTCGACCTCGAAGCCGGCGTCCGCGATCATGTCCAGGTCGGCCTGGCCGGCCTGGCCCTCGCTGGTCAGGTAGTCGCCGAGGAAGATCGAGTTGGCGATGTGCAGGCCCAGCGGCTGCATCGAGCGCAGGTGCACCTCGCGGCCGCCGGCGATCCGCACCTCGACGTCCGGGCAGACGAACCGGACCATCGCCAGGATCCGCAGGCAGCGCTGCGGGGTGAGGTTCCACTCCTTGGCGAGCGGGGTGCCCTCGAACGGGATCAGGAAGTTGACCGGCACCGAGTCCGAGTCCAGCTCGCGCAGCGCGAAGACCACGTCGACCAGGTCCTCGTCGCTCTCGCCCATGCCCGCGATCAGGCCGGAGCAGGCGGACAGGCCCGCGCCGTGCGCCTTGTTCACGGTGTCCACCCGGTCCGCGTACGTGTGGGTGGTGGTGATGTCCCCGTAGGTGCCCTCGGAGGTGTTCAGGTTGTGGTTGTAGGCGTCGGCGCCGGCCGCCTTCAGCCGCTCGGCCTGGTTGTCGGAGAGCAGGCCGAGGCAGGCGCACACCTCCACGGCCTCGTTGGCGTCCTTGATGGCGGCGATGGTGTCCGCGACCCGGTCGATGTCACGGTCCGTCGGACCGCGGCCGCTGGCGACCAGGCAGACGCGCTTCGCACCGCCGGCGAGGCCCGCGGCGGCGGCCTCGGCGGCCTGCTCCGGCTTCAGCCAGGTGTACTTGAGGATCTCCGCCTTGGAGCCGAGCCGCTGCGAACAGTAGGAGCAGTCCTCCGGGCAGAGCCCGCTCTTGAGGTTCACCAGATAGTTGAGCTTGACCCGGCGGCCGAACCACTGCCGGCGCACCCGTCCGGCGGCCGCGACCACGTCGAGGAGTTCGTCGTCGGTGGTGGCGAGGACGGCAAGGGCTTCCTCGCGGGTCGGAATTTCCCGGCGCAGGCCCTTGGCGGTGAGGGTGTCGAGCAGATCCATGCGCCTGATCCTGCCCGCTCGCCGGGCGCCCGCGCCAGAGGGAACCCGCCAGAAGATCCCGCGGCGGATGTGCGAGTTGTCACAGTGTCGCCGCTCACAGTAGTGGCGCAGGTCACCCGGGCTCCGGTGTCCACCACTCGGACGGCGGTGCGGGGCCGCCGCCGGGCTCCGGGCCCCACCCCTTGATCAGCGGCGCCGGCCCACCACCTAGAATCTGCGCCATGACCACGCAGGGGCAACGCGACCCGCAACCGGCAGACCGGACACCCGAAGGGCGCGCCGCGCGGGCGCGCCACGCGACCCGCGGCCTCCCGGCCAGGGCGCTGGGGTGGTGCGTCGTCGTCGCGGTGGTCGCCGGTGGCGGATGGATAGTCAGCCGGCCGCACCCGGGGGACTGGATACCCGGGCTCGGCCCGTCCAGCGCGGACGCCGCCAAGACCCCGCCGGTGGTCGGCAACCCGCTGCCGCCGAGCGGCACGGACCAGGAAGGCCTCACCGCGGACCGGTACTTCCCGGCTCAGCGCGCCGTGGAGATGGGCGCCTACAAGGGCCGCCGCAACGGTGCCCGGCAGGGCCAGGACTGCGCGGAGACCCTGCAGGCCCGCGAGACGGACCCGCTGCAGGGCAGCGGCTGCCAGGGCTACGTGACCGTCAGCTTCAGCGCCGTCGACCAGCCCGCCCTGCTGAGCAGTGTCACGGTGCTGCGCTTCCCGGACGACGCGTCCGCGGCGAAGGCCGCGCAGGCCCTGCGGGCCGGGCACGGCCCGGCGGAGGCGCTGGTCTTCATCCTGCCGGACGCCTCCGCGGCGCCCGTCCCGGCCGCGGCCGCCGGCAAGCCGGCCGATCCCGCCAAGCCCGCGGACCCGGGGAAGGTGGAGGCGGTCGGTCACTTCCTGACCGTCACCGTCTCGCGGTTCGCGGAGTCCCGCACCGCTGCGCCGAGCCCCGGCCCCACGGCGTCCGGCACCGCCGGCGCCCCGGAGGCGCCGCCGGCCCCCGCCACGGGCAGTGCCGCGGCGTCCACCACCCCGAGCGCCCCGGCCGGGCCGAGCCAGGCGCAGCTGCTGGACCTGGCCACCCGGGCGGTCTCCTACGCGGCGGGCGCGCAGTTCATCTGGACCTGAGCCGGGCCGTCGTGACCTGAGCCGGGCCGTGGTGACCTGGCACGGGCCGTGGTGACCTGAGTGGAAGGGCCGCGGCCCGGCGCGGGCCGGGGAGAACCCGGGCCGGACGCGGCGCACCGTCAGGAGCCCCTCCACGTACCGCGCCTGCCGGCGTGCCGGGCCACCGGCCCCGCCTACTTGCTCTGCAGCTTCCCGAGCGGGTGGGGGTCGCTCTCCAGGGCGGCGGCCGCCGTCCGCCAGCCGGTGTCCCCGGGGTGGAGGGCGCTGCGGAGGAAGGCGGTGGTGAGCCGCTGGACCAGGGCGACGCGGGCGGGGCTCTCGTCGGTGGTCTCGGCTACCTCGTACCCGGGGATGCCCCCGAGCGAGTGCTCGGCGCCGAACAGGGTGAGCAGGCTCTTGGGGCCAGGGCTGCAGGTGTAGGGGTCGGTGAACCAGTCCGGACCGCGGGTGGACAGGTGGGACTGGTCCCGGTCGCCGGCGACGATCAGGGCCGGGGTGGTCATGCCGTCGAAGGAGGGCCTCAGGAAGGGCAGGTGCTCGGCGGCGAACGGGGTCAGATCGTCGCCCAGGCCGGTCAGGGCAAGGAGCACGCCGGCCTTCACGCGCGGGTCGGACATGTCCTCGCCGGGAACGCCGTCGGGGCCCAGGACACGTGCGCCCAGCAGCACGCTCGCGCTCTGGGCGCCCCAGGAGTGGCCGGCCACCGCGATGCGGCCGCGGTCGACGCGCCCGGCGAGGCCCGGGACGGAGTCCTCCAGGGTGTCGAGGCGGTCCAGCACGAGGGTGAGGTCCTCGATCCGGTGCCGCCAGATCCGCGGGGTGCGGGGGTCCTCGGCGGGGACGGCGAGGGTGCGGGAGTCGAGGTGGGTGGGCTGGAGGACGACGAAGCCCTGGGCGGCCCAGTGGTCCGCCAGCGGGGCGTAGCCGTTCATCGACCAGCCGAAGCCGTGCGAGAGGACGATGACGGGCAGATCCCCGCCGGTGGCCGGTGCGGACACCCGGACCTGGAGGTCCTCGCCCCGGCCGGCGGGGGCGGGCAGGACGACCGGCTTCGCGGAGATCACGCGGCGGGGCGCGCCGGCGGCTTCGTGCGTGTTCGTGGTGTTCGAGTCAGACATGGCAGTGCTGTCCGTTCGGTCTGCTGCACGCGACGGGCCCGGCGGTTCGTGGAACCGGCCCGGGGGCGCGCGAGGGTGGAGGGTGGGGAGCGCTGAGGCGGGCAGTGCTGAGGTGGGTAGTGCTGAGGGTGGGCAGTGCTGAGGGAGGCGAGGGTGCGCGGCCTGGGCGCGTCGCCCCCGTTCTGGCATCATGGCCAAAACGGAACCTTGTTCCGCCAACGATACGGAACCGTGTTCCGTTTTGTAAACCCGTCCAGGCAGGAGTGGCAGATTTGAGCGGGAGCAGTGCGAGCGGCCAGGGTGTGCAGGGCGCGGCCGGGGCCGTGCGCAAGGACGTCCGCCGCAACCAGCAGGCCCTGCTGGACGCGGCCGCCGAGGTCTTCGTCACCTCGGGCGTGGAGGCGCCGGTGCGGGACATCGCGGCCCGGGCCGGCGTCGGGACGGGCACGGTCTACCGGCACTTCCCCACCCGCGCGGACCTCGTCGTCGCCGTCTACCGGCACCAGGTGGACGCCTGCGCCGACGCCGGCCCGGCCCTGCTGGCGAGCAGCCCGACGCCCGGCGTCGCGCTCGGGCGGTGGGTCGACCTCTTCGTCGACTTCCTGGTCACCAAGCACGGACTGGCCGGCGCGATGCAGGCCGACAACGCCGGCTTCGAGACGCTGCACGCCTACTTCCTCGACCGCCTGCTGCCGGTCTGCACCGGGCTCCTCGACCGGGCCGCGGCCGCCGGCGAGATCCGTTCGGACATCACGGCGTACCAGCTGATGCGCGGCATCGGGAACCTCTGCGTCGGCGCCGAGAGCGACGGGCGCTACGACGCCCGCCGGATGGTGACGCTGCTCGTCGCGGGGCTGCGCCACTCGCCCTGAGTACGGCCCGCAAGAGCCCTTCCGGGCGGCTCCGTTCGGCCGGTCGCCCGCCGCCCGCCGGTGTTCCGTCCCGGCCTGCGCGCTCAGCGGTCGCGCGGCAGCCCCAGTTCGCCCGCCCGCAGTCCGGCCTGGAACCGCGAGCCGGCTTCGAGCTTGGCCATCAGCTCCGCCACCCGCCGCCGGTAGGTGCGCAGCGAGAGGCCGAGCCGTCCGGCCGCCGACTCGTCGGTCAGCCCGGAGGCGAGGGCGTCCAGGATCCGCCGGCCGTCGGCGTCGAGGTGCGGGACGTCGCCGCGCAGGCGGGTGTCGAGATCGACGGCGGTGTCCCAGAGCGCCAGGAACAGCGCGTGCACGCCCTCGACCAGGGCCGGCGAGGTGGTGACGGTGTACTCGCGGCCGGCCGGCGTCTCCCGGCCGGCCAGGATCATCACCCGCCGGTCGATCAGGATGGTCTCGTGCGGCAGCGGCGAGGCGCTGATCCGCACCAGGGCGCCCTTGCTGCGGACCAGCCGCAGGTGCGCGCGGGCCCCCTCGTCGGCGAGCGCGACCGGGCTGAGCAGCTTCCGGGCGGTGAAGTCCGGGGCGTCCGCGGTGCGCATCCGGGCCCGGATCGCGGCGCGGGCCTCCGGTTGCGACCAGGTGGCGAGGTCCCGGGCGGCGCACAGGAACTCGTGCCGTGCCGACTCGAAGAGGTGGCCGGCGCGGGTCATCAGCTCCGCGTCCCCGTGGACCGAGAACACCGGTTCGTTGCGCATGCCACCAGTCTGGCAGCAACTGGCCACGAGCTTGCCGGGCGTGGTGGCCGCGGACAGCATGGATCCCATGACGATCAAGACCTTCCCCCTCGGCGGGGACCTGACCGTCAACCGGCTCGGCTTCGGCGCGATGCGGTTGGCGATGAGCACGTTTGACGGTCCGTCACGTGCTGCGGAGAGTGGTGTCGCGGTGCTCCGGCGCGCCCTGGAGCTCGGGGTGGACCACTTCGACACGGCCGGCTTCTACGGCCGGGGCGAGGTGCGGGCCAACGAGCTGATCCGGACGGCGCTGGCCCCGTACCGCGACGGCCTGGTGATCGCCACGAAGGTCGGGCCGCTGCCCGGGCCGGACGGCGTGCCGAGCCGGCAGGCGGCGCCGGACGAGCTGCGCGGCCTGGTCGAGGCCGATCTGCGCTCCCTCGGGCTGGACCGGCTCGACCTGGTGTACCTGCGGGTCGGCGGGATGGGCGGGCCGGGCGGCGAGTCGATCGCCGAACGGTTCGCGGTGCTGGCCCAGCTCCGCTCCGAGGGGTTGATCCGGCATCTCGGCGTGAGCAACGTCGACGCCGCCCAGTTCGCCGAGGCCCGGGCGGTCGCGCCGGTGGCCGCGGTGCAGAACCGGCACAGCGCCGACGCGGGGCTGCTGGCGGAGTGCGAGGCGGCCGGCATCGCGTACGTGCCGTACTTCCCGCTCGGCGGGGGCGGCGACTCCTACCAGGCGGAGCGGCTCGGCAAGGTCGCGGCGGGCCTGGGCGTCACTCCCGCGCAGGTCGCGATCGCCTCACTGCTGGCGGCCTCACCCGTGGTGCTGGCGATCCCGGGCACCGGTTCGCTCGACCACCTGGAGGAGAACCTCGCGGCGGGCGGCCTGGTGCTCGGCGACCAGGACCTGTCCTACCTGCGGGGCTGATCCCGTCTGCGGGGCTGACACGGGCCGGCCACCGGCCACCGGCCGCCGGCCGCACAGGGCCGCCTGCCGCCCGCTGTCCGCGCCGCCCGCTGTCCGCACCGCCCGTTGTGGCGCCGGCAGCCCCGGAGGGCTCCCGGCGCTGACCGCCCGGGGTCAGCCGCCCATCCGGTCCACGGCGGTGATGCGCAGCACCGCGCGGCCCTCCTCGTTCGAGCCGTGCAGGTCGACCTCGGCGCTGATGCCCCAGTCGTGGTGGCCCGCCGGGTCGTCGAAGATCTGCCGGACCTGCCAGGCGTCCTCCTCCTGCTCGATCAGCAGCATCTTCGGCCCGCGTGCGTCCGGGCCGGTGGAGAGGTCGTCGTGCTCCTCCCAGTACGGGTCCATCGCGTCCGCCCAGCGGTCGGCGTCCCAGCCGTACTCGCCGTCCAGCTCGCCGAGCGCGTGGTAGTTCTCCAGCGCGGCCAGCTCCACCCGGCGGAACATCTCGTTGCGGACCAGCACCCGGAACGCCCGCTCGTTGGCGGTGACCGGCGCGGGCCGGTCGTCCAGCGTCACCTCGGGGGCCAACGGGTCGGTGGGGTTGGCCAGTTGCTCCCACTCGTCGAGCAGGCTGGAGTCGACCTGGCGGACCAGCTCGCCCAGCCAGGCGATCACGTCCTTGAGGTCGTCGGTCTTGATGTCCTCCGGGACGGTCTGCTCCAGCGCCTTGAACGCGCCCGCCAGGTAGCGCAGCACGATGCCCTCGGTGCGGGCCAGGTCGTAGTGGCCGACGTAGTCGCTGAAGGTCATCGCCCGCTCGTAGAGGTCCCGGACGACCGACTTGGGCTGCAGCGGGTGGTCGCCGATCCACGGGTGCGCGCGCCGGTAGACGTCGTACGCGTGGCTGAGCAGTTCCTCCAGCGGCTTCGGGTACGTGATGTCCTGGAGCCGCTCCATCCGCTCCTCGTACTCGACGCCGTCGCGCTTCATCTCGCCGATGGCCTCGCCGCGCGCCTTGTTCTGCTGGGAGGCGAGGATCTGGCGCGGGTCGTCGAGGGTCGCCTCGACCACCGAGACCACGTCCATCGCGTACGAGGGCGAGGCCGGGTCCAGCAGTTCGAAGGCGGCCAGCGCGAAGGTGGAGAGCGGCTGGTTGAGCGCGAAGTTCTCCTGCAGGTCGACGGTCAGGCGCACGATCCGGCCGTCGGCGTCCGGCTCCGGCAGCCGCTCGACCACGCCGCCGTCCAGCAGCGAGCGGTAGATGGCGATGGCGTTGCGGATGTGCCGGCGCTGCGCGGAGCGCTCCTCGTGGTTGTCGGTGAGCAGGTGCCGCATCGCCTCGAAGGCGTTGCCGGGGCGGCCGATCACCGAGAGCAGCATCGCGTGGCTGACCTTGAAGCGGGAGACCAGCGGCTCCGGGTCGGCGGCGATGAGCTTCTCGAAGCCCTCCTCCGTCCAGCCGACGAAGCCCTCGGGTGCCTTCTTGCGGACCACCTTGCGGCGCTTCTTCGGGTCGTCGCCGGCCTTGGAGAGCGCCTTGTCGTTCTCCACCACGTGCTCCGGCGCCTGCGCCGCCACCTGCCCGACGGTGTCGAAGCCGGCCCGCCCGGCCCGGCCGGCGATCTGGTGGAACTCGCGGGCCCGCAGGGTGCGCACCCGGATGCCGTCGTACTTGGACAGCGCGGTGAACAGCACCGTGCGGATCGGCACGTTGACGCCGACGCCGAGCGTGTCGGTGCCGCAGATGACCTTCAACAGACCGGCCTGGGCGAGGCGTTCGACCAGGCGGCGGTACTTGGGCAGCATGCCGGCGTGGTGCACGCCGATGCCGTGCCGCACGAACCGGGAGAGGTTGCGGCCGAACTTGGTGGTGAAGCGGAAGTTGCCGATCAGGTCGGCGATGGCGTCCTTCTCCGCCTTCGAGCACATGTTGATGCTCATCAGCGACTGCGCCCGCTCCACCGCCTCCTTCTGGGTGAAGTGCACGACGTACACCGGCGCCTGACCGGTCGTCAGCAGCTCCTCCAGGGTGTCGTGCATGGTGGTGCGGCGGTACTCGTAGAACAGCGGGACGGGCCGGGTCGCCGAGCGGACCACGGTGGTCGGGCGGCCGGTGCGGCGGGCCAGGTCCTCCTCGAAGCGGCGGACGTCGCCGAGGGTGGCCGACATCAGCAGGAACTGCGCGTGCGGCAGCTCCAGGATCGGGATCTGCCAGGCCCAGCCGCGGTCCGGCTCGGCGTAGAAGTGGAACTCGTCCATCACCACCTGGCCGACGTCGGCCTGCGCCCCGTCGCGCAGCGCGATGTTGGCCAGCACCTCGGCCGTGCAGCAGATGATCGGCGCGGTCGGGTTCACGCTCGCGTCGCCGGTCATCATGCCGACCTGCTCGGTGCCGAACATCTTGCACAGGTCGAAGAACTTCTCCGAGACCAGCGCCTTGATCGGCGCGGTGTAGAAGGTCCGCTTGCCCTCGGCCAGCGCCGCGAAGTGCGCACCCGCCGCCACCAGGCTCTTCCCCGAGCCGGTCGGGGTCGCCAGGATCACGTTGTTCCCCGAGACCAGCTCGATCAGCGCCTCCTCCTGGGCGGGGTACAGCGTGATGCCGCGCTCCTCCGCCCAGGCGGCGAAGGTCTCGTACAGCGCGTCGGGGGTGGCGGGGCTCGGCATCAGGTCAAGGAGGGTCACCCGGCTATCTTGCCTGCTCGCGGCGCCCCCGGGCAAAGGCCGGGACGCCGGGGCCGCCCGGGGCGGCGTCCGGCCCCGCGACGGGTGCTCCGCCGGGCCGGTCGGTCGCCTCCAGCGAGAGCAGCAGCCGCAGCGCCGCCTCGCTCGGGCTGCCGGGCTCCACGGTGTACGCCACCAGCGCCTGGTCCGGGTCGTCGGGCAGCCGGAAGGTCTCGAAGGCCAGCTCCAGCGGGCCGACCACCGGGTGCCGGAACCCGTACGAGCCCCGGGTCTTGTCGCGGACCTCCTGGCCGGCCCAGAGCCGGGCGAAGTCGCGGCTGCCCATGCTCAGTTCGCCGATCAGGGCGGACAGTCCCGGGTCGTGCGGGTGGCGGCCCGCCCCCAGGCGCAGGTACGCCACCACGTCGGCGGCCTTCTGCTCCCAGTCCGCGTACAGCTCCCGGGAGGCCTCGTCCAGGAAGATCATCCGGGCCTTCTGCCGTCGCCCGGGCTCCAGCGCCCCGAAGTCGGTGATCAGCGCCGCCGCCGGCCGGTTCCACGCCAGCACCTCGGTGTCCGGTCCCAGCACGTACGCGGGGACGTCGCTCATCGAGTCCAGCAGCCGCTGGAGGCCGGGCAGCACCCGCTGAACCGGCCGGGGCTCCCGGGCCGCCGGCCGGGGGCGGGCCAGGTTGCCCAGGTGCCGGCGCTCGTCGGGGCCGAGCCGCAGAGCCCGCGCCACCGCGTCCAGCACCGCCTGCGACACGTGGTCGGTCCGGCCCTGCTCCAGCCGCACGTAGTAGTCGACGCTCACCCCGGCCAGCTGGGCCAGCTCCTCGCGCCGCAACCCCGGCACCCGCCGCCGGCCGCCGTAGTCGGGCAGGCCGGTCTCCTCCGGCTTCAGGCGCGCGCGGCGCGACCGGAGGAACTGCCCCAGCTCGGCTCGTCTGTCCATGCCGCAGATCATCGCGCACCGGCCGGCGCCGAGCCTGGTCCTGCTGGACCCAGGGTAGGGCGGAGCCCTGCCGGGGACGGCGCGGCGGGCGAAGGATCGGGTCCGGCAGCAGACCGCACCCCCTCCGGAGGGACCTACATGACCGACGTACCCACCGTGCCGCTCGGCGGCACCGACCTGATGATCAGCCGGATCGGCTTCGGCGCCTGGGCGATCGGCGGCGCCGGCTGGCGCTACAGCTGGGGAGCCCAGGACGACCGCGACTCGATCGCCGCCGTCCACCGCGCCGTCGAGCTGGGCGTCAACTGGATCGACACCGCCGCCGTCTACGGCCTCGGCCACTCCGAGGAGGTCGTCGGGCAGGCCCTGGCCGGGCTGCCGGCCTCCCGGCGGCCGTACGTGTTCACCAAGTGCGGCCTGGTCTGGGACGACCGCGACCCGCTCGGCGCGCCCCGCAAGGTGATGGAGCCCGCCGGTGTGCGCCGCGAGCTGGAGGCCTCGCTGCGCCGGCTCGGGGTCGAGCAGATCGACCTCTACCAGGTGCACTGGCCCGGCGACGGCCGGCCGCTGGAGTGGGGCGCCGAGGCGCCGGCCGAGGCCCAGGGCACCCCGCTGGAGGAGTACTGGCAGCTGATGGCCGACCTGCGGACGGAGGGCAAGGTCCGTGCGATCGGTCTCTCCAACCACGGCCCCGAGCAGCTGGCCGCGGCCGCGAAGGTCGCCCGGGTGGACGCGATCCAGCCGCAGTTCTCGCTGCTCAGCAGGTCCGCCGCGGCGGACCTGGCCTGGGCCGCGGCCAACGACGCGGCCGCCGTGGTCTACCAGCCGCTGGCCTCGGGCCTGCTCACCGGCGCCTTCACGGCCGAACGGGTGGCCGGCCTGGACCCGGAGGACTGGCGGCGCGGCTTCCCGGACTTCACCACCGAACTCCCCCGCAACCTCGCCCTGGTGGACGCCCTGCGCCCGGTGGCCGAACGGCACGGCAGCACGGTGTCGGCGGTGGCCGTCGCCTGGACCCTCGCCTGGCCCGGCGTGAGCGGGGCCATCGTCGGCGCCCGCCGGCCCGGGCAGATCGACGACTGGGCCGGCGCCGTCCGGCTGAAGCTGGACGCCGCCGACCTCGACGCGATCACCGCGGCACTGGCCCGCACCGGGGCCGGCTCCGGACCGCTGCGCCCCTGAGCGGCCGCCGGTGTCCCCGAGGACGGGCGACTGCCCCTGGGGGACACCGGCCCGCCCGCCCGTCCGTCGGCCCCCGTCCCCATCCGTGGAACAAGGAGTGAACCCGTGATCGTGATCGCGACCCTGGTGGCCGCAGCCGGCCGCACCGACCGGCTGCGCACCGCGCTGGAGGCGATGATCGAGCCGTCCCTGGCGGAGCCCGGCTGCCTCGGCTACCAGCTCTACGCCGACCCGAACCGGCCCGAGCAGATGGCCGTCCTCGAGGAGTGGACGGACGAGGAGGCCCTCCAACTCCACTTCGGGACAGGCCACTTCAAGCAGGTGAGCGAAGTCCTCGGCGAAGTGCTGGCCGTACCGCCGCAGTTGCGCCGACTGACCGAGCGGAGGGCCTGACCGCCCGCCTGCCTGCCCTGCCCTGCCTGCCTCGCCTGCCCCGCCCGCCCGGGCCTGCCGCCTGAGTACCCGTACTCAGGCGGCATGATCGACAACGCGCTAGGGTGATCGCCGCCACGGGGCGGGAGCGCCCCGGACACCGACTCGGGGGAGCTCATGAACCACACACCTGCGCACGTCACCGGCCCGCGGGCCGGGTGCTGAGCGGATGGACATCGCCGCTCTGCGCGACGCCAGGCCGGGCGAGCTGTACGGCGCCGCCGACGCCTACGACCGGCTGCACAGCGCCTTCCAGGAGCACACCTCCAGCTGGCAGCGCGGCACCGCCGACCGGGTGCACGGGTCGCAGTGGACCGGTCAGGCCGCCACCGGCGCCATCGCCTCCATCGACGGGACCACCGGCAGGCTGCAGGCCGCCGGCATCGAACTCGGCCTGATCGGCGCGGTGCTGCGCGACGGCGCCGAGGCCTTCGAACTCGCCCGGGCCAAGCTGCTGCAGGCCCTCGCCGACGCCCGGGCGAAGGGCCTCGGCGTCGACGACCGCGGTGACGTCGGCTGGGAGCCGCTGGACCCGCGCAGCAGGCACGACCCGGACGCGGCCGACTACGAGCGCACGCAGAAGGCGGCCGCCCAGGACATCGGCGACCGCATCACCCTGGCCATGACGCCGCAGAACGGCGGGCCGTCCCTCGCCAACATCGGCGCCGTGGTGGCCGGCCACGGCGACCGCGCGCGGCTGGTGGCGGGCCGGTGAACCGGCGCGCGCCGCGATCCTGCGCGGCGGTGGCCGCCGGGGGCCTCGCGCTGCTCCTCGCGCTCGGCGGGTACGGGTGGGCGACCGGTGGGTGGCTGCCGCGGCTCGACCGGCCGGTGATGACCGCGGAGCAGGCCCGGGACCGGATCGACGGCGCGCTGCACGGGAGCATGGACGGCGTGGCCCCGGCCGTCCCCTACCTGGACGACTGGTACGACGTCGGCCGGGGCGATCCGCACTGGGACGGCGAGGCGAGCCGCTACTCGCTGGTGAGCCGCAGCTGGCGGGTGCGGGTGCGGCTGGCGCCCGGCCGGCGGGACGAGTTCCTGGCGGCGGTGACCGCCTCCTGGCAGCAGCGGGGGTACCGGGTCGGCCCGGCCCTCGACCCGGCCGGGACGCCCTACGACGGGCGCCAGGACCGCGTCACCCGGTCGGCGACGACCCCGGACGGCGTGTTCGTCACGGTCACGCTGGACGGCCGCCCCCAGGACCCGGAGGCGGGGCCGGGCGGCTCGGCCCCGTACGTCACGGTGGTGGTCGCCGCGACGGTGGCCGACGCCGAGTACGGCGGCACGTCGGTCTACGGGAAACGCCCGCCGCTCCCGGCGGACGCGCCGCGGCGGGCGGACGGCGGCCCGGACCGTACGCCGTCCGTCGACGACCCGTACTGGTCCCACTGAGGGATCCCGTCGTGCCGGTCGTCCCGGGGGTTCCCGTCGCACCGGGGGAGTTGACGGGGCGACGGCAGGCGGCCCGGGCCGTGTGCGCAGGCGCACATTGCCCGGGCCGCTTCCCTCGTGCCAGAGTGCGGCCCATGGCCCATCCCACCGCGCCCGAGCAGCAGACCCTCACCCCGGCCGCCGTCTTCGACTGGCTCGACGAGGCCGCCGAGCTGCGGGCCCGGGCCGGCCTCACCCGGACGCTGCGCAGCCGCCCGGCCGACGACCCGGTGCTGGACCTGGCGAGCAACGACTACCTCGGGCTGGTCCACCACCCCGCCGTGACCGGCGCCGCCGCCGAGGCGGCCCTGCGTTGGGGCGGCGGCTCCACCGGCTCCCGGCTGGTCACCGGCACCACCGCGCTGCACACCGAGCTGGAGGAGGAGCTGGCCGCGTTCTGCGGGGTCGAGGCGGCGCTGGTGTTCTCCTCCGGCTACACCGCGAACCTGGCCGCGCTCACCGCGCTCACCGACCCGGACACCCTGATCGTCTCGGACGCCAACAACCACGCCTCGCTGATCGACGGCTGCCGGCTGTCGCGCAGCGACGTCCACCGGGCGCCGCACAGCGACCCCGCCGCCGTCGCCGCCGCGCTGGCGGCCCGGACGCACCGGCGCGCCCTGGTGGTCACCGACTCGGTCTTCTCGGTGGACGGCAACGCCGCCCGCCTCCCGGAGCTGTCCACCGCCGCCCGCGCCCACGGCGCAGCCCTGCTGGTGGACGACGCGCACGGGCTCGGCGTGCTCGGCCCCGGCGGCGCGGGCGCGCTGGCCGCCGCCGGCCTGGCCGGGCAGCCGGACACCGTCGCCACCGTGACGCTGTCCAAGTCGCTCGGCGCGCAGGGCGGCGCCGTCCTCGGCCCGCGCCGGGTCGTCCGGCACCTCGTCGAGACCGCCCGCACCTTCATCTTCGACACCGGCCTGGCCCCGGCCGCGGCGGGCGCCGCCCTGGGGGCGCTGCGCCTGCTGCGGGCCGAGCCGCACCGCGCCGAGCGTGCCCGCGAGGTGGCCCGGACGCTGTCGGCCCGGCTCACCGCCGCCGGTCTGGTGGCGAGTTCACCGGACGCCGCGGTGGTGTCGGTGCGCGCGCCCGGCCCCGAGGCCGCGGTGGCCTGGGCGGCGGACTGCCGGGCGGCCGGCCTCGCGGTGGGCTGCTTCCGCCCGCCGTCGGTGCCCGACGGCGTCTCCCGGCTGCGGCTGACCGCCCGCGGCGACCTGACCGAGCGGCAGATCGCCGACGCCGTCCGCATCATCACCGCGACCGCGCCGGCGGGCGCCGCCGGCTGACCTGCCCCGACGGGCCCGGACCGGCCCGGTCAGTGCTTGCGGGCCCGGCTGGGCTGGACCCGGGTCGGCTCGCCGGCCGCCTTGGGGTGGTCCGGCGGGTAGGGCAGCTCGCCCATCCCCTCGTCCTTCGCCTGCCGTTCGTACAGCTCCAGCAGCGGCTCCAGCCCGAAGGCCCGGCCGTCCATCCCGGCCTGCAGGTCGCCGACCTCGGCGAACCGGGCCGGTACCGTCCGCAGGTCGAAGTCCTCGGGCGAGGCGTCGTCCAGCTCCTCCCAGCGCAGCGGCGTGGAGGCGGTGGCGCCGGGCCGGGCGCGCAGCGAGTACGCCGAGGCGATGGTGCGGTCGCGGGCCATCTGGTTGTAGTCGACGAAGATCTTCTCGCCGCGCTCCTCCTTCCACCAGGCGGTGGTGACCTGGCCGGGCATCCGCTGCTCCAGGGCCCGGCCGAGCGCGATCACGGCGTGCCGGCAGTCGGTGAAGGTCCAGCGCGGTTCCACCGGGACGTAGACGTGCAGGCCGCGCCCGCCGGAGGTCTTCGGCCAGCCCTGCAGCCCGTACCCGTCCAGCAGCGCGCGCAGCTCGTGGGCGGCCCGGACGGCGTCGTGGAAGTCGGTCCCGGGCTGCGGGTCGAGGTCGATCCGCAGCTCGTCGGGGTGCTCGGTGTCGGCCCGGCGCACCGGCCAGGGGTGGAAGGTCAGGCAGCCCAGGTTGGCGGCCCACAGCACGGCGGCCGGCTCGGTCGGGCAGATCTCGTCCGCCGAACGGCCGCTGGGGAAGTTGATCGTCGCGGTCGGCAGCCAGTCGGGCAGGCCCTTGGGCGCCCGCTTCTGGTAGAAGAACTCGCCGTCCACCCCGTCCGGGAACCGCTGCAGCGTGGTCGGCCGCTCGCGCAGGCCCCGCAGCACCCCTTCGGCGACCGCCAGGTAGTACTGCGCCACGTCCAGCTTGGTGTACCCGCGCTCGGGGAAGTACACCTTGTCCGGGTTCGACAGCCGTACGGTGCGCCCGGCGACGTCCAGCTCCACAGCTCCAGCCATACCGACCACGCTAGGCGGAGGGGCCGGGGCGCGCGCCCGGAGCGCGGCCGTCCCCGTGCGGGCCGGGTCGGGCGGCGGCACCATCGGAGACATGGACCTGCCTGTGATGCCGCCGGTCGCGCCGATGCTCGCCAAGTCGGTGCCCGAGATCCCGCCCGGGATGCAGTACGAGGCCAAGTGGGACGGCTTCCGCGCGATCGTCTTCCGGGACGGTGACGAGGTGGAGATCGGCAGCCGGACGGGCAAGCCGCTGACCCGGTACTTCCCCGAGCTGGTGACCGCCTTCCGGGAGGCGCTGCCGCCGCGCTGCGTGGTGGACGGCGAGATCGTGATCGCGCGCGAGGGGCGGCTGCGGTTCGAGGAACTGCTGGAGCGGATCCACCCGGCGGCCTCCCGGGTGCGGACCCTCGCCGAGCGGACCCCGGCCTCCTTCGTCGGCTTCGACCTGCTGGCGCTGGGGGACGGCTCGCTGCTGGACGAACCGCTGTCCTCGCGCCGGCCGGCCCTGGTGGAGGCGTTGCGGAACGCCGCCGACCCGGTCTTCACCGCCCCGGCCACCACCGACCGCGAGCTGGCCGGCACCTGGTTCGCGCAGTTCGAGGGCGCCGGACTGGACGGCGTGGTGGCCAAGCCGCTGGACCAGCCCTACCGGCCCGGCGACCGGACGATGTTCAAGGTCAAGCACGGGCGGACCGCCGACTGCGTGGTGGCGGGCTACCGCGAGCACAAGAGCGGTCCGGTGGTCGGCTCGCTGCTGCTCGGCCTGTACGACGCCGACGGGCGGCTGCAGCACGTGGGTGTCTGCGCGGCCTTCACCGCGGCCCGCCGCCGCGAGCTGGTCGAGGAGCTGGCCCCGCTGCGGATGGACGCCGCGGCCGGGCACCCCTGGGGCGCCTGGGCCGACGAGGAGGCCCAGGCGAGCGGGCGGCTGCCCGGCGCGCAGAGCCGCTGGACGGGCGGCAAGGACCTCTCCTGGGTGGCACTGCGCCCGGAGCGGGTCTGCGAGGTGGCGTACGACCACATGGAGGGCACCCGGTTCCGGCACACCGCGCAGTTCCGCCGCTGGCGCCCGGACCGGACCCCGGAGAGCTGCACGTACGAGCAACTGGAGGAGCCGGTCTCGTACGACCTGGCGCGGGTGCTGGGGACGTAGGGCGCGCCCCGGGAGCCCGCCGCCGGCCCGTGCGGGTCGCGGGGCCGTCCGCCGCCGCCGGGTCGGGCGGACCCGGACGCCGTACCGTGGCAGGGTGCGGACCGTCGAGCTGACCTGCGTGCCGGACCTCGACGCCGAGGTGCGGCGCGTGTGGCGCCGGCTGGCCGACGCGGGCGTACCCGGCCTGGCCTCGCACCCGCACCCGACCAACCGGCCGCACCTGACGGTGGCCGCGTGCGAGGCGGTGCCCGCGGCGGTCCTGGCGGATGTCGCGGCCCTGCTGCGGCGCACGCTGCCGCTGCCGGCCCGGTCGACGGGGCCGGTCGTCCTCCGGGCGGCCCGTGGGCGGCACGTCCTCGCCCTGGAGGTCGATCCGACGGTGGAGCTGCTCGCCCTCCACGGCGAGGTCTGGGACCTTCTCGACGGAGCCCCCGGTCCGCACCCGTGGCTCGTGCCCGGACGCTGGCGGCCGCACCTGAGCCTCACCCGGCCGCTGGACGCACGCGGCCTGGCGCTCGCCCACGCCGCACTGCCGGTGCCGTGCCGGCCCGCCGGCACCTTCGACGCCGCCCGCAGCTACGACAGCGGGACCCGCAGCACCGTGGAGCTGTCCGGCTGACGGCCGGGCGCGGTGCGTCACCGCGCCGGGCGGCGTCGTGGCGGACCGCGGCGGGCGGCCCCCGGTACGACGGCGTCCGTCCGGGGGCCGCCCGCAGGGGACGGCCACCGGACGGAGGGGCTGCTCGGGGCGGGATCAGCCGGCGTAGGTCCGCAGGTACTCGAACCGGGCGGTGGCGCCGGACTTGTTCATCGAGACGAGGCCGATCTTCAGCGCGCCCCCGACCGGCAGGGTCCAGACACCGGCGTACGACCAGGTGACGCCGTCGCGACTGGTGACGGCCCGCACCTCGTGCTCGTTGTGCCCGGTGTCGGTGTGGTGGACCAGCCGCAGCCAGAGGGTGTCGGCGGCGGGCCCGCCGAACATCGGGGCGTTGGCGACGGCGGTCGGCGGGGTGGTGGTCGGACGCTCGCCCTCCTTGCCGAACTCGGTGACGTGCAGCAGGGCGCCGTTGCCGTTGTTCAGCGGCAGCACGGAGTGGACGAGCTTGAACCACCGGTCGTCGTTCTCGTACAGGACGAGACCGGCCTGCTGCGCGCTCTGCCCCGGCGCGAAGAGCATCTTCGTCTCTACGGTGAAGTCGCCCGAGGGCGCCGGGCGTTGCAGGACCGAGGCGGTGTTGGTGCCCAGGTGGAGCTCGGCGTCCTGGGTGGGCCAGCTGAGGGAGCCGGAGCCGGCCGTGACACCGGCGGCCGGGCCGCGGACCCAGCTCCACGGCGAGCCCGCCGTGGTGCCGGGCACCGCCGTGCTGTCGAACTCGTCGCTGTACGCGGGCAGCAGGGCACCGGGCGTCGGGTCGGCGACCCGCGTGGTGACGGGGTTGTACAGCGCGGTGGCGGTGGCGTTGTCGCCGGCCGCGCCGGCGCCCTTGGCGGACAGGCCGACCGAGCCGCCGTGGGCCGCGCCGGTGGGGAGCGTCCGGGTCTGGACGGCGACCGGGTCGTGGAGGCGGTCGTGGCTGACCTCCACCGTCATTGCGGTGCCGCGGAGTTCGGCCGTGACGCTGTGCCAGGTGTTCCAGGTGAAGCCGCTCGGCAGGGCGGTGATCTGCTCACCCGAGGAGACACCGCCGACGATCGCCTCGGTGACGAGGGCGTTGCGCGCGCGGTCGATCCAGGCGGTGACCCGGTCGCCGGGCCCGGTGTACGCGAGGGTCAGGCCCGCGGCGCCGCCGGCGGTGACCCGCAGGTCCGCCTCGGCGCGGACGTTCGCGGGTGCGGTCGCGTTGCTGACCAGGTGGGCGGCGGCGGTGCCGCTGTCGCCGCCGCAATGTGCCGCAATGATCGGCACTCGTCGCCGGCTCCGGGGGCGCCGTCGCGCGAGGGCCGAGAAGTGACGGGAAGGCAGGAGCAGCGGGGCCGGGCCTGTGGGCCCCGAGCGGCCGTCAAGTCCGTCTTCTGCGGGGATCGGGCGGAGATCTCCCCGAGCGGCGGCCGGCGATCCGTCAGGTCCGGAACCGAACCCCGGTCATGTGGGCAGGCCCTCCGATGCACGCCGCTCCCGGGCCGGTCGCGGGCCTGCTCCGGGCCTGCTCGCGGGCCTGCTCCGGGCCTGCGGAGAGCGGGTGTGTGCCGGGTGGGCGGCCGGTGCCCGGGCGGTGGGTGCACCGTGCGCGGGGCGGCTTCGTGCCGGTGCGTGCCCTCGCCGGGGTTCCCGGCGGGTGCGTCGGCGGATGTTCCCGGTGCTCCCTTCGCGGGCGGCTGGGGTCCGAGGGCGTTCGGGGACGATCCGTCGTTCGGGCGGCCGGTCGGGTGGCCTGTAGTCATTGTTGCTGTACAGCAAAGTGAATGACGTGTCGTCAAGAGATGACGGACAGTCCTTGACTGGCCATTTGGTCTATGCCAATCTCTCGGAAGGTCTGGACCAGAGGTCTTCCACGGAAGGAGCCCGGGTCCGTCGGGGGCTCAGCAGTGGGGGTGCGCCGCACCGGCGCCCGCTCCGGGCCGCCGAGCCGACGGCCACCCCTGTGGGCCGTGCGGACCTCGTCCGATCGCCCCCTTCAACGCCCCGGACCCGGCCCGAACCGTCATCGGGCACGCGCTCCCGCAGCCCGACCGTCAAAGTGAGTCGCTCATGCCCGAACAGCTCCCTGACCGCAGCGCGATCCCGGCCGGCCCGGCCCAGCAGGGCGTCTGGTTGACCGAGCGGCTGCTCGCCGCCCACGAGGCCTACCACCTGCCGGTGCGGATCGCCTTCGACGCGGTCGACCCGGACGCCCTGGAGCAGGCCGTCACGGCGCTGGTGGACCGGCATCCGCTGCTCGCCGCGGCCCTGGTGGAGCAGCAGGGCGAGGTCCTGGTGGTGCCGGCCGGGCGGCGGCCCACGCTCCAGCGGGTCGACGCCGGGCTGGACTCCGCGGCCGACTTCGAGAAGCGGGTGGAACAGGACGCCGCGCGTCCGTTCACCCTCGGCACCGGCCCGACGGCCCGGTTCACGCTCTACCTGCGGCCGGACGGCCGGGCCGAACTGCTGGCCGTGGCCCACCACGCCGTGTTCGACGGCGCCTCGAAGGAGATCCTGGTCAACGACCTGGCCGCCGGTTACGCCGCCGCGTTGCCCGGTGCCGTCCACCAGCGTCCCCAGGCCCCGGCCGGTCCTCCGGTCGTCGCCGCACCGGCCCCCGACCCGGAGACGGTCCGCCGGGCGGCGGAGTGGTTCGGCCCGCGCTGGGCGGCCGCCACCGAGCCGGTGCTGCCCGGCGGCGCCCGCGCCACCACCGCAGCCGGCCCCGGCGAGAGCGTCACCTGGGCGCTGGACGCGGCCGCCCGCGAGGCCCTGGCCGACGCGGCGGCCCGGAGCGGCGTGACGGTGTTCGAGTTCCTGCTCGCCGCCCTGCACGGGCTGCTGCGCCGCTACGGGGGTGAGGCCGTGCCGGTCTCCGTCCCGCTGTCGACCCGGACCGCCGGTCAGGCCGGCGAAATCGGCCTGTTCGTCAACGAGTTGCCCGTGCACGCCCCCGTCCTCGACGGCGCCGGCAGTGACACCGACCCGGCCGGCGCGATCGGCTTCGACGACTGGGCCCGGGCCGTCCGGGCCGAGCTGCGCGGCGGCTACCCCTTCCGCGGCGTGCCGTTCGGCGCGGCGGTCGGCGCGCTGAGCCCGCGGGTCGGGCTGGCGCCCGTCTCCTTCGGCTACCGCCGGCGCGGGCCGCAGGCGCACTTCGCCGGGACCACGGCCCGGGTGGACTGGGCGGTGTTCAACGGCACCGCCCGCAACACCCTCAACCTCCAGGTCGTCGACGCGCCCGACGGCACCGGCTTCTCCCTCCAGCACGACCCCGCGGTGCTCGCCCCGGACGCCGCCCGGCGGATCGCCCGCCACTACGCCACCCTGCTGGCCGGCGCCGTCGCCGCCCCGCGGGCCCCGCTCGGCGACCTGCCGCTGCTGGACGCCGAGGAGCACCGGCTGGTCACCGAGGCGTTCAACGCCACCGAGCAGCCCTACCCCGCCGACCGCACCGTGCTGGACCTGGTCCGTGAGCGGGCCGCCACCACCCCCGACGCCGTCGCTGTCAGCGCCGGCCCCGAGCGGGTCAGCTACCGCGAGCTGACCCGCCGCACCGATCAGCTGGCCGCGGGCCTGCGCGCCGCCGGGGCCGGCCCCGGCACCCTGGTCGCCCTCCATCTGCACCGCACCGGCGACCTGCCCGTGGCCCTGCTCGCGGTGCTCGCCACCGGCGCCGCCTACCTGCCGCTGGACCCGGGCTACCCGCAGCCGCGCCTGGCCGCGATCCTGGCGGACTCCGGCGCCGCGCTGCTGCTCGCCGACCAGGACCCGGCGCCCGCCCTCGCCGCCGTCGCGCCCGCCGTGGTCCGGCTGGACGCCGCCCTGGCGGCCGGTGCCGCCGCGGGCACCGACCCGGCCGCCCCGGCGGCGGGCCCGGCGGACACCGCGTACGTGCTGTACACCTCCGGCTCCACCGGCCGGCCCAAGGGCGTCGCGGTCGGGCACCGCGCGCTGGTCAACCTGCTCCACTCCTTCGCGGGCCGGCTGGAATCCGGGCCGCAGGACGTCTGGCTCGGCCTGACCTCGCTCTCCTTCGACATCTCCGCACTGGAGATCTACCTCCCCCTGATCACCGGCGGCCGGCTCGTCCTGGCGACCGACGGGCTGGCGGTGGACGGCGCGGGGCTGCTCGACCTGATCCGGCGCGAGGGCGTCACCCACGCGCAGGCCACCCCCTCCGGCTGGCGGGTCCTGCTGTCGGCGGGCCCGGAGCGCACCGGTCTGGTCGCCCTGGCGGGCGGTGAGGCGCTGCCGCTGCCGCTGGCCAGGGAGCTGCGGGCGGTGGTGGGCCGGCTGTTCAACGTCTACGGGCCGACCGAGACGACGATCTGGTCCACCTGCGCGGAGATCCCGGCCGGCCCGACCGGCGTCACCATCGGCCGCCCGATCGCCAACACCCGCGCCCAGGTGGTGGACTCCGCCCTGCGGCCGGTGCCGATCGGCGTGCCCGGCGAGCTGCTGCTCGGCGGGGACGGCGTCGCCGAAGGCTACCTGGGCCGCCCGGAGCTGACCGCCGAGCGCTTCGTCGAGGACCCGTACGGCCCGCCCGGCGCCCGCCGCTACCGCACCGGCGACCTCGCGGCCTGGACGCCCGACGGCGAGCTGGACTTCCTCGGCCGCGCCGACAACCAGGTGAAGATCCGCGGCCACCGGATCGAACTCGGCGAGATCGAGGCCCGGTTGCTGGAGCACCCGGCCGTCGCCGAGGCCGCGGTCGCGGTCCGCCCGGACCAGGCGGGCGAACCCCGGCTGGCCGGCTACCTGGTGACCACCGGTGCCCCCGGCCCGACCGCCGCCGAACTGCGCGAGCACCTGCTGGGCACCCTGCCCGCCGCCATGGTGCCGCAGGTGTTCGTCCCGCTGCCCGCGATGCCGCTCACCCCGAACGGCAAGCTCGACCGCCGGGCCCTGCCCGAGCCGCCCCCGGAGGCGCCCGCCGCCCCGCAGGGCCGGCCGGCTCCGGCGGACGAGCTCCAGGAGCAGTTGTGCGGGATCTGGGCCGAGGTGCTGGGCCTGCCCGAAGTCGGCCCGGAGGACGACCTGTTCGACCTCGGCGGGCACTCCTTGACGATCATCCAGATCAGCGCCCGGATCCGGCAGGCACTCGGGGTCGAGGTCGACTTCGACATCTTCTTCGACACCCCGACGGTGGCCGGGATCGCCGACGCCGTCCGCGAGCGGCTCTGACCGCCCGCCGGGGCCCCGGCCCGCCACCGGGCCGGCCCCGGCGCCCCGGCCCTCGACCTCCCTGGCCCTCGATCTCCCCGGCCCACGGCCGCCCGGGCCCACGGCCGCCCGGGCCCGGCACCGGCCGCACCGTCCGACACCCACCGGTGCCGAGCGCCCCTCGCCGCGCACCCCATCCGCCTCCCCTCCGCGCGTCCCGAACAGGAAACCGATGAGTGATACGCAGGACCTCCCGGCAGACTGGTCCGCCACCAAGCGGGCCCTGCTCGCCCAGCGACTGAAGGGCGCGGCCGCACCGGCGCGGACCGTCGGACGCCGCCCTGCCGGCGCCACGCCGCCGCTCTCCAGCGGGCAGGAGCGGCTCTGGTTCATGGAGCAGTTCGCGCCCGGCAGCACGGCGTACGCGCTGGCCCCGGCCCGCCGGCTGCGGGGGCCGCTGGACCGGGCCGCGCTGGACGCCTCACTGGCCGACCTGGTGGCCCGGCACGAGGGTCTGCGGATGGCCTTCCCCACCAACGACGACGGCATCGCCGAAGTCACCGTCGCCGAGCCGGGGCCCTTCCCGGCCCGCTTCCTGGACGTCTCCGCGGCCGAGGCCGGCGACCCGGAGCCGGACCCGGAGCGCCGTGCCGCCGCCGCCATCCAGCGGGCCGTCGCCGAGCCCTTCGACCTCGCCACCGGCCCGCTGCTGCGCGCCCTGCTGGTCCGGATCGCCGACGAGGACCACGTCCTCGCCCTGGTGATGCACCACATAGCCTGCGACGGCTGGTCGGTGGACATCCTCAACCGCGAGCTGTCCGCCCTCTACGCCCGCCACGCCGACGGCACCGGCGAGGCCCTCCCCGAGCCGGAGGTCCAGTTCGGCGACTACGCCCGCTGGCAGCGGGCCCGGCTGGCCGACGGCTCGCTGACCGCCTCCCGCGCGTACTGGCGCGAGGAACTGGACGGCGTCCCGGCGCTGGAGCTGCCCGCCGACCGGCCGCGCCCGCCGGTGCTCACCTTCGAGGGCGCGGTGCACCGCTTCCGCTGGAGCGCCGGGGTGTCCGACCGGATCGGGGAGCTGTCGCGCGCCTACGGCGCCTCCCGGTACATGGTGGTGATGGCCGCCTTCCAGGCCCTGCTGTCCCGGCACAGCGGGCAGTCGGACTTCGCGATCGGCTCGCCGGTGGCGGGCCGCCTGCACCGCGAACTGGAGGACGTGGTCGGCCCGTTCGTCAACATGCTGCCGATCCGCGCCGCCCTCGAACCGGAGCTGACCTTCGGCCGGCTGGTCAGCCGGGTCCGCGAGACCACCCTGGACGCGTACTCCCACCAGGAGGTGCCGTTCGAGCAGATGGTCACCGACCTCGCCGTCGAGCGGGACGTCAGCCGCTCCGCCGTCTTCCAGACCACCTTCGCCTTCCAGAACTACGGCGACCGCGCCGCCCCCGGCAGCCCCGCCATGCCGCTCGGCAACGAGGGCTTCGGCTACGAGAGCACCACCACCCACTTCGACCTCGCGCTCTACATGAACGAGCTGGAGGACGGCCTGCTCGGCGTCCTCACCTACCGCACCGACCTCTTCGACGCGGACACCATCGCCCGGCTGGCCGACCGCTTCGAGGTGCTGGTGTCGGCCGCGCTCGCCGACCCCGACCTGCCGGTCTCCCGCCTGCCGCTGCTGACGGAGGCCGAGTCCGCCGCCGTCCTCGGCAGCTGGGCCGCCGGCCCGGAGCTGCCCGCCGACGGCCCCGCCACCCTCACCGAACTGATCGCCCGCAGCGTGGCGGCCGCCCCGGAGGCCCCGGCGCTGGTCTTCGAGGACCGCACGCTCTCCTACGGCGAACTCGACCTGCGGGCCAACCGGCTGGCCCGGCGGCTGCGCGGGCTCGGGGTCGGTCCTGACACCCGGGTCGCGGTCTGCCTGGAGCAGTCGCCGGAACTGGCGGTCGCCCTGGTGGCGGTGCTCAAGGCCGGCGGGTGCTACCTGCCGCTCGACCCGGAGGCCCCCGCCGCCCGGCTGGACGCCCTGGTGGCCGACGCCGGCGCACCGGTGCTGATCACCGACACCGGCCTGCGCGGCCGGCTGCCGCGGTTCGCCGGCGCCGCCGTCCTGGTCGACACCGAGCCCGGGGACGGGGACGGCTCGCCCCTGCCGGAGCTCTCCGGACCGGACGACCTCGCCTACGTGATCTACACCTCCGGCTCGACCGGCACCCCGAAGGGCGTCGCCGTCCAGCACCGCGAGATCCTCAACTACCTGGCGGGCGCGGGCGACCGGCTCGGCATCGTGCCGGGCGCGAGCTACGGGCTGCTGCAGTCGCTGTCCTTCGACTTCAGCATCACCATGCTCTACCTGGCGCTGGCCACCGGCGGGCGGGTCCACCTGCTGCCGCGCCGGATCGCCGGCGTCGAACTGGCCGAGCGGATCGAGACGCTGGGCATCGACTACCTCAAGATGACCCCCTCGCACCTGGCCGCGCTGACGGCCGACGTCGAGGCCCGGCAGCTGCTGCCGCGCCGCGCCCTGGTACTGGGCGGCGAGGCCAGTGCGTACGCCTGGGCACGCGAACTCGCCGCGCTCGGCGTCTGCGCCGTCTTCAACCACTACGGGCCCACCGAGGCCACCGTCGGCGTCACCGTGCACGAGGTGCCGCCCGCCGACGGCACCGAGGTCACCGGCAGCACCCCGATCGGCCGCCCGCTTGCCGGCGCCCGCTGCTACGTGCTGGACGAGCACCGCAGACCCGTCCCGCCGGGCGTCACCGGCGAGCTGTACCTCGGCGGCGAGCGGCTGGCCCGGGGCTACCTCGGCCGGGACGACCTCACCGCCGAGCGCTTCCTGGAGGACCCGTTCGCCGCCCCCGGCGCGCGGATGTACCGCACCGGCGACCTCGCGCGCTGGCGCGCCGACGGGACCCTGGACTTCCTCGGCCGCGGCGACCACCAGATCAAGGTCCGCGGGTACCGGGTGGAGCCCGGCGAGATCGAGGCGGCGCTGACCGCGCTGCCCGGCGTCACCCAGGCCGTGGTGGTCGCCCGGGGCGAGGGCGTCAAGCAGACCCTCGTCGCCTACCTGGAGCACCCGGAGCCGGCCGCCGCGCCGGGCACCGGCGAGCTGCGCGCCGCACTGCTGGACGTCCTGCCGGACTACATGATCCCGGCCCGGTTCGTCGTGCTGGACCGCCTGCCCCTGCAGGCCCACGGCAAGGTCGACCGCAAGGCGCTGCCCGCGCCCGAGGAGGGGGCCGGCGCCTCCTCGGCCGAGTGGCAGGAGCCCACCGGGGAGGTCGAGGAGTTCGTCGCCGCGATGTGGGCGGAGCTGCTCGAAGCCCCCCGGATCGGTGCCCTGGACGACTTCTTCGAACTCGGCGGCCACTCGCTGCTGGCCACCCAGGTGGTCGCCCGGATGCGTCGCGCCTACCCCGAACTCCCCACCCCGATCGGGGTGATGGACCTCTTCCAGCACTCCACCGTACGGGCCCTGGCCGCCCTGGTCTCCGCCCCGCGGACCGACCGGGGCCCGCGCAAGCTGCTGCACCGCCTCACCCCGCAGCGCCGCACCACCGCCAGCATCGTCTGCGCCCCCTACGGCGGCGGCAGCGCGCTGATCTACAAGCCGCTCGCCGACGCGCTGCCCGAGGAGTGGGCGCTGCACTCGATCGCGGTCCCCGGCCACGAGCTGGGCGAGCAGGCGATGCCGATCGAGGAGGTCGCCGAGCACACCGCGCAGGAGATCCTGGACGGCATCGAGGGCCGGATCGTGCTCTACGGGCACTGCGGCCTCGGCGTGATGCTCACCGTCGAGATCGCCCGCCGGCTGGAGGCGGCCGGCCGCGAGGTGGAGGCCGTGCACCTGGGCGGCATCTACCCGTTCGCCCGCCCCAAGGGCCGCGGCTCCGCCGTCGCCGAGCGCTTCGCCGAGCTGGCCGAGAAGCTGCGCAGCGACCAGGGCATGGTCAACGCGCTCGCCGCCGCCGGACTCGACGTGGACGAGGTGGACCCCGAGCAGCTGCGGCTGATCGTCCGCAACCGGCGGGTCGGTACCAAGGAGGCCGAGCGCTACTTCACCCGGCTCTTCGCCGAGGAGGGTGGCGGCCGGCTGCGCGCGCCGGTGATCTCCGTCGTCGGCGACCGGGACCCGGCCACCGAGTTCTACCAGGAGCGGTTCCGCGAGTGGCACCGGATCACCGACACCGCCGCCGTGGTGGTGCTGGACGAGGCCGGGCACTTCTACCTCAAGTACCGGGCCGAGGAGCTGGCCACCGTCCTGACCGCCGTGCACCGCTCGATCGCGGCCGGCACCGAGGACGAGCACCGCCGCGGTGAGGACGACACCTGGTGGCTGCAGGACGTCTCCCGCTCGCCGCTGGCCGCCCCGCAGCAGAGCGCCGAGGTGATCCGCCCCAGCATGCGGCGCTTCCTCACGGTCGCCACCGGCCAGCAGATCTCGATGATCGGCTCGGCGCTCACCGAGTTCGCCCTGCCGGTCTGGATCTACCTGCAGACCGGCTCGCTGGTCCAGTTCGGACTGCTCGCCGCCTGCGGCCTGGTCCCCGGAATCCTGGCCGCACCCGTCGCCGGCGCCGTGATCGACCGGGGCGACCGCCGCAAGATCATGATCGGCGGCGACATCGCGGCCGGCCTCACCCAGGCCCTGATGCTCGTCCTCTACCTGGCCGGGAGCCTGGAGGTCTGGCACGCCTACGTCCTCATCGGCGTGCTCTCCACCGCCCTCACCTTCCAGCGCCTCGCCTGGGGCTCCGCCGTCCCGCAGCTGGTGCCCAAGCGCTTCCTCGGACGGGCCAACGGCGTGGTCCAGATGGCCTTCGGCTTCGCGCAGTTCCTGGTACCGCTGTTCGCCGTCGGACTGCTCGCCGGCATCGGCCTCGGCGGCATCCTCGGCATCGACGTGCTCAGCTACACCGCCGCCACGGCCATCACCCTCGCCGTACGCTTCCCCAAGGCGATGGCCTGGACCCGCCGCGAGTCGGTCACCGCCGAGATCCGGGCCGGCTTCCAACGGTCCCTCGGCAGCCGGCACTTCCGCTCGATGCTGCTCTACTTCGCGGTCCTCAACATCTTCCTCTCCCCGCTCTTCCTGCTCACCACCCCGCTGGTGCTCTCCTTCGGCGAACTGCACGACACCGGCTGGGTCGCCACCGGCGGCGGCCTCGGCGCGGTGCTCGGAGGCCTCACCCTGCTGGTCTGGGGCGGCCCCCGGCACCACCGGCTGCGCGGCGTGCTGCTGGCCACCCTCGGCCTGGCGGCGGCCTGCTTCGTCACCGGCCTCGGCCCGAGCCTGCCGGTGGTCGCGATCGGCGCCTTCGGCATGGCCTTCGGACTGGCCCTGGTCAACGGCGTCTACGCCACCATCATCCAGACCAAGGTGCCGCTGCGGTTCCACGGCCGGGTGATCGCCGTCAACACCATGGTCGCCTGGTCGACCCTGCCGATCGGCTTCGCCGTGGTCGCGCCCTTCGGCCCCCGGCTGGCCCAGCCGCTGATGGACGACGGCGGCGCCCTCGCCTCCACCGTCGGCCGGGTGATCGGCACCGGCGAGGGCCGCGGCATCGGCCTGATCTACCTGCTGTTCGGCCTCGCCATGGCGGTGCTCGTGCTGGTCTGCCTCTGCATCCCCGTCCTGGCGCGGTTCGACCGCGAGGTGCCCGACGCCCAGTCCGACGACCTGGTTGGCCTGGAGACCCTGCAAGCCCGCGCGAAGCGCGCCGCGCCCGGCGCCGCGACCGCCGCCCGCACCGCCGGCCCGGCGGCCGACCCGAAGAACGAGGTGACCCGTGACCGGTCCTGACCCGGCGGCCGGCCCCGCCCTGACCCACCCGCTGACCGCCGAACAGCGCCGGCTCTGGTTCCTCCTGCAACTGGACCCGGACGACGCCGGCTTCAACATGTACCTGGCGCACCGCTGGAGCGGGCCGCTGGACCAGGGCGCCCTGCGCGCCGCACTGGCCCGGCTGACCGCCCGGCACGACATCCTGCGCACCCGGTTCGAACTGCGCGGCGAGGAGCCCGTCCAGGTGGTCGGCCCGCCCGCCGCCGTGGACCTCGCCGTCCGCGAACTGCCCACCGAGGCCGGGGAGTCCGCCGAGGACCTGGAGCGCCGCTTCACCGAGGCCGCCGCCCCGTACGTCAACACGCCCTTCGACCTGGCCGCCGCCCCGCCGCTGCGCGCCCTGCTGTTCACCGCCAAGGGCGGCGGTGAGCACGCCGTGGTCGTCGTCCTGCACCACATCGTCTCGGACGGCTGGTCGGCCGGCACGATGTGGCGCGAGCTGCTCGCCCTCTACCGCGAGGAGATCGGCGAGGCGCCCGCGGATCTGCCCGAACTCGCCCTCCAGTACGGTGACTTCGCGCGGGCCGAACAGGCCAGGACGGCCGCCGCGGACCCCGACGAGGCCTACCGCTACTGGTACGGGCGGCTGCAGGGCATCTCTGCGCTGACCCTGCCCACCGACCGCCCCCGGCCCGCCGGCGGGACCCACCCCGCCGCCTTCCACGACGTCGAACTCGGGCCGGAACTCACCGCCGGCCTGGACCGGCTCGCCCGCGAACAGCGCTGCACCCCGTTCATGGTGCTGCTCGCAGTCCACCAGAGCGTGCTGGCCCGCTGGACCGGCCAGGAGGACTTCGCCGTCGGCACCCCGCTGGCCGGCCGCAACGAGGTCGCCCACGAGGCCCTGCTCGGGTACTTCAGCCGTACCGCCGTCGTCCGGGCCGACCTCACCGGCGAGCCGGACTTCCGGACCGTGCTGCGCCGGGTCCGCTCCGCCACCATGGCGGCGCTCAGCCACCAGGACATCCCCGAGGAGCGGCTGGCCACCGAGCTCGAACTGCCCAGCCTGCCGGGCCACTCGGCGCTCTACCAGACCATGTTCGTGCACCAGAGCCAGCACGACCTGACCGCCGCCGGCGCCGGCCCCGGGCCCGCGGGCGTCCGGCTGGCCCCGATGAACTCCGGCTTCGCCCGCGCCAAGACCGAACTCCTGCTGGACAGCTGGCGCACCGAGGGCGGCGGCCTGACCCTCTCCTTCTGCTACGACCTGGACGTCTTCGAGCACTCCACCGTCCAGGCCCTGGCCGGCCGCTTCACCTCGCTGCTGGGCAGGGTCGTCGAGGACCCGGAACTCCCGCTGCACGGCGACTGGTTCCTCGACCCGGACGAGCGGGCGGCGCTGCTCGCCCAGGGCACCGGCCCCGCCGCGGGCCCCGCCCGCCCGATCCTGGAACGCTTCGCCGCCCAGGTCGCCGCCCGGCCCGGCGCACCCGCCCTGGAGTACGACGGCGAAACCCTCGACTACGCCGAACTCGACCGCCGCTCCACCCTGCTGGCCCAGCGGCTCGGCGACCGGCGGGGACACGCCGTCGCCGTCCGGATCGAACCCTCCTTCGCCCTGGTGACCGCCCTGC
The DNA here is from genome assembly GCF_030813695.1 of Kitasatospora herbaricolor. Classification (NCBI taxonomy): domain Bacteria; kingdom Bacillati; phylum Actinomycetota; class Actinomycetes; order Kitasatosporales; family Streptomycetaceae; genus Kitasatospora; species Kitasatospora herbaricolor. The sequence goes on from NZ_JAUSVA010000002.1 coordinate 8,211,767, forward strand.
TGGCGATCTGGAAGGCCGGCGCGGGCTACCTCCCGCTCGACCCGGCGCACCCCGAGGAGCGCCAGCGGCTGATGACCCGGGAGGCGGACGCGAGCCTGCTGCTCACCGGCGGCGACACCCCCGACCTCGGCCTGCCCGTCCTCGTCGTCCCGACCGAGTGGCCGGCCGGGGAAGCAGCGCCCGAGGCCCTCCCCGGCACCGCCCCGGACGGCGTCGCGTACATCCTCTACACCTCCGGCTCCACCGGCACCCCCAAGGGCGTGGTGGTCGAGCACGGCGCGCTCGCCGAGCGCGTCGACTGGATGGCCGGCGACGGCTACCACCTGCAACCCTCCGACCGGGTCGTCCAGTTCGCCTCCATCGGCTTCGACACCCACGCCGAGGAGATCTGGCCCGCCCTGACCGCCGGCGCCTGCTGCGTCCTGCTGCCGGGCGGCGGCCGGATGCTCCCCGACCTGCTGCGCTCGCCGCACGGCAGCACGGTCACCGTGCTGGACCTGCCCACCGCCTACTGGCACGAACTGGTCTCGCTGGGTGAGCAGACGCCGTGGCCGGCCGCGCTGCGGCTGGTCATCCTCGGCGGCTCGGAGGCCTCCGCGCAGGCCGTCGCCCGCTGGCGCGAGCGGCACGGCGACCGGGTGCGCCTGGTCAACACCTACGGCCCCACCGAGGCCACCGTCATCGTCACCAGCGCCGACCTGGGCGCCGCCGACACCGCCGGCCGCCCGCCGCTGGGCCGCCCGCTGCCCGGCGTGCGCTGCTACGTCCTGGACCGGCGCGGGCAACTGCTGGCGCCCGGCTCGGAGGGTGAACTCCACCTCGGCGGCAGCGGGTTGGCCCGCGGCTACCTGGCCCGCCCCGAGCTGACCGCCGAGCACTTCCGGCCCGACCCGTTCGCCGGCCCCGGCGCCCGGATGTACCGCACCGGCGACCGGGCCCGCTGGCGCACCGACGGCCGGCTGGACTACCTCGGCCGGGCCGACGACCAGGTGAAGATCCGCGGTTACCGGATCGAGCCCGCCGAGATCGAGAACGCCCTCACCACCCACCCGGCGGTGGCCCGCGCGGTGGTCGTGGTCCGCGACGGGCGCCGGCTGATCGGCTACGCCGTGCCCCGGCAGGGCGCCGAACCCGCGACCGCCGCGCTGCGCGAGCACCTGGCCGCCCGGCTGCCCGCCTTCATGGTCCCGGACGCGCTGGTCCTGGTGGACGCGCTGCCGCTGACCGCCAACGGCAAGCCCGACCTGGCCGCCCTGCCGGAGCCGGACCCGGCCGGCGGGCTCGGCGGCGAGTACCTGGCACCGCGGACCGACGCCGAGGTGCTGGTCGTGGAGCTGTGGCAGGAGGTGCTCGGGGTCGCCAAGGTCGGCGCCCTCGACGACTTCTTCCAACTCGGCGGGGACTCCCTGCTGGTGACCAGGGTGGTGGCCCGGATCCGCGCCACCATCGGCCTGGACGTCCCGATCCGCGACGTCTTCGAGAGCGCCACCCCGGCCACCCTGGCCGCCCGGATCGAGGCACTGCTGATCGCCGAGATCGACGCCCTGTCCGAGGACGAGGCCGCCGGGCGGCTCACGGACTGACCGGCCGCCCTCACCATGCCGACGCCGGCCCGGGACAACTCCCGGGCCGGCGTCGACGTGGTCCGGCGGTCGGTCCACCCGACCGGCCGCCGCCTCGGCCCCCTGCGCGGGCCGGAACCCAAGCTGCCGGTCGATCTGCCGTAGACCCCTACCGCAGCTGCATAGCCTGACGGTCGACGCGCCGACACCCTGTGACGCGTCGTCAAACACGCGGCCTCACCAGGCCGCTGTCACCGGAAGGATCCGATACCCACCCATGTCCAGCATCCGCTCACGGGCCGCCGCGCTGGCGGCCGTCGCAGCGATCGGGCTCGGCGCCCTCACCACGGGCACCGCCCAGGCCGCCCCCGCCCCTTCGGCCGCCATGGTCGCCGAAGCCCCCGCCGCCGCGCCGTCCGCGCCCACCCGCATCCCGATGAACAGTGTGCTCTACCGGAACCAGGCCTGGTACTCGCCGAACGGCCGTGTCCAGCTGGCCATGCAGGGCGACGGCAACGTCGTGCTGTACCGCGACACCACCCCGATCTGGGTGGCCCGCGGCGCCATGCCCAACGGCAACATCCTGGCCATGCAGGGCGACGGGAACCTCGTGGTGTACGCCGCCGACAGCACCCCGCTCTGGTGGAGCGGCACCGGCGGCCACCCCGGTGCCGAACTGACCGTCTACAACGAGGGCGCCATCGCGGTCGAGCTGAACGGCAAGGTCCTATGGACCTCCGCCCCGCCCGCCCCGAACCCCTACCCGTGCCCGCCGTGGGGCCCGCCCTACCCCGGCCAGTACATTCCGCCGTGGTGCCCGGTCTGGCCGTTCCCCAGCTAGTCCGGGCCGGCCGACCCGCTGTGAACGCTCCGTGTCCGTGGTGCTGGAACGGACACGGAGCGGCTGGCCCGAACGGTGTCGAGGGCGAACGGTGTCGAGGGCGAGCGGCGTCGAGCGCGAACGCGTCCGGCCCGTTCCGCCCGTCGTCGACGGCCGTTGTGGCAGGCGGGGGGAGTGTCCGAGCGCGCGTCCAGGGTGCCGACATGACCACGCTCACCGTCGAAGAGTCCTGGACCCGCATCGAGACCTGGCTCGCACGACACACGGCCGTGAGCCGTCGGCTGCTCCGGCCGGCGGCACTCCCGGCGGACATCGCCGCTGCCGAACTCCGCCTCGGCGTGAAGTTCCCGCCGGACCTGAAGGACTCGCTGCTGCGCCACGACGGTGTCCAGCTCCAGGACGGAACGCCGACGTTGGGATACTACGGGCCGCTTTCCGGCGTCGATGACATCGTCCGGAGCACCGAGTTCCTGCGGAACGTCGGCGCGGGCCTCGCCGAGAACGAGGACGCGGGCGAGGGCGAGGGCGAGGACGCGGGCGAGGGCGGAGCCGATCTCGACGAGGAGGAACGCGGCCAGTACGCGAACGGGCCGCACGAACGGCTGCTGATCACCCTGGGCATCGGATGGCAGTCCTCCGACGGGCTCTTCCTGGTCACCCGTCCCGGCCCGCACCAGGGGCGCGTCGGCCGGTACTTCGACGAGGACATCCCTTCCTTCACCCCTTGGCCGGCTGACCGGGCCGGACGGGCAGCCCGTGTCCGGGCGCGGGGGTCAGCAGTGGCAGCGGATCGGCGTCGAGCCCTGGCCCGGCTCGACGGCGCCTTACGCCCTGCTGCTGGCCGCCCTGGCGACGGACCACGGCATCAGGTGGGATCCGGAGGCCGACCGCGACGAGCCGCCGGCGAGCGCACTGCTGCTGCCGGTCCTGGACGACGTGCCGCCGACGCGGACCCCGGTCCCCTCGGTGCGTGACTTCGACCTCGGCGGGCTCGTCGACCGGACGCCGCCGCAGCGCCTGCGCTCCGCGACGGCGGCGCAGCTCGCCCGGTTGGCGTCCGAGTCCGGCATCGACACCTGTCCGGAGATCGCGCAGGCGCTGGAGCGGATCCGCCGGGACGAACCGGTGGATCTCTCCGCCGACGGCGCCCTGGACCTGCGGATGCGGACGCTCGCGGCGGAGGTCCGGGCGGCCCGGGGACTGCTGGAGGCGGCCCGGAACGAACCGGGCCCGGCACCGGTGACGGCGGCCGACCTCGCCGCGTGGGTCGTGCGGGACTCCGCGGCCGGGGCCCTGCGGGAGTTCGTGGAGCTGCCGCTGCCGGCCGCTGCGGCCACGGTCCTGAGCCGGCGCCTGTCGGTACGCTGGCGCGACGACCTCGCCGCCGACCTGGCCGACGGGTGTCCCGCGCCGGACGGCCGGCAGTAGCGGGCCTTCCGAGGAGTCCGGTGATCTCGGGCCGTCGGTCGAAGGTTTTACGGCCGACGGGAACCCGCGCGTCGTCACCTTGTCGGACGCGGACGCGGTGCAGGCACCCTCGGAGCAGGCCCGGGCCGACCCGGGGTCCCGCCCCCTGCTCCGGCACCTCGGCCGGGGGCGGCACCACCGGTACCGCGTCCACCGGCGGTGCGCCTCGTCAGTCCCGCCCCTGCCAGGTGGTGACGCAGGCCTCGTTGCCCTCGGCGTCGGCGAGCACCCAGAACGCCGGCGCCCCGGGTCGCGGACAGCAGCCGGCCGCCGGCGGCCAGGGCGGCCTCGATCCGCCGGGGTGCCTCGTCGTGCGGCACGCAGATGTCGAGGTGGAGGCGGTTGCGCTGCGGGCGGGCCCGGTCCATCCGCTGGAACCAGAGCGCCGGCCCCTGTCCGACCGGGTCGGCCAGCGGGGCGGCGGGGCCGCTCGCCCCGGGCGCGTCGGCGTAGCCCAGCACGGCCTTCCAGAACGGCCGGACCGCCGCGGGGTCCAGCGCGTCGATCGCGATCTCCAGGAGCTGGACCGTCCGCGTGGCCTCCGACTCGGCCCCGGGTTCCGTGCGCGAGCCGGCCGCCCGGACGGCGGCGGAGATCCGGTGGGCGAGATCGATGTCGCGCGTGGTAACCGCGGCCTCGGCCGGCGATTGCAGGGTGAGCAGCACCTGCCCGCGCCGGACGTCGGCCTGGAGGTGCCCGTCGGCGTGTTCGCCGCAGGCCGTCGCCGCGCGGGCCGCCAGCTCGACACCCTCGGCCAGTGACCGGGCCGGGACCGATGTCCGCAGGCTGTCCAGCAGGTAGCGCCAGCCGGTGTCGTTCAGCGCGTCCGAGGCTTCCGGTCCGCTCAGCGTCCGCTCCACGGCGTCATCCTGGCAGTCCCGCGCCCGCCGTGTCCGGCACACGCCCGGGGCGGGGCGGGGAGCCCGCCCCGGCGCCCGCCCCGGGCAGGCGCCTGGGCCGACCGGGCTCAGCTGCCCGTCACCGCGCCCAGCCCGGCCTCGAAGGCCTGGCGGAGCGCGCTGATCGTCTCCGCGGCGAAGGCGTGGGTGTTGTAGCGGAGCCAGCAGCGGAGGCTGCCGTCGGGCTGTTCGGCGGCCATGAGTTCGGGCACGTGCAGGTCGCCCTCGGGCATCGGGACCGGGACGGTGTTGCTGCGCGGCAGGTCCCACGGGGCGCAGGGGAGACCGGGGAGCTGGGCGGGGGCGTTCCAGCTCTCGTAGCGGATCCAGGCGGCGAACGGGGCCTGCGGGCTGAACTCGGCGAAGGGGTACAGCTGGTGGTCGAGGGCGGCCACGTAGGTGCGGCGCATCCGGTCGATCAGTTCGGCGTGGCCGGGGGCGCCGGAGGCGTCCACCCGCAGCAGCAGGGACTGGACGAAGCAGCCGACGGTGCGTTCGGACTCGGGGGTGGTGCGGCCGGGGACGGGGGTCATCAGCACCAGGTCGGATCGGCCGCCGTGCTCGGCGAGGACGGCGCTCCAGAGGGCGGCGACGGCCAGGAACGAAGTCGCGCCCAGCTCGGCGGCGCGCTCGCGCAGGGCCTCGGCCCGGGCCGGCGGGACGGTGAACTCCTGGGCGTCGGTGAGGAGGGTCCGGGCCTGACGGCGGCCGGGGAAGGGGTCCAGGGCGGCGGGCGCCCCGGCCAGCGCGCGGGTGAAGTGCGCCCGGCTCGCGGGCCACCGGGCGTTGGCGTCCGCGACGAGTTCCCGGTAGCCCGTCCCGGGCCGGGGCGCCGGGACGGGCCGCCGGCGGCGGAGGGCGGAGTACGCGATGCCCAGGTCCTGGAGGACGATGCCGAGCGACCAGCCGTCGCTGACCATGTGGTGCACGCCCAGCATCACGATGTGGTCGGCCGGGCCCCGGCTGGCCACCAGCAGCCGGGTCAGCGGCTCGCGGGCGAGGTCGGTGAGCCGGTCACGTTCGGTGATCAGCCGGGCGTTCACCCGGGCGTCGTCCGCGCCCTCCAGGTCGAGGAGGGTGATGTCGGCGCGGGGTTCGGGGTGCAGGACGGCGCGGACGATGCCGGGCCGGCCTGCCACGGGCAGGAAGGCGGTGCGCAGTGCGGGGTGGCGGCGGACCACCTCCAGGACGGCGCGGCCGAGCAGGTCGGGCTGCAGGGCGCCGGTGACCCGGAACTGGACGGTGACGGTGCCGGCGTCGCGGCCGGGCGCCTCGGCCGACCAGCGCAGGAAGTTCTCCTGCTGGGAGGTGAGCGGCAGGTCGTGGGCCTGGGCCCGCAGTTCGGCGAGGAAGGGGGAGACCTCGACGGCCGGCGCGGCCTCCGGCTGCCCCGCCGCCTCACCCGCCACCTCACCCGCCGCCTCACCCGCCACCTCACCCGCCACCTCACCCGCCACCTCACCCGCCACCTCACCCGCCGCCTCGCCCGACCGGCCCGTGTCGCCCGCTGCGTCCTGGCCCGCCGCCGCGCCGCCCGCCGCACCGGCGCGGCGGCCGGGGGCGTCGAGCCAGGCGGCCTGGGCGCGCAGGGAGGGGCGTTCGAAGACCAGCGCGGTGCCGGCGGCTGCACCGAACTCGGCGGAGATGGCGGCGGCGAGCTGGACGGCGCGGAAGGAGTCCCCGCCGGCGGCGAAGAACTCCTCCTCGACGCTGCGCACCGGGCGGCCGAGCACCCGGCGCCAGAGCGCGGCCAGGGCGAGCTCGGTCGGTGTGCCGGGGGCGGGGCCGGCCGCCGGAGCGGCCTGCGGGGTGTCGAACCGGGCCCGCAGCAGGTGCTTGACCACCTTGCCGCTGGGGTTGCGCGGCAGGGTGTCGGTCAGCAGGATCCGCACCGGCAGCTCGGGGCGGCTGAGTCGGGCGGCGAGGAAGATCCGCAGGTCGTCCAGGTCGAGGCCGCCGGCGGCCGGGACGACGGCGGCGACCGGCACGCTGCCCATCACGGGGTGCGGCACGCCGAGGGCCGCCGCGTCGGCGACCCGTGGGTGCTCGTGCAGCACCTCCTCGATCCGCAGGGTGGAGACCTTGAGGGCGCCGGACTTGATGATGTCGCTCTCCCGGTCGACCAGGTACAGGTGGCCGTCCGGGTCGAGCCGCCCGAGGTCGCCCATCCGGACCCAGCCGTCCTGGAACACCGCGCCGCCGGGGGCGCCGGCGCCGATGTAGCGGCGCGGCGGGCCGGGCTGGCGCAGCCAGATGTCGCCGGTGGCGCCGGGCGGCACGGGGTGGCCGTCGGGGTCGAGGATCCGCAGGTCGGCGGGGTCGGCGGGGCGGCCGACCGAGCCGGGCCTGGTGGGGTCGACGATGGTGGAGATCTGCGCGGGGGAGGCCTCGGCCGAGGTGTAGGTGTTGACCACGGTGGCCTTGGGCAGGGCGGCTGCCAGGGCGGTGGCGACCGGCGCGGGGAGCGCCGCGGCGGAGCAGCTGACCAGCAGGATGCCGGTGAGGTCGTGCCGTTCGGCGACCTTGCTGTTGACCAGTTCGACGGCCATCGAGGGCACCAGGAAGACGGTGCCGACGGCGAGTTCCGCGACGGCGCGGGCGAATTCCTCGGCGTCGAAGCGGGGGAGGCAGACGGTGGTGGGGTGCCCGGTCAGGGCGCTGACCAGGACCACCTGGGCGGCGTTGGTGCCGATGGGGAAGGCGTGCAGGGCGTGGCCGGAATGGGCGTACGGGCGTGGGCGGGGGTTGAGCACCTGGCCCGCGGTGAGACTGGCGTGGGCGGCGAGGACGCCCTTGGGCGCGCCGGTGGTGCCGGAGGTGCCGATGATCTGCGCCGGGTCCTCGGGCGCGGGCCGGTGCGGCGGCGGCCCGTCCGGGGCGTCCCCGCCGGCCGTCCCGTTCGCGCCCGTCCCGTTCGCGTCCGTCAGGTGGTCGAGCAGCAGGTCGGCGAGACCGGGGACGGCCGGGCGGGCCGCGCCGCGCAGCGCCGTCCGGGCGTCGGCGAGTTCGACCAGGCGGGCGGTGTCGGTGGCGGAGTGGTCCTCCCGGACGGCCAGCGCGACGGCGCCCGCGTACTGGACGGCCATGAAGGCGACCGCGTACCGCTCCCACTCCTGGTTGGTGAACAGCAGCGCCACCCGGTCGCCGGGGCGCACCCCGGCGCGGGCCAGCCCGTGGGCCGCGCGGACGGCGCTCGCCCGCCACTGCCCGTACGTCACGCTGCCACCGCCCCGGACCAGCAGGGCGACCCGGTCGCGGTGGGTGCCGGCGCGGTGGTCCAGCAGGTCGGGCAGGGTCAGCGGGCTCTGGGCGGGATCGATGACGACTCCAGGTGTGGTGACGGTCCGGCGGACGGCTGGTCCGGGATGCCGTCCCGCCGGGGCCGGTCCGGCGGTTCCCCTACGCGCGGTGCGACGCGACCGGCCGGCCCTGCGGAACTCCTGCCCGGTACGGGCAGTCTGACGAGGTGTGGCGCCGATCGGCCCGGTTCGGTTATGGTCTGGACCACTATGTGCCGGGGGGATGATAGCGCGCCTGTGTCGCGGTTCTGTCGCACGATTCCCACACGCCTTCCGCCTGTCTTCGATGCTCCTCGCACACACCTTCCACATGTCTGCCGTGCCGTCGCCGCCCGCGCCGCCGGACCGGTCCACCGACCGACCGGAGCGGGCGACGGGGGCCCGACGAAGGGGGACGACCGACCATGCCCGCCAGCACCGCCCCGGCCGCCTCCGCCCCGCCGGCCGCTGTTCCCGCCGCCGTCCCGCCGGCCCCCGCTCCCGCCGCCTCCGCCGCGGCCGGCCGCCAGCTGGCCGCCCTGCTCGCCGCGCCCGGCCGCTACCGCACGCGCTGGCTCCGGCACGTCGCCCGGGCCACCCCCGGCCGGATCAACCAGGCGGCCGTCACCAGGGTCCTCGCCGAGTGGCTCTGGCTGGGCGGCGAGGCCTCCGAGGGTGACATCCTGCCGCGCGCCCTGCGGGACCGGGTCTCCCGGGCGCTCGGCGGCCGGGCGCTCTCCGCCGCCACGCTGCGCCTGTTCGTCGCGGCCTTCGACATGACCGGCGCCGACGAGGCCCGGCTCTGGGACCTCCTGGACGGCCGGCCCGACCCCGGTGCCGATCCCGCCGCCCTTGCCGCCTCCACCCCGGCAGCTCGCTAAGGCTTCCGGCCGCCACCGGCCGCCCCCGGCGACCGGCCCGCGCCCGGCGACCGGCCCGCGCCCGGCGCACCGTCCCCGGACCCACCGTCCCCGGACCCACCGTCCCCGGACCCACCGTCCCCGGACCCACCGGGCCCGGCCCCTCCCGCCGCGCCGCAGCCGCCCCCGCGCACCGCGCCGCATCCTCCGTACGGGTGGCGCGCGGCACGCCGCCGGGTCGGCCGGGCGTCGCTCGGGCACCATCGTGAAGCCCAGCTGTGGCGGCCCTTAAGAATTCCTCGATGGACCGGACCGGCCCCCACCAGGCAGATTGCACATTGCCCGGTGCGGTGCCCAGCAGCAGTATGCGCAGCCGCCGCCCCGCCGGGCCCCGCCGGCCTGCCCACACCAGGCCGCCCCCATCGTGCGTCAGGAGCCGCCGCAGTGAAGGCACTCGTCAAGCAGAAGGCCGAGCCGGGACTCTGGCTGATGGACGTCCCGAAGCCCGCCATCGGCCCCGGCGAGGTGCTGATCAAGGTGCTCCGCACCGGTATCTGCGGCACCGACCTGCACATCCGCAACTGGGACGGCTGGGCGCAGCAGACCATCCGTACGCCGCTGACGCTCGGTCACGAGTTCGTCGGCGAGGTCGCCGAGACCGGCGCCGCCGTCACCGACGTCAGCGTCGGCGACCTGGTCAGCGGCGAGGGTCACCTGGTCTGCGGCAAGTGCCGCAACTGTCTGGCCGGCCGCCGCCACCTGTGCCGCAACACGATCGGCCTGGGCGTCGGCCGCGACGGCGCCTTCGCCGAGTACGTGGCGCTGCCCGCCTCCAACGTCTGGGTCCACCGGGTGCCGGTCGACCTGGACGTGGCCGCGATCTTCGACCCGTTCGGCAACGCCGTGCACACCGCGCTGTCCTTCCCGCTGGTCGGCGAGGACGTGCTGATCACCGGCGCCGGCCCGATCGGCATCATGGCCGCCGCCGTCGCCAAGCACGCCGGCGCCCGCAACGTGATGATCACCGACGTCAGCCCGTACCGCCTGGACCTGGCCCGCAAGGTGGGCGTGACGCTGGCGCTGAACGTCGCCGAGCACACCATCGAGGAGGGCCAGCAGCAGCTGGGCCTGCGCGAGGGCTTCGACGTGGGCCTGGAGATGTCCGGCCGCCCCGAGGCGATGCAGCAGATGATCGCCAACCTGACGCACGGCGGCAAGATCGCCATGCTGGGCCTGCCGGCCGAGGACTTCCCGGTCGACTGGGCGCGGATCGTCACCTCGATGATCACCGTCAAGGGCATCTACGGCCGCGAGATGTTCGAGACCTGGTACGCGATGTCGGTGCTGCTGGAGGGCGGGCTGGACCTCAGCCCCGTGATCACCGGCCGCTACCCGGCCGGCGACTTCGAGGCCGCCTTCGACGACGCCGCCAGCGGACGCTGCGGCAAGATCATCCTCGACTGGACCGTCTGACCCTCTCACAAGGAGCCCGTAGCCGTGTTCGACTCCGTGCGCGACGACATCGCCACCACCCTCGACGAGATCCGCGAGGCCGGCCTCTTCAAGCCGGAGCGGGTGATCGGCACCCCGCAGAGCGCGGCCGTCACCGTCACCGGCGGCGGCCGTCCCGGTGAGGTGCTGAACTTCTGCGCCAACAACTACCTGGGCCTCGCCGACCACCCCGAGATCCTCGCCGCCGCCAAGGACGCGCTGGACCGCTGGGGCTACGGCATGGCCTCGGTCCGCTTCATCTGCGGCACCCAGGACGTCCACAAGCAGCTGGAGGACCGGCTCTCCACCTTCCTCGGCCAGGAGGACACCATCCTGTACTCCTCCTGCTTCGACGCCAACGGCGGCGTCTTCGAGACCCTGCTGGACGACCGCGACGCGGTCATCTCCGACGCGCTCAACCACGCGAGCATCATCGACGGCATCCGGCTCAGCAAGGCCCGCCGCCACCGCTACGCCAACCGCGACCTGGCCGACCTGGAGAAGCAGCTCCAGGACACCCAGGACGCCCGCCGCCGCCTGATCGTCACCGACGGCGTCTTCTCGATGGACGGCTACGTCGCCCCGCTGCGCGAGATCTGCGACCTGGCCGACCGCTACGACGCCATGGTCATGGTCGACGACTCGCACGCCGTCGGCTTCGTCGGCCCCGGCGGCCGCGGCACGCCCGAGCTGCACGGCGTGATGGACCGCGTCGACATCATCACCGGCACCCTCGGCAAGGCCCTCGGCGGTGCCTCCGGCGGATACGTCGCGGCCCGCCGGGAGATCGTCGCCCTGCTGCGCCAGCGCTCGCGCCCCTACCTGTTCTCCAACTCGCTCGCCCCGGTGATCGCCGCCGCCTCGCTGAAGGTGCTGGACCTGGTCGAGGAGTCGAACGAGCTGCGCGAGCGGCTGGCCGCCAACACCGCGCTGTTCCGTTCGAGGATGACCGAGGCCGGTTTCGAGATCCTGCCCGGCGACCACCCGATCGCCCCGGTCATGATCGGCGACGCCGCGAAGGCCGGCCGCCTCGCCGAGCTGCTGCTGGAGCGCGGGGTGTACGTGATCGGGTTCTCCTTCCCGGTCGTCCCGCACGGCGCCGCCCGGATCCGCGTCCAGCTCTCCGCCGCGCACTCCACCGAGGACGTCGAGCGGGCCGTCGCGGCCTTCGTCGACGCCCGCGCGGCCCTGGGGGAGTAGGCCCCCGGCCCGGCGGGACCGCCCACGTCCCGCCCCCTGAACCGCCTCGTGGCCCGGCGGCCCGGAACCCGCCGGGCCACGAGGCACTCCACCCCACCCGGAGCGTCCGCACGCCCGGGTTCGCCCGGCCCGTTGCCCGGCCCGGCCCGTTCCCCGGGCCGGGCCGGCGCGCGTGTCAGGCCGGGTGCTCCACGGCGGCGGCCCGCGCCCCGGGCACCGGGGCGCCCGCGACCGAGCCCTCGGGCGGGGCGCCGGCCGTGACGAAGGCCCGGGCGGCGGCCAGCTCCTCGGCGGCCCCCGCCGTGAGCACGCCCAGGTACCCGAAGGCGTCCTCGCCGACCGGCAGCCGCAGGGGCGCGGAGCCGTCCGAGACGACCCGCCGCACCAGGGCCGCGAACTCCTCCGGCCGTCCGAGCTCGGCGTTGCCCGCCATCCCGCGCAGCCCGTCCAGCATCGGGCCGGTCACCGTTCCGTAGGCCGGGACGGCGGCGGCCGCCGGGACGACGGAGGTGCCGTACCGGGTGTCGTAGCCGCCGGGCTCCAGCACCGTGACCCGGACGCCGAAGGCCGCCGCCTCGGCGGCGAGCGCCTGGCTCATCGCCTCCAGGGCGTACTTGCCGGCGCTGTAGGCCCCCAGCCCGGGGAAGACCGTCCGGCCGGCGAGCGAGGAGACGTTGACGACGTGCCCGCCGCCCTGGGCCCGCATCAGCGGCAGCACCTCCCGGGTAAGCCGCCAGGGGCCCACCACCAGCACCTCCAGCTGGTCCCGCAGCTCGTCGTCGGAGATCTCCTCGACCGCGCCGAACACCCCGCAGCCGGCGTTGTTCACCAGGACGTCCACCCCGCCCAGGCGCTCCACGGCGAACTCCACCACGGCCCGGCACCGCGCGGCGTCCCGGACGTCCAGCACGGCCTCGACGACCCGGCCGGGAAAGGCCTTCGCCAGCGGGTCCAGCGCACCCGGCCGCCGGGTGGTCGCCACCACCGTGTCACCGGCCCGCGCCACCGCCTCGGCGAGTGCCAGTCCCAGCCCGGACGAACAGCCCGTCACCAGCCAACGTCTCGTCATGTCGATGCCCTTCGCCGAGAAGTAAGGGCCCCACGATAGGGAGGCGGTGACCTGCCCGGCGCGGGAGCGGACGGCGGCGCGCGGGGTGCGACCGGCGCGCGAGGGGCGCACGGCCGGGTCCGTCCGCAGGTCGGAGTGGGTGGCGGGGGCGGTACGCCGTGCTCCGGTTCGTGTGCCGAGCGCCGGCCGGCGGGCGAGATGCGATCGGGCGGCGCGCCGCGCACGATGGGGGAGGGACCTCTCGACCCCCGGCGCCCCTCCGGCCGAGGCGGTGCCCCCACCCGCACGGTGCCACCGCCGCGGAGGTGTGCGATGACGAGCCCGTACTCCGACGACCCGCTCCCGGGCGCCCCGCCCGGTGCCCTTCCCCCGCACAGTGTGAACGGTGCCCGGCCCCGGCCGGCCGGCACCGCCCTCGGCGGCGCCCCCACCGGCGGTGCGCCCGGCAGCGGCGGCGACCGCGCCACCGGCGGGGCCGGGCAGCCGGACCACGGCCCGGACGGGCCCTCCCGCGGACCGGCCGGCGGCAACGTGCTCTGGGCCTTCGCGCCCTGGATCGTCTTCGCCGCGGTGGCCGGCCCGAGCACCTGGGGGCTCGCCGCCGTCGCGGGCCTGGTCACCTCCCTGCTGCTGAACGGACCGGACGTGCTCCGGGGCCGTCCGAAGATCCTGGAGATCGTCGGCATCCTGTTCTTCGCGGTCGTCTGCGTGCTGGCGCTGGTGCTGGACCGGGACGACCTGCTCTGGCTGGAGACCTACGCCCAGGTGATCGCCAACGGGGTGGTGGCGGTGGCGGCGCTCGGGTCCCTGGCCTTCGTCCCGTTCACCGAGCAGTACGCCCGCGAGTCCACCCCGCCGGCGCTCTGGCGCACCGCGGCGTTCAAGCGCACCAACCGGGTGCTCACCGCCATGTGGGGCTCGATCTTCGCGGTGATCGCGCTGCTCGGGCTGCTCGCCCTGCACGTCTCCTCGGGGACGGACTGGCTCAACTGGGTCCTCCCGGTCGCGCTGCTGGTGGTCGGGGTCAAGGTCACCCGCTGGTACCCCGAGCAGGTCCGGGCCCGCGCCGTCCGGCAGCGGCTGCACTGACCCGGGCGTCCGGGCGGTCCGTCGCCGTGCACCTCGCGGCCGCCCGGCCCGGGCCCGGCGGTACGGGGGCCGGCCGCGGCGCTGGCAGAATTGCGGTGTGATCGACGCCCGACGGCTGCGGACCCTGCGGGCCGTGGCCGACCACCGCACCGTGACGGCAGCCGCCGCCGCCCTCTACCTGACCCCGTCCGCGGTCTCCCAGCAGCTGGCCGCGCTCGAACAGGAGACCGGCCACCACCTGCTGGCCAGGGACGGACGGGGCGTGCGGCTCACCGCCGCGGGGGAGATCCTGCTCCGGCACGCCGACGCCGTGCTCGCCCAGCTGGAGCGCGCCGAGGCCGACCTCGCGGCCTACAGCGGCGGGGTCGAGGGCGAGATCACCGTCGCCTCCTTCGCCACCGGGATCGCGCTCGTCCTGGTGCCCGCCATCCGCGCCCTCGCCACCGAGGCCCCCGGCCTGCGGCTGAAGGTGCTGGACACCGAGGGCGACGCCAGCCTGCCGATGCTGCTGGACGGCCGCGCCGACCTCGCGGTCGCGGTCGAGTACCGCGGCGCGCTCCGGGCGGACGACGCCCGGCTGACCCGCGTCCCGCTCTACGCCGAGCCCTTCGAGGCCGTCCTGCCGCTCACCCACCCGCTCGCCGCGCCCGACCGCGCCGGCGAGGTGGTCGACCTCGCGGACCTCGCGGCGGAGCCCTGGATCGGCCCCTACCCCGGCAACCCCTGCCACGACGTGGTGCTGCTCGCCTGCGAGCACGCCGGGTTCCAGCCCCGGCTGGTGCACTCCTCGGACGACTTCAACGCCGTGGTCGCGCTCGCCTCGGCCGGCGCCGGCGTCGCGCTGGTGCCCCGCTCCGCCCTGCGCGGTGCCGACCTCGCCCGGGTGGCCGTCCGCCCGGTGGACAGCGCCCTGGCCACCCGCAGGGTCTTCGCCGCCGTCCGCAGCGGGGCCGAGAGCCACCCGCTGCTCCGGCCGGTGCTGCGGGCGCTCGCCACGGCGGCGGCCGAGGCCGGCTGAGCCCCGGCCCGTGCAGCCGTACCGGACGCACCGGCCGACGGCGTCCTACGGGGCGCGCGCCGCGCGGTGCTCCGACCGTCCGGGCCCTTCGGGGAGGAGACTGGGGGTGCCGCGCCTGCCGTCGGGCCGGCGGCCCAGGCGAGGAGCGCAGCTGTGACGGACCGCGAGAGGGACAGCCGGCACATGCTGGTCGGGCTGCTCGACGCCAGCCACCTGATGCCGCTGGAGCAGGTGCCGGACCGGGTCGCGGAGTACGCGGCGCCCGCGGGGCTGCGAAACACCGCGATCTACCTCTGCGATCTGCGGGAGAGCGTGCTGCGGCTGCTGACCGGCAACGGCCCGGACGCCCACCGGGGCCGGGCCCCGGGCAGCGGGTCGGCGGCCGACGAGGCCGAGCTGAGGGTCGAGGGCACGCTGCCCGGCCGGGCCTTCCAGGAGGGACGCACGGTCGCCGCCGGACGAACGGACGGGGACGGGCACCGCTGGTGGGTGCCGGTGCTGGACGGCACCGAGCGCCTGGGAGTCCTGCGGGTGGACACCGCGCACGACGACCCGCGGGCCCAGCACGACCTGCTGGGCCTCGCCGCCCTGATCGGGCTGCTGATCGTCAGCAAGCGCGGCACCAGCGACGCCTACGCCCGGCTGCGGCGCACCGAGCGGATGAACGTGGCCGCCGAGATGCAGTGGAACCTCATGCCGCCGCGCATCTACGCCGACGAGCGGGTGGTGATCGGCGGCGTCATGGAGCCCGCCTACGAGGTCGGGGGCGACGCGTTCGACTTCGCGACCGCCGGTGACACCGTGCACCTGTCGGTGTTCGACGCGATGGGCCACGACACCGCCGCCGCCCTGACGGCCAACCTCGCGGTGGCGGCCTGCCGCAACCACCGCCGCAAGGGCCGGGGCCTGGCCGAGACCGGTGAGGCCATCGAGCAGGCGGTGCTGGAGCAGTTCGGCCGGAGCCGGTTCGTCACCGGCATCCTGGGCGAACTGGATCTGCGGACGGGCGTGCTGTCCTGGGTCAACCGCGGTCATCACCCGCCGGTCGTGATCCGCGCCGGGCGGTGGGAGACCCAACTGCACTGCCCGCCGGCCCACCCCATGGGTACCGCCCTGGGGCTGCGGAGCCAGGTGTGCCACGAGCAGCTGGAGCCGGGTGACCGCCTGGTCCTGTACACCGACGGCATCACCGAGGCCCATCGCCCCGGCGGCCCGGAGTTCGGCCTGGAACGTTTCATCGACGTCCTGATCCGCCACCACGCCGACCACCGCCCCGTGCCCGAGACACTGCGCCGTCTGGTCCGGAGCATCCTGGACCTCCACCAGGGCCGTCTCGGCGACGACGCCACCGTGCTGCTCCTGCAGTGGCACGGCTCCAGCCCGTTCCCCTCGTCGGAGGTCAGGGCGCTCGCGGGCGTGCCGTCCTGACGGCGTTGTTCGCAGGCCGCCGGCGGTTTGATCCGGACAATTCGGGCAAACGCCTGGCGTGGGCTCCCGTCGAACCCGAGAAGGCAGTCGATCCGGGACTGTCGCGCCCCGGGAGCCCGCGCCGGTCGGCCGGAAACGTCCGGACCAGGACGACCCTGGCCGTCACGGCCCGAACCGGCCGGCCTGGAACGGCACGGCCCGGAACAGCACAGTCCTACCGGGGGCATCGTAGGGAGACGTCAATGATCGTGCTCGGAGTGATCCTCCTCGTCATCGGCCTCATCGCCGGGATCGGAATCCTGTGGACCATCGGGATCATCCTGGTGGCCATCGGTCTGGTCCTGTGGGTGATGGGAGCGCTGGGCCACGCCGTCGGCGGCCGGAAGCACTACTACTGAGGCCGGCCCGCGACGGATCGGGACCACGGATCAGGACCGCCCGGCAGTCACGGCCGGGAGGCCCGGCCGGGGCAGTGCCGCCACTGCCCCGGCCGGGCCCGCCCGGTACCCGGGCCCCCGATCCGGGCGTTCCGACTGCTCACGGGGCGTTCTGGCATATGCTGCCGGAGGCTCGGCGCCCGTGACGGAGCGGGCGGCCACCATCACCCTCGCAGGAGCAGCCCCCGATGACCGACACCGAATTCGACGACCTCGACCTCCCGGTGACCGACGATCAGAAGCTCCCCGTGGCCGTGATCGGCCTCGGGGACATCGCGCAGAAGGCCTATCTCCCGGTCCTCACCGCGCAGCCCGGCCTGGACCTGCGGCTGATGACCCGTGATCGTGCCAAGCTCGACCGGATCGGCGACACCTACCGGATCGACCACCGGTACACCGATCTCGACGCCCTGATCGGCAGCGGTGTGCGAGCCGCCTTCGTGCACGCCGTCACCGAGCAGCACGTTCCGATCACCGAGAAGCTGTTGAAGGCCGGCGTCGACGTGTACGTCGACAAGCCGCTCGACCACCACCTGGCCGGCGCCCGCCGGCTGGTGGACCTGGCCGAGCAGACCGGCCGGTCGCTGATGGTCGGCTTCAACCGCCGCCACGCCCCCGGTTACGTGCAGGCCAAGGAGCGTCCGCGCGACCTGATCGTCCTGCAGAAGAACCGCGAGGGCCTGCCCGAGGCCGCCCGCACCGCGGTCTTCGACGACTTCATCCACGTCGTCGACACCCTGCGCTTCCTCGTCCCCGGCGAGATCGAGCACGTGGACGTCCGCTCCCGCAGCCGGGCCGGACTGATGGAGCACCTGGTGCTGACGCTGGCGGGCAACGGCTTCACCGCGCTCGGCATCATGAACCGGGTCAGCGGCTCCACCGAGGAGGTGCTGCAGGTCTCCGGCGGCGACTCCAAGCGCGAGGTGGTCAACCTCGCCGAGGTGATCGACCACCGCGGCCAGCCGACCGTCCGCCGCCGGGGCGACTGGGTCTCCGTCGCCCGCCAGCGCGGAATCGAGCAGGTCGTGCTCACCTTCCTGGAGGCCGTCCGGACCGGCAAGACGATCTCCGGCCGGGACGCGCTGCGCACCCACGAGCTGTGCGAGCGGATCGTCCTCGACATCGAGGCCCAGGCCCGCTGACACCCGGGGCCCGGGGCCGGACCGCCGCACCGGCGGTCCGGCCCCGGCCTCACCCCGTCTGCCCCGTCTGCCTCACCCCAGCGGGCCGCCAACCGCGTCCGGGCCGCCCTCCGGACGGACCCGCCCGGTCACGCCCGCGCGCTCCGCGGCCTTGTGCAGCGACCGCAGGGCCACCAGCAGGAAGCCGATGTCGTCCAGCAGCACCGGATCGGGCAGCAGGTCGACCGGGCTGACCAGGTACACGAGGGACGCCCAGAACAGCACCTTGCTCGACATCGGGATCCCCGACGCCCCGAGCAGCCGCCGGGCCCGCACCAGCTTGACCAGCAGCGTGACCGCCACCGCGAGGGTGGCCGCGATGACCACCCCGGCGGCCACCAGCCAGAACACGTCCCAACCGTCCACGTGGGCCTCCTCTCGTCCGCTCCCGTACCGCGTTCCCCCCGACCGGCCAGTATGCGTCACGGCGGGCCCTGAGCGCGTCGGCCGCGTCGGTCGCCCGCTCCGCGTGTGCCCCGGATCGCGCCCGGTGCACCTCGTCCCCGGCGGAATTCCGGCCGTCCGGCCGGACCCGCCCCGAGCACCGGGCGTCCGCCCGCCGGGGGCAGGGGAAGGGACGGGGCCGGGGACAAGGCCAGGGGAGTGGCGCGGCCGAGCCCGGGTAGACGGCCAGCCCTGGAGAGCGGTGACCGGAGGGGTGTCATGATCAAGCAGATGGCCGGGGCGGAATCGGGCAGAGCACGGACGGACGCGGGCCGGCCGGGCCCGGCCGGGTGGGCGAGGTGGCGCCGGCGCCGTCCTGCCGTGGCCGGGCCGCCGGCAAAGGCGCCGGGGCGTTCCTGGCGGGCGGCCCTGCTCAGGGCGCTCGCGCTGCTGACGGCGTTCGTGGGCATGGTCGCCTTCGCCGTGGTGCTGGCCCGCCTCACCCTGGTCTCCGTCCCCGGCGCGGTCGGCCAGGTGCACAGCAACGTCCGCCCCGGCGACTCGCTGCGCCACTACCTGCTGCACGCCACCACCGTGGACGCGGCCCGGCAGGTCGGCGGCAACATCCTGCTCGGCCTGCCGTTCGGCGTACTGCTGCCGGTGCTGGTGCCCAAGGCGCGCGGCCTGTTCGGGGTGCTGGTCCGGACGGCCGGGGTGATGCTGCTGGTCGAGCTCGTCCAGGGCGCGCTGATCACCGGCCGGGCCTTCGACATCGACGACGTCATCCTGAACACCACGGGCGCGCTGCTCGGCTACCTGCTGCTCGGCCGGCGGGCCGGCCGGGCGGTGCACCGCCGACCGGTGCCGGTGCCCGTGCCGGCACCGCCGGCCGGCCCCTCGGCGGGCACGGTGACGGACCCGGCCTGAGGCCGGTACGGGCGACGGCGCCGCGACCGGGCCCGGGCCTCCGGGCCCGTCCGGTCCGCGAGGCGCTACCCGGCCCCGCCGGCCGCTACGCGCTGCCGGCGGCCCGCAGCACCGCCGCCGCCAGCCGGAGGTTCTCCACGGCCGAGCCGCCGGGGAAGGCGAAGCGCCGCCGGGTGTAGCCGTAGGCGACGCCGCTGCGCGGGTCGGCGAACGCCTCGGAGCCGGCCGCGCCGCAGTGCCCGAAGGCGTCCGGCCCGAGAAAGGGGAAGCGTGAGCTCTCCGCCTCGAACCCGAGCCCGAAGTGGTCGGCCTCGCCGGTCACCAGGTCGGTGCCCGGGGTGCGGACCCGGCCGAACTCGGCGACGGTGTCGGGCTTCAGCAGCGGCGGCCGGCCGTCCACGCCGCTGATCGCCGCCGCGTACATCCGGGCCAGGCCACGCGCGTTGCCGATGCCGCCGCCGGAGGCCGGGCCCAGGGCCCGGACCGTCCGGGCGTTGGCGTACTCGACCAGGTCGGTCGGCGGGGTGGCGTGCAGGTTGAAGGCGATCCCCGTCAGGCTGTCCGGCGCGGGGACCGGACCCTCGAAGGCGGCCAGCTCCTGCTCGCTCGGCCGCATCGGGCGGATCGCGACGAACCGCGGCTCCAGTGCCTCGGGCAGTCCGAGGTGCAGGTCCAGCCCGTAGGGCGCCCTGATCCGCTCCTCGAACAGCTGCTGGACGCTCCGCCCGGTGACCCGGAGCACGACCTCCCCGGTCAGCGCGCCGATCACCAGCGCGTGGTAGCCGTAGCCCTCGCCGGGCGTCCACCAGGGCCGCTGGGCCGCCAGCCGCCGGGCCAGCACCCGGTCGTCGGCCAGCTCCGCCAGGGTGAATCCGCCGGGCACCCCGACCACTCCGGAGCGGTGCTCCAGCAGTTGGCGCAGCGTCAGCCTGCCCTTCCCCCCGGCGGCGAACTCCGGCCAGTGGACGGCGACCTCCCGGTCGAGGGCGAGGACGCCCTCCTGCACCAGCAGGGCGACCACCAGGTAGGCCGCGCCCTTGGTGGAGGAGTAGACGCCGGTCAGGGAGTCGCCCGTCAGGCCCTCGCCCGCCCACAGGTCCACCACCTGCCGACCGTGCAGGTATGCCGCGAGCTGGGCCCCCGGCTCGTTCGGGTCGTCGGCCAGGGCGGCGGCGAACTCCTCGCGCACCGCTTCGAATCCCGGCGCGACCGTCCCCCGGATGCCGATCCCGCCCGCCATCGCGTCCCCCTTCGTGATCACTGTTCCGCAGGCGCCAACCACCGGCCGGTCCCGGGCGATTCCCGCGGACCCGCCTCCGGTTCCCCGTGACCCGGGCGGCACCGCCGGGCCGCCGCACCGTCAGGACCGCGGCTTGGCCCGGACGTGCATCCGCTCGCCCTGCCGCCCGAACAGGCTCAGCACCTCGACCGGCCGGCCCTCGGCGCCGCTGAACCAGTGCGGTACCCGGGTGTCGAACTCCGCCACCTCACCCGGGCCGAGGACGATGTCGTGCTCGCCGAGGACGAGCCTCAGCCGCCCCTCCAGCACGTACAGCCACTCGTACCCCTCGTGGCTGCGGAGGTTCGGCTCGGTCCCCCGGTCGGCGATGACCATCTTGTACGCCTGCAACGGCCCCGGGCCACGGGAGAGCGGGACGAAGGTCCCGCCGTGCGCCAGCGGACGGGGCGTCAGCCGCACCCGGGGATCCCCCACCTCGGGGGCGCCGACCAGGTCGTCCAGCGGCACGTCGTAGGCACCGGCGAGCGGCAGCAGAAGCTCCAGACTGGGCCGCCGCTGCCCGGACTCCAGCCGGGACAGGGTGCTCTTGGAGATGCCGGTGGTCTCGGCGAGCGCGGCCAGGGTGAGCCCGCGTTTCGCCCGCAGCCGCCTCAGCCGCGGGCCCACCTCGTCGAGGACCGCCTGGTACGTCGGTGCTTCTTCCATGCGGCCATTCCAACCCGCTGTCCCGGTATTGGCAACAATAATTGCCGCCCCTGAAACCCGGGGGCACGCTTCCCCCATGAGCGCACACCAGGACCCCGAACACGGCCACGGCAAAGGCCACGGCCACGGCAAAGACCACGGAACCGGCCACGGGAACGGCCACGGCCACGCCCACGGCAGCACCGACATCGACTGGGAGGTGATGGCCACCCACCTGGAGAACAACGGTGAGATCCAACTCCCGGCGCTGCGCCGGGCAGCGGCCCACCTGAAGGACCTGCTCGGCCCGCAGCGCGAGGTCCGCCGGATCCTCGACGTCGGCAGCGGGCCGGGCGTGATGGCCTGCCTGCTGGCCGAGACCTTCCCGGCCGCCGAGACCGTCGCCGTGGACGGCGCGCCCGGGCTGCTCGACCGGGCCCTGGTCCGCGCCGAGCGGCTCGGCCTGGCCGGCCGGGTGTCCGTCCGGCACGCGGAACTGCCCGAGGGCCTGGCCGGTCCGGAGGAGGACGGCGGCCCCGGCACCGCGGACCTGGTCTGGAGCAGCCGGGCGGTGCACCATCTCGGCGACCAGCAGGGCGCCCTGGACGCTCTCGCCGCGGTGCTGAGGCCCGGCGGCCTGCTCGCCGTCGCGGAGGGCGGGCTGCCGATGCGCTTCCTCCCGCGCGACATCGGGATCGGCCGGCCCGGCCTGCAGGCCCGGCTCGACGCCGTCCAGGAGGACTGGTTCGAGGCCATGCGGGCCGAACTGCCCGGCAGTACCGGCGTGGTCGAGGACTGGGCCGCCATGCTCGGCCGCGCGGGCCTCGTCGGGACACGCGGTTTCACCACCCTGCTCCACCTGCCGGCCCCGCTGGGCGGGACGGCCCGGGCCTTCCTGCACGCCCATCTCACCCGGCTGCGGGAGGCGATGGGCGAGTTCCTGGACGAGGAGGACCGCGGGACCGTCGACCTGCTGCTCGACCCGTCGGCCCCCGAGGGAGTCCTCCGGCGGCCGGACGCCTTCCTGCTCGCCGCGACCACGGTCTTCACCGGCGTACGCCCGGCCGCGTGACCGCCCGGGAGCGCTGACGGCGGGGGCCGGGGGAGCGGTCACCCCCCGGCCCCCGCCGCATCTGCCGGGTCGATTCCACCGGCCCCCGCCACCTGCCGCCGGGTCGACCACACCCCGGCGGCCCCCGTGCATCTGCCGGGTCGATCCCGTGCAGCGCCCGCGCCCACCCGCCCGGCCGGGTACGACCGGGCCCGCCCCCGCCGATCGGCGGCCGGGCTTCAGGACCCACCAGAGAGATCGGAGTCCATCGTGACCCAGCCCGACCCGGGGCGGTACGGGGCGGCGGCCCCAGGAGCCGGACGGAAGACGTCCCTCCGGTGGGTGCTCGCCGGCCTCTCGCTGTCCGTGCTGCTTCCCTCGCTCGGCACCAGCATCGCCAACGTCGGCCTGCCGACCATGGCACACGCGTTCGGCGCCTCGTTCCAGGCGGTCCAGTGGATCGTCCTCGCCTACCTGCTCGCCGTCACCACGCTGATCGTCAGCGTCGGACGGCTCGGCGACCTCATCGGCCGCCGCCGGCTGCTGCTGGCCGGCATCACCCTCTTCACGGCGGCCTCGGTGCTCTGCGGGCTCGCTCCCGCCCTCTGGCTGCTGATCGCGGCCCGCGCCGCGCAGGGCGTGGGGGCGGCCGTGATGATGGCCCTCACCATGGCCTTCGTGGGGGAGACCGTCCCGCAGGAGCGGACCGGCCGCGCGATGGGCCTGCTCGGGACGATGTCCGCGATCGGCACCGCCCTCGGCCCCTCGCTCGGGGGGCTGCTGATCTCCGGGCTCGGCTGGCGGGCGATCTTCCTGGTCAACCTGCCGCTGGGACTGCCGGCCCTGCTGCTCACCCGTCGCCACCTGCCCGTCGACCGGCCGCGGGCGGCCACCGGCCGGGCGCGCTTCGACCACGCCGGTACGGTGCTGCTGGCCCTGACCCTCGGGGCGTACGCACTCGCCATGACGCTGGGGCGCGGCGGTTTCGGCGCGCTCACCCTCGCTCTGCTGGTGGCCGCCGTGTTCGGCGCCGGTCTCTTCCTGCGGGTCGAGGCCACGGCCGCCTCGCCGCTGATCCGGCCCGCCGTCTTCCGTGACCGGGCGCTGAGTTCGAGCCTCGCCATGAGCGCGCTGGTCTCCACGGTGATGATGGCCACGCTGGTGGTCGGGCCGTTCTACCTCTCCCGCGGGCTGGGGCTCGGCGAGGCGCCGGTCGGCCTGGTGCTGTCCGTCGGACCGCTGGTCGCGGCGGTGGCGGGGGTGCCGGCCGGGCGGGTCGCGGACCGCTTCGGCGCGGCCCGGATGACCGTGCTCGGGCTGACCGCCGTGGCCGCCGGTTGCCTGGCGCCGGCCCTGCTGCCGGCCCGGTCCGGCGTGGCCGGCTACCTCGGGCCGATCGTCGTCGTCACGGCCGGCTACGCGGTGTTCCAGACGGCCAACAACACCGCCGTGATGGCGGACGTCCGCCCCGACCGGCGGGGTGTCGTCTCCGGCATGCTCAACCTGTCGCGCAACCTCGGGCTGGTCACCGGCGCGTCCGTGATGGGCGCCGTGTTCGCCCTCGCCTCGGCGGCGGCCGACGTCACGACGGCGCGTCCGGACGCGGTGGCCACCGGCATGCGGATCACCTTCGCGGTGGCGGCGGCCCTGATCGTGCTGGCGCTCGCCGTGGCGTTCGCCGGCCGCCTGACGGCCCGTCGGGGCGACAGCGGGCGGTCGGCCGCGGGGGAGGGCATGGTGGACGGCGCCGGGCGGTCCGAGCCGGCCGGCCGGGCCTGAGGGCGCGGCCGGCGGGGGCCCGTCACGCGGACAGGGCCTCCTCCCCGTGGTCGGCGTCCTCCGCACAGGCCGCCGCCAGGACGTCCAGCGACAGGCCCAGCGCGTGGGCCAGCGCCGCGACGGTGAAGAAGGCCGGGGTCGGGGCCCGGCCGGTCTCGATCTTGCGGAGGGTCTCCGCGGACACCCCGGCCGCCGCCGCCACGTCCACCATGCTGCGCTCGCCGCGGGCCCGGCGGAGCAGGGCTCCGAAGCGCTCGCCGCGTTCCCGCTCCTGCGGACTCAAAGGAACTCTCACCATACCCGTGATACTAATACCGGTATAAGTATTGGTTCGCATCGCAGGGGAGTGTCAGGAACATGGTGGAGATCAAGACCGACAGGGCGCTGGAGGCGATGCGGGAAGCCGGACGCGTCGTGGCCCGCGCACTCGCGACCGTCCGGGCCGCGGCCGCCGTGGGCGTCAGCCTCCGCGAGCTGGACGAGGCCGCCCGCACCGTGCTGGACGAGGCCGGGGCGCGCTCCCCGTTCCTCGGCTACCAGCCCTCCTTCGCCCCCGTGCCCTTCCCCGCGGTGATCTGCGCCTCCGTCAACGACGCGGTCGTGCACGGCATCCCCGGCGACTACCGCCTGCGCGACGGGGACCTCGTCAGCATCGACTGCGGCGCCCGGCTCGACGGCTGGACGGGCGACGCCGCGATCAGCTTCACCGTGGGCACCCCGCGCCCCGCCGACCTGGCGCTCATCGCCGCCACCCAGGAGGCCTTGGACGCCGGCATCGCCGCCGCGACCGTCGGCCGTCGAATCGGCGACATCTCCCACGCCGTCGGCGCGGTCGCCCGCAAGGCGGACTGCGGCCTGCTCGACGGCTTCGGCGGCCACGGCATCGGCCGCACGATGCACGAGGACCCGCACGTCCCCAACCGCGGCCGGCCCGGCCGCGGCTATCCGCTGCGCCACGGGCTCGCCCTCGCGATCGAACCCATGCTGACGGCCGGCGGGCGCGACGACTACCGCACCGATCCCGACGGCTGGACCCTGCGGACGGTCGACGGCAGCCGGGCCGCCCACATCGAGCACACCGTCGCCATCACCGAGGAGGGTCCCCGCATCCTGACCCTGCTCTGACTCCGGGCCCGGTCCCGGTCGTCGTCCTGGTCCCGCTCCCGCTCCCGTTCCCGCCGCGCGCTGCGGTCGCGGCCGGATCGCCGTTGCGGCTCCCGGTCCTCGGGCAAGGAACGCGTCCACCCGTTATCTATCAGGAACCCTGCTTGATAGATTCTGTCGCACCACCGAGGGCGCTCGCGAGGTCCACATCGTCGGAGCCACCTCCTGGCCGTCGATGCCCACCTGCACAGAAGGGGAGGGCCCGGTTCATGGGCGACCAACAGGAGGCCCGCCGGGCCAGGGTGAGATTCAGCCTGGTGTTCGCGATCCACGGGGCCGTCACCGGCAGCTTCGTCACCCGGATCCCGTGGATCCGGCTCCACCTGCACCTGAACGCCGGCCAGCTCGGCATCGCGCTGCTCGCACCCGCCGTCGGTGCCTTCCTCGCGATGCCGCCGGCCGGGCGCGCGGCCCACCGGTACGGCCCCCGGGCGGCGGTGCAGTGGTGACCTCGCCGTCCGCCGGCTCGGCCCGGTCCGCACCGTCCGGGCCGAGGGGGCTACTGCCCCACCCGGCCGTCCACGCACTCGCGGAGCAGATCGGCGTGCCCGCAGTGACGCGCGTACTCCTCGATCCGGTGGACCAGCAGCCCCCGGACGGAGTCGCCGTGGCGCCCCACCCGCACGGCCGGATCCGGGTACTCGGCCAGCACCGCGTCGGTGGCGGCCTGTTCGCGGACGAGGTCGGCGAACGCGCCGTCGACCAGCTCCTGCTCCGCCGCCGCCCCCTCGAAGTCGCCGTCCCGCGCTCCGTACAGCTTGGGCTCCGGGTCACCCGGCGTGATCCAGTTGCGCCAGTCCCGCTCCACCTCGGCCAGATGACGGACCAGCCCCAGCAGGGACATGGTCGACGGCGGTACCGACCGCCGCGCGAGTTGCTCCGGCGTCAACCCCTCGCACTTCATCCGCAGGGTCAGCCGATAGCTCGTCAGATAGTCCTGCAGCGTGGCCAACTCGCCGTCCGGACTGGGGCCTTCGTTGTTACGAGGGTCCTTGTCGGGGTCCGC